>JAFUST010000009.1 GCA_017467535.1 Prevotella sp. | reverse complement strand
GGGGTTGACACCCTTGCTGGGCTCCTTGCCGATGTAGTTCTTCACGAGGGTCTGCACAGCGGGGATACGGCTCGAACCGCCCACGAGGATGACCTCGTCGATATCGGAAGTAGAGATGCCTGCATCGCGGATGGCGTTCTGGCAAGGCACGAGACAAGCCTGAATCAGGTTGTGGGCCAACTGCTCGAACTTAGCGCGGGTCAGCGTCTTCACCAAGTGCTTGGGCACGCCGGCAACAGGCATGATATAGGGGAGGTTGATCTCCGTAGATGTCGTAGAAGACAGTTCGATCTTAGCCTTCTCGGCAGCCTCCTTCAGACGCTGCATGGCCATCGGGTCGCTCTTCAGGTCGGCACCCTCGTCGTTTTTGAACTCCTGCACCAGCCAGTCGATGATCACCTGGTCGAAGTCGTCACCACCCAGGTGGGTGTCACCATTTGTAGAGAGTACCTCGAACACGCCACCGCCGAAGTCGAGGATAGAGATATCGAAAGTACCGCCACCGAGGTCGAAGACGGCAATCTTCATGTCCTTGTTTGTCTTGTCGATACCATAGGCCAGAGCAGCAGCCGTAGGCTCGTTGACAATACGACGCACGTTCAGACCGGCAATCTGACCAGCCTCTTTCGTGGCCTGACGCTGAGAGTCGCTGAAATAGGCAGGCACGGTGATGACGGCATCGGTCACCTCCTGTCCCAGATAGTCCTCAGCGGTCTTCTTCATCTTCTGGAGCACCATAGCCGAAATCTCCTGCGGCGTGTACTTACGGCCGTCGATGTCTACACGGGGATAGCCACCCTCGTTGACTACGGAGAAAGGTACGCGCGAGATTTCCTTCTCGGTCTGCTGCCAAGTCTCACCCATGAAACGCTTGATAGAGTAGACGGTGTTCTTCGGGTTGGTGATAGCCTGACGCTTGGCGGGGTCGCCAATCTTGCGCTCGCCACCCTCGACGAAACCTACCACAGAAGGCGTTGTACGCTTGCCTTCACTGTTTGCAATCACAACGGGCTCGTTGCCTTCGAACACGGCAACACAACTGTTAGTTGTACCCAGGTCAATACCAATAATCTTTCCCATAATTGTATATTTTTTAATTGTTGTTTACTAATGTTTATCGCTAAGTAGGTAGCAAAGCGTGTGCCAAAAGTATAAAATTTCACAAGAAACGACTATTTGTTGCGCCATTTTGGCACAAGTATGAAAACTTTTTCCTATCTTTGCAGGCGAATAATACAACTAATGTTATGAAGAAACTGATGATTGTCGCCGCTGCGGCCCTGATGGTGCTGACGGGTCAGGCACAAGGAAACAAGTACATCGTGAAGACCAAGGGAGCCGCAAAGGCTGCCGTGGCAGAGCAGGCTGAGAACGGTCAGGGTGGGGAGAAGGTACAGGAGGAACCTCAGGACTTCCTGGGACGCTACTTCCGCTATGTCAGTCTGTGTGACTGGAAAGATGGGATGCGCTTCATGGTGATTCCTGAGAAAAAGGACATGGTCATCAAGACCTTTGCCGACGCTGCCACGGGACAGATGGTCAGCAGCCGTACGCTGCGCCACAAGATCATGGTCTACAAGGGCCACGAGAACACGGGCGGCCTGCACGAGCATATCAACTTTGTCTGCGAGGACGACGGCAAGGCTTACTACTACGAGATTCCCACGGCATCGTTTGATGACTACTGCTACGGCAAGTTCGGCGTTCCCACGCTGGCCTATCTGGGCGATGTGGACACGGCCATCGACTTGTTCCGCGACAAGGTGCTGTTCACCATGGCCGACGAATATTATGTAGACACCGAGGTGGATGGCGACGGCTTCAAGACGATACTCGATGTGCCTGAGGGTACGGAGGTGAAGGTGGTGGCCGTCGGTGTAGGCACCCGCAGTTTCCCCGTGAAGATCATCGTGGCCGACAGCAAGGGCCGAGAGTTCTATCAGAACGTGGCCATCAGCCGTACCAATAGCGGTATGCGCGACGATGAGTTCGACATTAGCAACATGAAGATCCACACCTTCACGGGTGCTTTCGAACTGCCGGGTGACAGTTTGGCAGCCAGTGGCGGCTATCGTCAGTATGTAGGCAAGAAGGTGTTCACGCTCTACAATACGGAGATGTTTGCCCAGGATGGCCAGCGCACCCGTGTGGCACGCCTGTCAACTTTCACCATCAAGGACATCCGCGCTCAGCGTGGCACACACTATGTCAAGATGACACTCACGGGCGAAAGCACTGGCAGAACCTATACCAAGCAGGTGACCTTCCAGAGCACGAATGTGGCCGGCGACATCGACGGCCAGCGTGAGGATCTGTTCACCAGCCTCTTTGCATGGGGCAACCCGCTGTCGATGCCCGGCGTGCGTCAGGCCAACTTCAGCGATGTGCAGAAGAGCATTGTACGCAAGGGCTTCACGGAAAATGAGGTGAAGTTGGCCCTCGGCGAGCCCACCGGCCACGGCGAGGAGAAAGATATGTACACCTGGGTCTACAATGAGCTTGGCCGTCCCTATGCCTGTGTTTTCTTCGACAAGGCCACTAAGAAGGTGCGCAGCATCAGCAAACTGAAATAATCATTTTTGCCCGACGATGAAAAATTGTCGGGCAAAAACTTGCATTCGCCTGATTTCTTTTTTGTATCTTTGCAGTATGAAAGAGAAAGCGACAGGGGAGAAAGACAAGCATCATGTCCCCTGGACCTTGCCTTTTGTAAGGTCGGATGGCAGTATGCCAAATTCCTTTTTGAATACTTCCCGGAAATGTGCCATTTGGTTGAAGCCTGTCATCATGGCCGCCTCAGTCACATTGTAATCACCGCTCTCAAGTAGTTTATAGCAGTGGCGAAGTTTTTGTTTGCGTACATATTCCTTGGCAGTAAGACCTGTCAAGGCCTTGACCTTACGATAGAAGGTGCTGTGACTCATGGCCATCTTGTCGGTCAGGAAAGGCACATCGATGTCGGTCTGCATGATATGCTCTTCGATGGTGCTATTCAGTCGCTGCATGAATTCACGGTCGAGACGGCAGAGGTGCTTTGAGGCGACGGGGTGCTGGACGGGATATTGTCTATACCGCTCGAACTCAATAGTTCAGCCAACCTCCTTCTGCTGGCAAGCAGGTTTCTGATACGGCTGGTCAGCAGTTTCGCCGTGAAGGGCTTGGTCAGATAGGAGTCGGCTCCGCTGTCATAGCCTTCTTCCTTGTCTTCGTCAGTATCCTTGGCTGTTAGCAATATGACTGGTATGTGACAGGTCTGTATGTTGTCCTTTATCAGTTTGGTCATTTGGATGCCGTTCATCTTTGGCATCATGATGTCACTCACCACCAGGTCTGGCACATTCTCTGTAGTCAGTGCCAAACCTTCTTGTCCATCTCTTGCCTGGAGAATCTGGAAGTCGTCGGAGAGCGATTCGGCGATGTATTGGCGTATATCTTCATTATCTTCTACAACTAACAGAAGTGGACGCTCGTCTTTCTTGGACGACTGGTTCTCGCCATCAGCCAGTTGGTTCTCACCATCGGACGATTGGTACTCACCATTGTCTTCCTTGTGTAATGCGTTGGGGTAGGTGTTGGCCACTGACAGCGTAAGTACAAACTCGCAGCCTTTGCCCTCCTCGCTTTGAACTGCTATTTGGGCCTCGTGGAGGTCGGCCAGTGCTTTTACAAGCGAAAGCCCAATGCCAGTGCCTGATGCCTGGTGGCTACCCTTGGCCTGATAGTAGCGGTCGAAGATGTGGGGCAGTGCCTCGGCTGAGATGCCATAGCCCGTGTCGGCTACATGAATCAGGAGATCCTCTTTGTCCTTGTCTTCAACTGTAACCGTGATACTGCCTTGCTCGGTATACTTGACAGCATTTGAGAGTAGGTTGTTGAGAATGGTAGAGATGACCTCAGAATCGAAATACACCGTGGGTGGCTGCCCCTGCTGCTGATAGCGGATTTCCACCAGAGGATTGCGGTTCAGTTCGCGATAGTTCATGACGATTTCCTTGACTGCCTGGCAGATGTCGCCTCGTGCAACGGTCAGATGTCGGTTCTGTGTCTCCGTCTTGCGGAATTCCAGTATCTGGTTGATCAGGGCGCGCAGTCTCCCAGCACTCTTGTTGATCGTTTCCACCTTCCTCCTGCTCGCTGGCGTCAGACTGTTGTCTGCGGCAAGATCTTCCAGTGGCCCGAGAATGAGGGTCAGTGGCGTTCGCAGTTCATGGGTGATGTTGGTGAAGAATCGCAGGCGTTCTTCGTTCAACTCCTGCTTCTGCAGACTTTCGCGCCGTGATAGTTCCAGCGAGTTTTGCAATGCCAGATGACGCTTGTAGGCATGGAAGATGTACCATACTGAAATCGTTGTCAACAGCGCATAGACTATCCATGCCCACCATGACCGCCAGATCGGCGGGGCTATATTGACCGTGAGCCGGGTTTCCTGGGCCTCCTCCCAGTTTTGGTTTTTCAGTTTTGCCTTTAGGATAAAGGTGTACTTGCCTGGTGGCAGACTTCGGAACGTGACTTCCATCTTGTCATCCAGGTCATACCACTTGTCCTCCAGTCCTTTCATCATGTAGGCCATATCCACAAATCCCAACTGAGCGTAGTTGTCAACCGTCGTTATTATCTGAAATGTGTTTTGCTGGTAGTTGAGTTCTATCCGTCCTCCCGCGTTGGGCAGGAGGCTGATGGCCTCGGTGCCGTCGGCAGTGGGCTGCCAGATGTTACAGACGGCAATTTTGGGCAGGGCAGCATCGTTTTCTGCGCCTCTCATATCGGGGTTGACGTAGCAAACGCCGTTGGACGATCCAAAGGCGATGCCGCCGTCAGGCATTTGTGCTACTGAGCCTGTTACGAAGCCGCCTATCTGCTGGCGGGCAAAGCCGTTGTAGTTGTGGAATTGCTCGCCATCAAGACACGCTATGTGAGTAAAGGTGCTGGCCCAAATCCTTCCCTGACGGTCGAGGGCAATGGCTTGCACCTGATTGTCAGCCAGCCCGTGCCTATTGTCATAACAAACGATGTCTTTCTTGTTCTTGATATCTGGCAGAAAGACGATTCCCCTCTTAGTGGCCAACCAGACGCCGCCTTTCCCATCCGTCAGTGCCTGATTGATGTTTTCTGTTGGCAGTCCGTCACTCAAGTGTAGTTGTCGGTAGGTCCCTGTATCACAGTCGTACAGCGTTACGCCATAGCCTTGGGTTGTCATCAGCAGCGACTCGCCGAGTCTGACGAAACTGGTGACAGGGGCCTTGCAGACCATCCGGTCGATGTCCTCCCGGTGGCTGACGGCACCATTCTTATATACGCAGATGCCAAACTCGCTTCCTATCCAGACACTCCCGTCCCTGTCTTCAAAGAAGCAGTGTATGTCAGGCGAGTCATAGCCTATGTCTATTTTCTCGAATCTATGTTTTTGCGGATCAAATCTGATCACGCCTTCGTCCTCCATTCCCAGCCATACCTGCCCGCTCTTGTCCACCATCATGCTTCTGGCGTATGAGTGAGCCCGGTTCCGGGCAGCCGAGATGTGCCACGAGCCCCGCCTCGTCATTCCCTGCCACAGGCTGATTTCATCCTCACCGTTCACCCATAGTTGCCCTTGTCCGTCATTAGCAATGGCATAGACAGCCTGCCTGCCTCCCTGGGCGTTCCTGTAAGGCAATTGATGGAGCAGCGGCTCCCTCTTCGGCACGAAATCAATGCCGCTGCTATGGCTGCCTATCCAGATGTTTCCATAGCGATCTTCCAGCAGGCAGCGTGAGTTGAGCGATGACAATGCGTAGGGCGGCTGCTCCGTATACGCCATCCGGTGGCAGTCAACGGTACTGACGCCTCCCACGTCGCAGGCCACATAAAGTTGTCCGTCGGACATTTCCCGGATGTCGAACACGTTGTCACTATACGGACTGTCCTTTTGCCTTATTTCCTGGAAAGTACCCTCGACGGGATGAAACACGGCCAGCCCCTGGTCTGTGCCTACCCAAATCCGACGATGACTGTCCTGATAGATACATCTCACGTTGTTTCCTGGGATACTCGTTGGATTGTCGTTGTCGTGAGCATACGTGCATAGGGTCTCGCCCGTACGACTGTCTACGATGCTCATGCCGCCATTGCCATGCCCTATGTACAGACAGCCGTTCCCATCGTCCAGTCCGCTCCGGTTACCCTTTCGCGTCTCTGTCGGCAGGGCCCTCACGCTCAGGCTCCCGCAGTCCACGTGTTGCACCTGCCCGTTGTCGTAGAACAGCCATACGCCGCCCTTGTGGTCTGTTGCCATGTCCTGCACGCCATAGTTCAGCAGACTGTCGCCCGTGGCCCGCCTGTAGGTCCCCGTCCGACTATCTACGATGTCCAGTCCGCTTTCTGTTCCTGCGAAGAGCATCCCGCTCTGCTTGTCGTAGTAGAGCGACATCACCTTGTCGCCGTTTCCCCTATGCCCGTGCTGCCATCCCTGTGGCCTGTAGAATTTTGTACAGATGCCGGCTCCCGTGCGGTTCAGTCCGGCCTCCGTTCCCACCCAGACGTAGCCCTCATTGTCTGTTGCCAGACAGAGCACCTGGTTGTTCGATAGCCCGCTGGAGACGTCTATCCGTTCATGGGAGTAGGCGTGTCCCCCGAGTATGCTCAGTGAAAAAAGCAGTATGGCCAGGAAACCGTTCATCTCATTTTTCCGTCGTAGTTGAATATAGGCTGGTCAGTGGGCACCTCGTCATCGTAGAAATGCACAGCCGAGTCGTTCAGTTTCGGATGCTGCCGGCGCAGCAGGTTGATGATCTCCGCACCAGCCCACAGAACGGGGCCGTAGCCGTGGGCTGCCATCACGTGGACAGGGCGGTAGGCATAGAAAGCGGCATCGAAGCCCATACCCGTGCCCACACACACATTTTCCACCTGCCCCATTTCGTTGACACTCGATGCGATGGCGTGCCAGGCCAACAGTGCCACGGGGCCAAAAGACCTGGCACTGAGCCATCCCTTGTTGACGGCATGTGCCAGGCAGTAGGCATAGATGGCAGTGGCCGATGTTTCCAGATAGGTGTCGGGACGGTCGAGCAACTGATGCCAGAATCCATCGTGATGCTGCAGGGCGGCCAGTCCCTGGGCGTGTTGGCGCAACAGGTCTAATATCTGCTGCCGGTCTGGATGATTCTCTGGCAACACATCCAGTACTTCGCACATCGTCAGGATAGCCCAGCCGTTAGCACGGCCCCAGTAGAAGGCAGGATGGAACGCCTCCTCTTCCACCCATCCGTGGCGGAACAGTTTCTTCTCAGGAACCCACATACGCTGTGCAAACTGCAAGACCTGCTTGGCTGCCTGGTCATAGTACTCCTGCTCGCCCGTCATTCTGCCCATATAGGCTATCGTCGGAATGCCCATAAACATATCATCCAGCCACAAAGTGTTCCGCTGCGGGCGCAGCCGGGCAAGGGTGCCGTCCGCCAGTCGATACTCCCTGTTCACTATATAGTCTGCGTAGTTGTCAATAAGCGGGCGCAGTCCGCCGTCACCAGCCCTGTCGCTCAGCGTGGCTTTTATCATCGAACAGCACACGGCTCCTGCATCGTCGAGCGCATGGGGATCCACCACACGCCGAATGTTGACGTCAATCGGTTTGCCTTCTTTGTGAAGTTTCTGGAAGTGTGGGAAGATGCTGGCCAGCAGTTGGTGGCGTTTCTTCACGTAGTCGCGGTAAGCCTCGTCACCCGTCGCCTCGTATGCAGCCAGCGCACCTGAGTAGGTGACACCCCACTCGTAACTGGTCAGGCGGAAACCGCCCTGCTTCAGTTGGGTGTTCTCATCGATGTCCTTCAGTCGGGTCACCTCACGCCCCGTTCTCTTGTCGACGAGCGTGGCTGGCGTTTCGCTTTCTATGTAGCGTAGCACGCGGTCAGTTGTCTGCTTTACTTCTTCTGTCGTGGGTATGCCGTAGCCCACCCGGTAAGCCGGTTTCATCAGGTGTAGTGGCGTGTTGCTGTCGTTCACGGCCGGCTGTGCCGAAAGCAGTGCGACACAGGCGATCAAATGAAAAATGATAAATGAAATGCGTTTCATGACTTATTTCTTATATCTGTTCGTAAGATGTTGCGGCAGGCGGACGATGCAGATGTTCATGGAGCGTCCGTCTTCACTGAGCATGGCCGACTGTATCTCTATCTCAGTGCCATCGGGCTTGAATGTCGGGTGTACATGGTCGCGGGCAGTGGTCTTATGGCCAGCCGTCAGCAAGATTCGTTCACCGGTATGTCGGTCTATGAGCCACAGTTCCCGAGCAAAGTCGTCACCCGCCACCCAGTGGCCATCCTGAGAACCTGCCACATGCCAAAAATTATCGCCCGGCACCTGTCCCTCGAGGGTTAACTCACGTGTACGCATGTTGACAACGGCAATACCCGTAGCATACTCTTTCGTACCCGAAGGTCCCCAGTCGTCTGAAGTAGCGAACGACTCCAGTCCGTCTATTTGTCGCTGTTCGCCCCTTTTGATAGGACGGTGGCCGATGATGGCAATGACCAGTTCGTCTTCGCTGATCACGGCCTCATGGGTCACCCAGTCATGTTCCGTTTCTCGGTAGATGGGGCGCAGGCCTGTACCGTCAGCATTGCAGATCCAGGTGCGTTGTGGGGCTTTGCCTCCTGTCTCCCAACAGAAGATGACTTCCCCGGGATGCCATGGATTACCTTGTATATGTCCTACCTTGAAATGGACAGCCACCACGGGCTCTGACACTCCCGTTGCGAGATCCATCTTGCCGATGCCGCCAGGTCCGGCACCCATCTTGCGCGGGCCGAAGTTTGGAGCAATCTGTTCGGCGATGGGATACTTACGCGCAAACTCCTTGTCAAGGCGGAAATAGACAAACGCCTCGCTGCCGTCGAGTGCCATATCACCCTCGCTGCACATCTCGGCGGGAATGACGCCGCAGATGCGTTCGTAGGCTGATTTCTTTTTCAATTTGCCAACTTCGGAGTCGGCAAATAACTTTTCCAAATCAATCTCAACAACCTCCATACCTATGCGTACACCTTTTTTATCTATTGACGGACGCATTATGTAAAGATTCATCGACTTGCGGGCCACGCAGAGCATGCCCGTATAGCCGCCCTCAGTCACCTGAACGATGTCGCCCGTCTCTTCATTGACGGCCATGGCTTCACCCTTCACACGGTTGGAGCGGAATATGACCCACTTCCCATCGGCTGTCCACTGATTATGCGTCTGGTAGATCTTGGAATCTCCAGTTCCACTCTTGCTGGTCAGGAACACCAGTTTCACGCCAGTCTTAGGATCCTGAATAACTTTGCGTTCTGACGGGAATCGTGTTCCTATCTGTGCAACGGTAGGCTGTGCGCAAACTGCCAGTAGGCAGACGGCGATAATCAAGAAAGCGTTCTTCATAATTTTCTATTATTGAGTTGAATGCTGCAAAGATAATGAAAAAGATTAATAAATCCTGCCTTTTTCATGTTTTTTTCTTCCTCGGTTACTGATTTGTGTATGTTGATTGACGATTTTCCGTCTGTCGGCAGTAGGCGATCTGTATAAATAGCATTCAACATACATTTTCTCATCAAAGACAAGTTTGACGAAAACGTGGATGCTATCTGACGAGAAAATGGCGGGCGTTTTTCTCCTGTAATCCTTAACTTTGCTGCCGAGATTACAAAGATAATCCTTGGCTTGCAAAAGAAAACATTAAATAACAACTTTATAATATTAAAAACTATGAAAAAGATTATTATTCTAACACTCATGGCTTTCATGGCGACAATAGTCGCTGAAGCACAGGGCTACCGTCGCTGGGACTTCACGAAGTGGAGCCAGCAGACCATCGACAATCTCATAGCAGATGCAGAGCAGGGCGATGACGTGGGATGGAGTGACCAGGAATACTTAGGCTCTTCCACACCCGTGGACAACAAATGCTTCTGGTACCAGGATGGGAACAACTATGGCACGATGAAAGCCAACGGCCAGATCATTGCAGAACTCGAGGGGCTGGATTTTAGCCAGGAATATGTCACAAACCGCTCGCTGGCCATTGCCGTGGACTATCCGTCGACAAACATCGGCACCTACGACAAAGGACAGTATCTGTGGCTTGGAATTAACAATGCTGCTTATGCTTTCCGCATACCAAGCGTGATGGTGGGAGAGAAAATAACAATGAGCGTGGAGTCGCACCGCAGCGGACAAGGGCGCGGCGTTGGAATATATCTCATGGACGCCGACGGCAATATGCAACTCATTGGCGACACTTTCACACCCGATGCACGCGAGAGCCACACCTGGGAGAACTGGATGTTGCCTGAAGGTGTTGCTGATAATGGCGGAATGGTGGACATATATGTCAAGCCTACAAGCGGATGCCACATCTACACTATTGAGATTGGCGAGAATACTGAAGCAAGTAATGTGGCCTTCCTGTATGATGGCGAACTGGGAGCAGACCTGGCCTACCAGAGTATGAGCGGCGACTATAATAATAAGGTGACGGCTATACAGGCCAACCGCGCACTGACTTTCGAAGAACTGGATGCCTACGATGCCGTGGTCATCAGTTCTACGGTCAACAACGCCAAGGCCGTGGAATCGCTATGGACACTGCAGCCATTCCTGCCTATGCTCAACCTCAACCCCTCGCTGTACGAGATTTGGGGATGCGGACAGGTGGTGGAGTCTGGCACGGATGTGGCCGTGGTTGCCAATCCTGCCCACAGCCTTTTCAAGGGGCTGGAACTGTTCAGCGACTCAGAAGCCGAAAATCCCATCTATGGAGTGCTGATGACCAGCGGCTCATCATACCCATGCGTTACACTGAGCGGCATCTTTGCCGACGACCCCGTGCTTGCAACAGCATACGAGAAGCCCCAGGCCATTGCCATACATACTCACAACATTGGGCACAACGGCTACATCTACATACCTTACTCGCAGCAGATTATGCCCGAGGCGGCATCGCCACAACTCCTGACAAACGCAGCCAAACTGCTGGGCAGTTCGAAAGCGCCGATCACCCAAACCCCGACGCCCGTCATTTCACTGCAGTATGAAGACATGAGCACCATTGTAAGCATCAGCGTCAACCTGCCAAGGGCTGAGATATACTACACCACCGACGGAAGCGAACCGACAGAGCAGAGCACGCCATACACCGGACCATTCACGCTGAGCCAGGAAATGACAGTGAAAGCAATAGCCAAAGGAGAAGGATACCTGCTGAGTCCTGTGGCTGAGAAAGACGTAGACCTCAGGGTCATGGCGCCAATGCCAATCATCGCCTTCGAGAAACAGGACGGGAAGACCATTGTCACCATCAGCAGTGACTTGGAGGGCAGCAAGATATACTATAACTACAAGGGTGATGGCACAACACAGAAGAGCAGTCCGTACAACGGACCCATCACGCTGACACGAGGCAAGACCGTGTATGCGTTCCAGACATGTGAGGGCTATCTCGACTCAAAGGTGACATCACAGCAGGTCAGCGTTATGAATCCTCATGTGCGCATAGATGTGTTGGCGCAGATGGATGCCAACCAGGACACCTACTACGAGCGTACAAACAAGTCGGCAAGCAATGCTGGATACTACTTCAGTTGGGCTAACACCAACAACTATCCTTACTACGACCCTGAGTTTGATGAAACTGTCGTAGGCAGCGACGGCAACGACAGCATCGTACACCACAAACTGAACAGCGAGGAGAAGGTTGACTTCGAGAACGGATGGAGCCTGCGCTCACGCGGACAGCGCGTATCTTGGGAGGGGGCTAACCCTGAACTGAACTACGGCGATTCGGGTAGCGGCCCCTGTAACCCTGCTACAGTTGAGGACGAGGATACCTGCCTGCCTGTCTCACCGTTTATCATCAATTTCTTCGACTGGGACACACAGTATCCTGCCAGTGCCAAGATACAGACCACACAACCCATTGCAGGACCGTTCGACTACGTGACCTACATTGTCAACTACAAAGGCTCGCCATACGCACGTCTGGTAGTGGAGGTGGCCACCGACCCCGAGGCTGAAGACGCGGGGTGGAAACAACTGGGTGATACTATAGACCTGAACCCCACACGCAGGCTCTACCAAATGTATGTGCGCAGTTACGAGGAGACCACTCCGGTCTATACACGCATGCGCACCGTCAACAATGGGCCGCGTGCAGGAATTTTCAATATATACATCACCAATGAGGGCGAGGAGTCGAAGAAACTCATAGAGGAACAACAGACTGGCATCATGCAGACCACGCGTGAAACGGCTGTACCTACCACCTTCTACAATATCAATGGTGTTCGCCTGCAGCAAATGTGCCGTGGCATCAACATCGTGCACTATAGCGACGGGACATCCAGGAAAATCATCTTGAAATAAGTACCATGAACATACGTTTTAATATTGCTGTTGCGGCAACCCTTGTGGTTACCGCAACAGCCGTCAAAGCACAGGACACGCCCGTCAGCCAGATGGAGCATCTCGATCGCGGGCTCATTGCTTTGCCGGCATCTGGATCTGGCATGTTCGTCAGTTGGCGCTCGCTGGGCTACGACGCCCCCGCTACCACCTTCAACCTCCTGCGCGACGGAGAGACAGTGGTCACCGACCTCTTTGCCACCAACTACACCGATGCAGGAGGTCGCACATCAAGCAAATACCAGATCGTTACGCTGGTTGACGGTTCCCCTGTTGATACCACCGATGTCGTCACGCCTTGGACACAACACTACAAAAAACTGGTACTGCAGCGCCCTGCCAAGGGTGCCAATGGCGGAACGTATGACCCCAACGACTGCTCAGTGGGAGATGTCGACGGAGACGGTGAGTACGAAATCTTTGTGAAATGGAACCCTTCTAATGCCAAAGACAACTCGCAGGGTGGTGTAACAGACAATGTGTTTATTGACTGCTACAAACTCAGTGGTACTCTTCTCTGGCGTATCGACTTGGGACCAAACATTCGTGCCGGTGCACATTATACGCAATTCATGGTCTATGACTTCGATGGTGACGGACGAGCAGAGATGATGCTCAAAACGGCACCAGGGACGAAGGATGGCAAAGGAAACTACGTCAATCAGAAAGCAACCGAGGACGTTATCAGGAATGCAAGCAACAGTACCATTTATCGTAACGGTGACGGTAAGATTACTGGCGGCCAGGAGTGGTTGACGGTCTTCAATGGAGAGACGGGCGAAGCCATACACACAATATTTTATAACCCCAACCGTGACGCAGGTTATGGTGGAGAAGCGCGGGGCTCCTTCAACTGGGATGACCGCAATGGGCGCACCGACTATGCCAGTTATGGTAACCGGGGCGAGCGTTATCTGGCTGCCGTGGCTCACCTCGACGGCCCGGACAAAGCGGCCAGTGGCATTTTCAGCCGCGGATACTACACTTACGCCTATATTTGGGCAGTAGACTTCGACGGACAACATCTTAAGCAGAAATGGTTTAGTGCTCATGCTGCGAAAAATAGTTACAGACTGACTACATTTGATGCTGACGGCAACGGCACGACTAAGACGCTGGCCGGCAAGACTCCCACGAGTGGCGGTGGTAGCGGTACGATGTATGGAAACGGCAACCACAATCTCTCTGTAGCCGATGTTGACGGTGATGGGCGGGATGAGATTATCTGGGGTGCAGCAGCGCTGGATCACGACGGCACCTTGCTCTATGCTACAGGCTTTGGTCATGGAGACGCCATGCATTTAGCCGACCATAACCCAGAGCGTCCTGGTCTGGAATTGTACCAAGTTCACGAAGAAAAAGGTACTTATGCTTGGGATCTGCACGACGCAAAAACAGGCGAAGTCCTCCTGAAAGGCGGACCTGCAGGCATAGACAATGGTCGGGGCATCGCCGGACACTTCGATGCGCGAGTGCACGCATCACTTTTCTGGAGCAGTGACAAGATGGCTCGCAGTGCTTTGACGGGGGAGGCTATATCTGATAAAGTGGGGTCTACTAATTTCCGCATTTATTGGGACGGCGACCTACAAGAAGAACTGCTGGACGGAAATAAACTTGACAAGTGGAATGGCAGCGGAACTACGCGCCTTGTTACTTTCGGTGATCTGGGGCCAAGTTCTACCTGCAATGGCTCGAAAAACACACCGTGCCTCTCAGCAGACATTTTGGGTGACTGGCGCGAAGAGGTCATTCTGTACAGGGCTTCCGACTTGGAAACTTGTCTTGCCATCTACTCAACTGACATCCCTACTGTATACCGTGTACCAACGCTGATGCACGACCATACCTACCGCATGGGGGTCTGCTGGCAGAACGTGGCCTACAATCAGCCACCACACCTGGGCTACTACCTGCCCGACCTGAATATGCCCACCATGACCGACAACGGCAGGCGCTTTGTGGTCAAGGAGGATGAACAGGTGGAGTGGACTTTCGCCACCAAGGATGTGAAGAATATAGAGTACAACGGCTACACTGTGGCCGGCGAGAAGCACGACGGACTGCCACGCGACATTGCATACACCATCGAAGGCGAAGAGAATCCCACACTCAGCGTTAAGGGTACTTTCCACGAGGCTGGCAACTACACGTTCAACTTCATTTTGACGGGCATCCACGGCGACCGCGTCCCCGTCGGTTTTAGCGTTACTTGCCGCAGCAACAGTACCGAACAGGCCACAGGTGTATTACGCAAATGGGACTTTACAAACTGGAGTCAGCAGACAATGGACAACCTCATTGCTGATGCAGAGATGGGCGATGAGACAGGATGGAGCGACGTGGAATACCTGAACAAGATGGAGGCTGCAAACAATCGTTGCTTCTGGCTGCAGGATAATCAGGCTGGTGAGGTGAAAGCCAACGGCGTGCCCATCAGCGAGTTGAGAGGTCTGATGTTCAGCGATGCCTACTGTCAGGGGCGCTCGCTGGCCATAGCCGTCGACTATGGTTCAACGGACATTGGCACCTATGCCGGTAAGCAGTATCTCTGGCTTGGCATTGGTAACAACCCGCCTTATTGTTTCTACATCCCTGACGTCATTGAGGGTACAGACATCACCATGAGCGTCGAGTCGCACCGCAACGGCCAGGGGCGTGGCGTGGGCATTTATGCCATGAGCGACAACGGCTCGCTGGTGCGAATAGGTGATAACTACACGCCCGATGCCCTGGGTACCTACACGTGGAGTGGCTGGACGCTGCCCGACGGCGTCTCCGACACAGGCGGCAAGGTGGACATCTACGTAAAGAATACCAGCGGATGCCATATCTACACGATAGCGGCCGTAGTGTCCGATAGCGACATTCCCTCGCTCGTAGACAACCATGTCCTTTCGCAAGACGGTTCTTCCTCTGTCTACAACATCAATGGGCAAAGGCTACGGGTAGGCGCGTCAGCGGGAATGAGGCTACGGGTAGGCGCGTCTGCGGGAATGAGCGTGCATCATTTGAAGAAGGGGGTCTATATCGTCGACAGGAAAAAAGTTGTCATCAGGTAAAAGAAATGAATTCCTTTGCTGTTTCAAAAATAATTTATATCTTTGCACAATAATTGAAATAAGACAAGTATATGAAAAAGACTATTTGTACAATTCTTATGACTCTTCTGGCGTTTGCTGACGTCATGGCGCAGCCTGCTACGGAGCAATCTGACGAGTCGCTGTCCCGGCACAATTTCTTCTATGCGGGGCAGAGCAAACAGCGTCGTATGTTTATTGTCAAGGACGGGCAGGTTCGCTGGAGTTACAGGGACAGACTGGGGCGTGGCGAAATCAGCGATGCCGTGCTGATGACTGACGGGCATATCCTTGTGGCTCATCAGTATGGCGTGGCCGAAGTGGACGCCGACGGACAGACTGTCTGGCAGTATGCTGCACCAGAGGGGACAGAGATTCACACCATCCAGCCCATCGGCCGCACCCACGTGGTATTTGTGGAGAACGGACACCCCGCTAAGGCTGTGGTGATGGAGATCCCGAGTCTCAACATCGTCAGGGAGTTCGAACTCCCCACCAGCGAAAGGGGCTCTGTGCACGGACAGTTCCGCAATGCCCGCCTGTCGAGCCGCGGCACACTGCTCGTGGCCAACATGGCGTTGGGCTGCATCCACGAATACACCAGCGACGGCAAGGAGGTGGACCGCTGGGGCGGCTTCCTGCCGTGGTCTGTGCAGGAGATGCCCAAGACCGGCAATCTGCTCGTCACTGGACGCAAAGGTCTGATTCAGGAGATTAACCGCCAAGGGCAGACCGTCTGGCAGTTGAACACCACTGACTATGGCGTGACACAGCCGCAGAAGACGGTACGACTGAAAAATGGCAACCATCTCATAAACAACTGGTACAACGAATGGAACAAACAGCCCATGGACACGGCCAACGCTCCCGTGCAGGCCATCGAGGTGGACAAGGACGGCCGCGTGGTGTGGCAACTCCGTGCATGGAAAGATCCTGACCTCGGCCCGTCGACCACCATCCAACTGCTCGACGATGCAGTGAACCGCAACCGAATGTTCTTCGGCGAGTTTAATGCACAGGCACCAAAACTCTTCGTCGGCCCCAACCAGCCCATTGGTGTCGGGCGTGGCATCCACCCCGGACGGGTAGCGTGGATACACTCGCCCGGCGTGGCCAAGTGGGACGGAAAGACCGGACTCTGGGTGGAAGACCGCTGGAACGACCAGGCCAAGGCCGACGCCATGATTCCTGAGGCGGTGATGCAACTGACGGGCGAGCCGACAGCCAAGAAGGCGTGGCAGGCGTTGTTCCGTCATTTCAATAAGACTCATGGGCGTGGCAACCGAGGCTACAAGAAAGGAGAAAGCATTGCCGTCAAACTGAACCTGAACAATGCCATTACCCACCACGACACCATCGAACTGAACTCATCGCCTTTCGTCACGCTGGCACTGGTCCGTTCTCTGGTGCATGACGGCGGAGTGCGCCAGCAGGACATCGTGCTCTGCGAACCCAGTCGTGCCATTACCGACTCCATCTTCAACAAGGTGCATCGTGAATTCCCGCTGGTACGCATGATAGACAACATCGGTGGCGACGGACGCGAGAAGTGTGACTACTATCCTGAACAGATTGTCTACTCGACCGACAATGGCAAGATGGCGCGCGGACTGGCCAAGTGTATCGTCGATGCCGACTATCTGATCAACTCTGCCCTGCTGAAGACGCACTCTGGGCCTGGCGTGACACTGACATCGAAGAACTGGTACGGTGCCACAGACATCAACCTGCTCTGGCGACAGAATGCCCATAACAATGTCTCGCAGGACAAGCGTCACGGCAAGCCTGGCTACAAAACCTTTGTCGACTGGATTGCGCATAAGAATATGGGACAGAAGGCACTGCTATACCTGATTGACGGCACCTACGGCTCACGCGACGTGAACGGCGCGCCTAATCCCAAGTGGATGAAGGAGCCTTTCAATGGTGACTGGGCCTGCTCGCTCATTGTGTCACAGGACGAACTGGCCTGCGATGCTGTGGGCATGGACATGATCATCGGTGAATGGCCAGAGTTCGGCAGTCTGAACTATTGCGACGAGTACCTGCGTGAGGCAGCCAGTATTCCCAATCCCCCCAGCGGCACCGTCTACAAGCAGGATGGCAAACCCCTGGCAGAACCTCTCGGACTATTTGAGCACTGGAATAGTGAGCACAGGTACACGAAAATTGACTTGAAGTATAAGAAACTCTGAGATGAAAAGAGGGATAACAGTTGCATGAACAAGGCAACGGACAAAAAGAGAGCGCATTTTGATGCGCTCTCTTTTTTATTACTGCTCTCTGAGTTTTTCCATGATCTTGGCCTCTAGTTCCTCGCATAGTTCGGGGTTGTCCTTCAGCAACTGTTTCGTGGCATCGCGGCCCTGTGCCAGTTTCGATTCCCCGTAACTGAACCATGAACCGCTCTTCTTAATGATGCCATACTCCACGCCCAGGTCGACAATCTCGCCAATCTTCGAGATGCCCTCGCCGAAGGTGATCTCGAACTCCGCCTTACGGAAGGGAGGAGCCACCTTGTTCTTCACCACCTTTACGCGGACCTGGTTGCCGATGGGCTGGTCGCCATCCTTCAGCGTGGTCACCTTGCGGATATCCAGACGAACTGAGGCGTAGAACTTCAGGGCGTTGCCGCCAGTGGTGGTTTCGGGGTTGCCAAACATCACGCCAATCTTCTCGCGCAGTTGGTTGATGAAGATGCACGTGGTATTGGTCTTGGCGATGGTAGAGGTCAGTTTACGCAGGGCCTGGCTCATCAGACGGGCATGCAGGCCCACGGCAGAGTCGCCCATGTCGCCCTCAATCTCTTTCTTCGGTGTCAGGGCTGCGACGGAGTCGACCACCAGGATGTCGATAGCGCTGGAGCGAATCAACTGGTCGGCAATCTCTAGTGCTTGTTCGCCATTGTCGGGCTGTGAGATGAACAGGTTGTTCACGTCGACCCCCAGTTTCTCTGCGTAGAAGCGGTCGAAGGCGTGCTCTGCATCAATGAAGGCTGCAATGCCGCCAGCCTTCTGGGCCTCGGCGATGGCGTGGATGGCCAGTGTCGTCTTGCCGCTTGACTCCGGACCGTAGATCTCGATGATGCGTCCCTTGGGGTAGCCGCCCACACCCAAGGCAGCATTCAGGCCAATCGATCCTGTGGGTATCACCTCTACGTTCTCTATCTTTTCTTCGCCCAACTTCATGATGCTGCCCTTGCCGAAGTCTTTCTCAATCTTCGACAGGGCTGCCTGCAGGGCTTTCAGTTTCTCCTGTTGCGGGGTCAACTGCTCCTCAGTTTCTTCTTTCTTTGCCATAGTTTGTGAAATCAGTTATAGTTATTAATCTTTTTTCTTACAGTTCCAGATCACTGTCGTGAATCTCGTGCCAAGGCAGGCCCTGCTTGTTGAGTTGTTCCATGAAGGGATCGGGATCGAACTCCTCTACGTTGTAGACACCGGGCTTCTTCCACAGACCCTTGCAGAACATCATGGCGCCGATCATGGCCGGAACGCCGGTGGTGTACGACACGCCCTGCATACCAGTCTCCTCGTAGGCGGCACGGTGCGAACAGTTGTTGTACACATAGTAGGTATGCTCCTTGCCATCGTTGCCGATGCCGCGGATGCGACAGCCGATGGATGTCTCGCCCTCGTAGTTCTCGCCCAGGTCCTGCGGGTTGGGCAGCACGGCCTTGAGGAACTGCAGGGGCACGATTTTCACCTTTGCCGTGCCAGTGCCGTCGGCCAGCGGAGCCTCGTACTCCACCTCGTCGATGCGGCTCATGCCGATGTTCTGAATCACCTCCAGATGCTTCAGATACTGCTGTCCGAAGGTCATCCAGAAACGGGCGCGCTTGATGGTCGGGTAGTTGATGACCAGTGACTCTATCTCCTCGTGGTGCAGCAGGTAACTATCGCGCGGACCGATGTTGGGGTAGGTTAGATCCTTGTGGATCTCCAGCGGCTCGGTCTCCACCCACTTTCCGTCTTCCCAGTAGAGCCCCTTCTGGGTAATCTCGCGGATATTGATCTCCGGGTTGAAGTTGGTGGCGAAAGCCTTGTGGTGGTCGCCGGCGTTACAGTCCACGATGTCAAGATACTGAATCTCCTTGAAGTGGTGCTTGGCTGCATAGGCCGTATAGATGCTGGTCACGCCCGGGTCGAAACCGCAGCCGAGAATGGCCGTCAGACCAGCCTCCTTAAAGCATTCGCGATAGGCCCACTGCCACGAGTACTCGAAATGTGCCTCGTCCTTCGGCTCGTAGTTGGCTGTGTCCAGATAGGAGCAGCCGCAAGCCAGACAGGCCTCCATGATGGTCAGGTCCTGGTAGGGCAGGGCCAGGTTGATGACCAGTTCGGGCTTGTAGTCAGAGAAGAGCGCCTTGAGTTGCTCCACCTCATCGGCATCCACCTGTGCCGTCTTGATGTCCAGCGTGTAGCCGGCCTTGTGAATGGCCTCCACAATCTGGTCGCACTTCGCCTTGCGGCGGCTTGCAATCATAAACTCCGTAAACACATCAGCGTTCTGGGCTATCTTGAACGCTGCCACCGTAGCGACGCCTCCGGCGCCAATCATTAATACTCTTGCCATATTTTTGTTTAAAATCTTAATTCTTCACTCTTGATCCCCAGTGCGGCCATCAGCGAGTAGCCCAGAATCTCCTGACGGAACGGCCCGCCGGGCATGGGTTGCATGGCAAACACGGTGATGTGCTTGTCGGTATCGTCGGCCTGCCGTAGCATTGCGCGAACCTTATTATATAATAGGTCATCGGGCACTATCAGCACCCGCTTCACTTCCTTCTGTTCCATCACCACGCGCAGGGTGTCGAGAAACAGGTCGTCTTTGCTGACAAAAGTCTCGCCCGAGGTAGTCGCGAATGCAAACTCCCCCAGGTTGCCCTTGAATGCCTGACCCTCCAGTTCCTCGGCGTAGCGGCTGGGCAGGAAGTTGTTCATCGCCGTTGTCTGGTGGTCGTGTATCAGTACCACAGTCGTCTGGTGGTCTCCATTGCGCATACCGCCGTCCAGCGCCAAGTACTCTATCCATCGGGCCATGTCAGCCTGGGGGATGCGCCTTTCCAGCATTCGCTCAAAGTTCACTGTCAAGTCGAACACCACCTTGTCCACAAAGTCGGCATCGACGATTATCACATTCTCGTTCATCGACTGCAAAGGTACGAATAAGTGAGAACAATACAAAATAAAAAAACATTTTTTATTTTTATTGTCTGCCGAAAGTACTTTCGGCAGACAAGTCAAAGGTATGCATAAGCGAGAATGCGCGATTGCTCCACTTGATATAAATCAAGAGAAAAATCATTTTTTAGGGGTGGAAATATCAAAATATAGTGCTCAATGCCAAAAATTAGGTATATCTTTGCACTCGCTAACAATCAATAACGTAATACAGAAATGAAAAGTATACTGGAAGGCCGCCCGGCATTGAAGGCTGAGGTGGAAAAAATAGCAGAGGTAGCCGGTTATCTGTGGCAAAACGGATGGGCCGAGCGTAATGGTGGTAACATCACCGTGAACATCACGGAGTATGTGGACGACGAGATTCGCAATTTGCCCGCCATCAGTGATGTGAAGCAGATTGGCGTGACCCTGCCGGCCCTGAAAGGCTGCTACTTCTATTGTAAAGGTACGGGCAAGCGCATGCGCGATTTGGCTCGCTGGCCGATGGACAACGGCTCGGTGATTCGCATTCTGGATGATTGCGCTTCGTATGTGATCATTGCTGATAATCCCGTGATGCCTACCAGTGAACTGCCCAGCCATCTGACTGTGCATGCTCATCAGATAGAGACGAACTCTGGCTACAAGGCCACCGTGCATACGCACCCCATCGAACTGGTGGCTATGAGCCATAAGCGTGAGTTCCTGGGCAAGGACGTGCTGACCAAGATCCTGTGGTCGATGATTCCTGAGACGAAGGCTTTCTGCCCGCTGGGTCTGGGTATCGTGCCCTATACCCTGCCCGGCTCGAACGAACTGGCTGATGCCACACTGAAGGAACTTGAGGACTATGATGTGGTGATGTGGGAGAAGCACGGTGTGTTTGCCAAGGGCACAGACGTGATGGACGCCTTCGACCAGATTGACGTGCTCTCGAAGAGTGCCAAGATTTACATCAACGCCAAGGCTATGGGCTTCGAGCCCGAGGGCATGAGTGATGAGCAAATGAAAGAGATGACCAAGGCTTTTAACCTGCCAAGATAATAAACGGCTCCAAACGATAAAACAACTACTGACTATTATATATTGATTATGAAAATGGAAGCCCCGATGCTGTGAAGCATCGGGGCTTTTTTAGGGAATCCGCTCTGGTGAGGGATTATTTCTCCTCGCCGAAGGCAATCACGGCACGGTTGTCGTCATTGTTGGCAAAGGGCTGCTCTGTGTCACCCTTAACCTCGACGCGCAGACGGTCGGCGGCAATGCCTTTTGCCACCAGGGCGTCTTTCACGGCATTGGCACGCTGCTTGGCAATCTTGTAGTTCACCTTGGCGTTACCAGTTTCCTTATCAGCATAGCCGGTCAGCACGATGTTGGCCTGAGGGTGCTCGTTGGCCCACTTCACGATGTCATTCACCTTGTTAGCCTGCTCGCTTTTGATCTCAGCCTTGGCCAGATCGAAGAAGATGTTCTCAGTAATCTTCACGGGCTGCTTCACCACGGGCTTGGGCTTGGGCTCGGGCTTAGGCTCAGGTTTGGGTTGGGGTTTAGGCTCGGGCTTCGGTTCGGGCTTCACCACAGGGGCGGGCTCTTCGACAACGGGAGCCACGGGCTCGACCTTCTTGGCCTTCTTGAAACCGAACTTATAGGTTACACCAGCCATAGCATAGGGCCACCACCTGTTGTGATCCCTCAGACCATCGGTCTTCAGGTTTACATAGTTGGTACCACCTTCCAGGTTGATACCCCAATGTTTGGCTACGTTGAACTCCAACTGGCCGCCAACTTTCCATGCGGGATTCCAGCGGTCGCCGTCATCTACGCTACGGGCATAATTGTCAACCCAAGCATGGGGCAGAGCGATGTTGAATGGAGCACCAGCCACAGCAATCACGTTCACGAAGTTCTTCTGGTTGGGGAAGAACACGTTCGACAGATTAAACAGCATATCGAGGTCGATATTGCCAATCTTGCTCTTGAAGTCACCGTTGGGCGTTTCGGCCGTCCAGGTGCTTCCATTGGCCTGCAGGCGCAATCCAAAGACATTGGTGAAGTTGTAGCCCAAGTTGATGGCACCCATTGGACCCCACTTGCGCTCAACACCATAACCATTGTAAGATCTCATGACACCACCCTGCACACCTACGAAGGCATGGGGATAGTCCTTCTCATCCTGTGCATTCACGTTGATGGCGAACAGGACAGCGACGAGTGAAAGTAATACTCTGTACTTCATAACTATAGTTTAAAAATACTTAATGATTGTTAATCCTTTTGCAAAGATAATGCGTTTTTCCGAACAATCCAAATGTTTTGCGCGAAAAAACGCATCATCTTATAAAAAAGATGCTCTACGACTTGCTGAGACTGTCGATGACAGTGGGCAGGAAGGTGGAGATGATCAGTACCACGATGCCTGCTATCAGCACGGCAATCGTCTTGTTTGAGCAGCCTTTCCACTCCTTCAGGATGATGCCCCAAACATTTGAGAACACCACGTTGAGTGCCATCAAGATGCAGAATGAAAGCACATACATCGTGCCGCCCTTCTCAAAGAAACTTTGGCCCAGAGACAGTCCGAAGAACTGCGAATACCACAGGGCACCGGCCAGTGCACAAAACACCAGATTGTTACCCCATACCTTACCATTGGCGTAGTCACCCCACGTCTTGTTCTTCTGGTTCTGGTAGAAACAGTAGATGGCATTGGTGACGAAACCGCCCAGGGTTACCAAGAACGTGGCGGGCAGCGTGCGGAACATGGGATCAGTGAGTTCTCCGAAGTTGATGTCGGCACCGAAGGTCAAACCTACGTTAAAGCAGCCGCTCATAAAGCCAGCCAGCAGTGCGATGGCCAGGCCCTTGGGGAAGTTGAAGTCCTTCACGGCAGCCTTCTTCTCCTCTTCAGAGAGACCAGCCGACTTCATGCTGCCAGCCACACCGATGATGGCAATGCCCAGCAGGCAGACCACCACTCCCAGGATGACGGAGAATGTCAGTTTCGACAGCGGGTCCTGTTCTGGAAAGAAAATGTTGAGCAGCACAGGGCCCATGATGGTGCCCAGACCTGCACAGGTGCCCAGTGCTATCGACTGGCCCAGTGCCACACCAAGGTAGCGCATAGACAGGCCGAAGGTCAGGCCGCCCACGCCCCATAGCACACCGAAGAAGATGGTCATCCAAATGTTGAACGACTGCTCTGCGGTGAACAGTTCAAATAGGGAGTGCCCTGTCGGCACTGCCAACAAGGCTCCCAGGAATGGTAACACCAGCCAGGCGAACAGACCCTGCACAATCCAGTACGACTCCCACGACCAATCCTTGATCTTGTTGATTGGAACGTAGCACGATGACTGGCAGAACGCGCCGATAGCAATGATCAGTAAACCAATTATAATTTCCATTAATGATCGATTATCAATTGTCAATTATCAATTCAATTACCTCTTTGAGGTAACGTCCTTCTCGTACTGCTGAATGCAGGCGATGAACTCCTCGCCGACGGGCACGTTGTTCTTCAGATTGAAGTAGTCGAACACGGCGCCGAATGGCATCGACTTGGCCTCTTCCATCAGGGCAAGACGCTCGAAGTACTGGCCGTTGTCCTCGTACTCGCGCAGTTTGGCCTTCGGCTCAAGCAGGGCCTGCAGGATGCACTTCTGGGTCGCACGCGTACCAATAATATATGCACCGATACGGTTGATAGAGGCGTCGAAATAGTCGAGACCCACATGGGCACGATCGAGGGCATCGCTGCGGACAAGTTCCTTGAAGAGGTCGAGGGTCTGATCGTTCATGATAGTCACATGGTCAGAGTCCCAACGAACCGGGCGAGAGACGTGCAGCATCAGTTCGGGTACATACATCAGCAGAGTCGATACGAAGTCGCTGACGTTCTCTGTCTGCTCGTAGTGGCCGGTGTCGAGAGTGTACATCTGCTTGCGGGTAGCGCAGTAGGCGGTGTAGAAGTCGTGAGAGCCGACTGTGTACGACTCCAGGCCGATACCGAAGAGTTTGGCCTCGAAGCAGTTCTTCACGCCGTCCAGTTTTTCCTCCATGATTTCATCGAGCGAGGCAGCGAGGATTTCGCGATACTTTTTGCGCTGTACTGGCACGTCCTTTGAACCGTCGTGCACCCAGATGTTCATGATGCAGGGGTCGTTCTGAGCCTTACCCATGGCATCGGCAATGCGACGGCAGCGCTTGGTGTGCTCAATCCAGAAGTCGCGGATACCCTTGTCGGGATTCGACAACGAGAGGTCGCCACTCTTCGGGTGAGAGAATGAGGTCGAATTGAAGTCCAATTTCATGTTGTTTTCCTTGGCCCAGTCAATCCAACTCTGGAAGTGCTTTACTTCTACCTGGTCACGGTCAACGAACTTGCCGCCGAAGTCACCATAGATCTCGTGCAGGTTCAGACGGTGGTTGCCGGCGAGCAGCGTCTTCACGAACTCGATGTCCTGACGCACCTCGTCGATGGTGCGGGCACGGCCGGGATAATTACCTGTGGTCTGGATGCCGCCCGAGAGGGCCTCGTTGCGCTCGAAGCCAACCACATCGTCGGTCTGCCAGCAGTGCAGAGAGATCTGCTGCTTCTGGAGAAGGTCAAGTACTGCGTCGGTGTCGACGCCGATGGCTGCGTAGCGCTCTTTGGCTACGGCATACGCTTTTTCAATCAGTTCTGCTTTCATTTCGGTTTATTATTTAAAAATTTATCTGCATACTACTTCGCACTCAATGTTCAGAATCTTAGCCACCTTCAGGATGGTGTCGATGTGATGGCCAACAGCAGCGGCCATGTGGTGGGTGGGGCCTGCCTCGCTCCATTTATTGACAAACTCGCGGCAGGACAGTGAGAACTTGGTGCGCATGTTGGTGTCGCCGAACATGAAGATGGGGCCTTCCTCGTTGACACCCTCGGCGGCCACGAACTTAAAGACACCATTGGCATCCTGAGTGATGGCCAGATAGGTCACAGGGCCTGTGGGAGGATAGAACTGAGTGAGATAGCCGCCACCAGTCTTTCCGTGGAAAACAGGAACAATCTTCATAGTTGGCTTGTGGGCCTGAGAGATGTCGAAGTCGCCAGAACCGGAGTGACCGATAATGCAGATGTCCTTCGGGAAGTCGATTGAATACATCTCAGCCAGAGTTCCTGTGCCGCTGATGGTCTTCAGGATCGACATGGCCATAGCAACCTTCATGTCACCTTCTACAGCGCATGCTGTGTGCTGCTTGATAAGCATTGAGAATGCGGGAATCAGCATTGAATCGAGTTTACCGGCTACGCCCTGTGCAAAACCAGCATAGTGAGAGGCAATCATACCGAGTTTCTCATCCTTCACCCACTGCTCGAATGCTACAACATACTTGGCCATATCCCATACCTTCTCGATGGTGCCGCCGCCTTCAATCTCGAAGGTGTCGAGGATGTCCTGAGCCTTGGCGCGGATAGCCTCCTCGTCGGTGATGTTGTCGGCGATGGCCCACATCTGCTCCCAGTCAAATTGCTTGGTGTAGACGAACATGCGGTGGTAGAGGTTAGTCTCGTCGATGTAGAGGTCCATCATGCCAGGATAGGGACGGCCGATCTGGGCGATGTTGGTGTCGCGGAAGCGACGGCGCACCTGAGCGGCACGGCACCAGTCCTCAATCTCACGCTGCACCTCGGGGTCGCCACCCTCTACGACGCCAGTAATCACTGCCGAGCGCTTGCCGGCACGGTTCAGGTCGGCCACCATCTCACCGATGGCACCGCAGGCATACAGGTCGCCCAGCCAGATGGGGATGTCGGTGTTGGGATAGTCAGGAGCCAACTTCTTCTGCACGTTGACGATGACCACGGGCACATCCAGGTCGCGCACGGCGGGCAGCATGTTGTACGAGGTGCAGTAGGTCAGCATCTGCAGGATGACGAGGTCTACGTCGGCTGCGCGGAACTTGTCGCCAGCCTCCATCGACTGCTCCTTGGTGGTCACCATGCCGCCGTCGATGATCTCGATGGTGTCGGGCAGTGTCTTCTTGAAGTCTGCATACTGCTGCTCGAAGTTAGGTACGAGTTGGGGAAACTGGGGCAGGTAGGCACCCAGAGCGATTGAAAAGACGCCCACGCGGGCTTTGGTCTCAACTAATGGCTTGCTCATAATAGTTAGTTTTCTTATTTGTTAATGATTGTAAGATACTTATCGTATGCTGCATCCCATGCAGCCTTGTCGGCTGGCTCGTACTTGACGAGTTCCAGCGAATTGGCAATAATCTGGCGCATCTCCCAGATGTCGTTCACCAGACCTGCGGCTTTGGCCTGTAGCATGATGTTGCCAATAGCGGTGCCCTCCTGCGGACCAGCCAGTACGGTGGCGCCGGTGGAATTGGCCGTGAACTGGTTGAGGTACTTGTTGAGCGAGCCGCCACCGATGATGTGGAGCACTTCCAACTTGAACGGGGCGAACTCCTGCATCCACTGGAACACCTGGCGGTAGCGCAGGGCCAGCGAGTCGAAGATGCAACGGCAAATCTCGGCCGGTGTCACAGGCACGGGCTGATTGGTCTCGCGGCAGTACTTCTGGATGGCGCCAATCATGCTTGACGGAGCGGCGAAGGCGGGATCGTCGGGGTTGATGATAGAGCGGAAAGGCTCCACTGTCATGGCTTGTCCCTGCAGTTCGGGGTGGGAGAGTTTGCGCACCTCCTCAGGCCACTCCAGACGGCATCGCTCGTAGAGCCACATGCCGCAGATGTTCTTCAGGAAGCGTGTCGTTCCCTCAATGCCGCCTTCGTTGGTGAAGTTGCGCTCATACGACAGGTCGCTGATGATGGCGTCCTTTGTCTCGATGCCCATGAGCGACCAAGTGCCGCTTGAGAGATAGGCAAACTTCTCGTCCTTGGCGGGCACGGCGGCTACGGCCGAGCCGGTGTCGTGCCCAGCCACGGCAATCACAGGTACGGGCCCCAGACCCGTCAGACGCTGCACCTCGTCGGTCAGCACGCCGATGCAGGTGCCGGGGTTCACCATCTTGCCGAACTTCGAGCGTGTCAGGCCGATGCTCTGCAGCAGACGCTCGTCGAGTTGCTTGGTGCGCGGGTCGAGTAACTGGGAGGTTGAGGCGATAGTGTATTCGCATACCTCGTTGCCTGTCAGCATCCACGAGAGGGCATCGGGCACGAACAGAATCTTCTGTGCATTCTTCAGGGCCGAGTTGCCCTCACGCTTCATGGCGTAGAGTTGGAATATGCTGTTGAAGTTGAGGAACTGAATGCCGGTCACGTCGTAGACTTCTTTCCGTGAAATGACGTGTTTCAGATAGTCGTCCATGGCATCGAATGTAATCGGATCGCGGTATGCGCGTGGATTCCTTAATATGGCACCATCTTCGCCGATGAACACGAAGTCGACCCCCCAGGTGTCTATGCCGATTGAGGTGATTTGCAGTCCGCGCTGGGCAACTTCCTTCAGTCCGCGGATAATCTCGAAATACAGTGCATAGATGTCCCAGTAGTAGTGTCCGCCCTGCTCAATGAGGTTGTTGGGGAAGCGGGTCACTTCTTCCAAGTCAAACTTTCCCTCGTTGATAGTGCCAATGATGGTGCGGCCACTCGTGGCTCCCAGGTCGACAGCAAAGAAATACTTCTTGTTTTCCATATTGTTTTAGTTTGTTTTTAGATACGGTTTAAAGTGTTTGCAAAGATACGATGATTTATCAATTCTTGCCATAGTTATTTGATATTTAGACCGAGTTTTTTGTTTTTCTTCTTGACTTTTTAGGAGGTTTCAGAAGGTGCAAGGCAGTGCCAGCAGTTGCTGCATCAGCGTGCGTGCCATGCGCTCGTGGCCTTGGTCGTTGGGGTGCAGCAGATCGGTCTCGGCGTTATGGAAATACTGCCCGTGCTCGCTGTGCATGGGGAAGAGCCCGCACGAGGCATTCCAGTCGATGACGGGCACGGCCCACACGTTGCCTGCTTCCTTCACGGCCTCCACGTAAGCATCGATATACTCGCCACACTGGTTGGTGTACGACTCGTCGCACTGCCAGTTTTTCTCGTTGGCATGGAAGTCGGAGCGGTGGATGGGCGTCAACAGCACGATTTGCTTGGTGGGGTAGGTACGCTTCAGCGAGTCCATGGCAATGTTGATGCGTCCGCGGAAGGTGGTCGGGTCCATCGATGGTGTACGCTGTCGTCGCGTCACCATCTTCTTCGGTTGTCCGTGGCCGTACATCACCTCGGTGGTTTTCTCGTCCCACCACTGTCCCAGGGGCACGCCATTGTTGTAATCATTGGTGCCGCAGAAGATGAGGATGGCGTCCACTTCGTCGCCATGCTCCGTCTTCAGTTTGTCGGTCTGACGGGGTATGTCGTTCCACTGTCGTCCGCTCACGCCATAGACATAGGGCGTCACCTGCAGCCAGTCTTGCAGGAATCCCCAGTATTTCTTTTTCGAACCATTGTTGCGGGGGTCGGTCACAGAATCTCCAAAGTAGGCCACGCGCTTGCCTTGCCAGGGGTGCTGCACGGCAGTGGTCTGCGCCATGGCGGGCACGGCTGCCGCCAGCAGACAAAGAATCAAAAGTCGTCTGTTCTTCATTTTCTTGTTTGTTTTAGATGTTATTTGGTTTTTGATGGCAAAGATACGGAATTATTTTGTTTTGTCAAAGGAAAACGGACGAATTATTTTGCTCTATAAGTTGGTAATCTGTTTTTTTCTTCGTACCTTTGCATTCAGATTGCAAGGAATATGGCAGTAGAAGAACAGAGGTGGGGCATCCTGTATTGCCCGAGGCAAGGCACTGGTCAGTCCCGCAAGCGCTGGGAGCAGTTGCAGCAGGTGCTTGATGGACGGGGCGTGCATTACGACTTCGTACAGAGTGAATCGAGTGATAGCGTGGAACGACTGGTGACCATGCTGATTCACAATGGCTACAAGACCATCGTCATTGTGGGGGGCGACTCGGCTCTGAACGATGCCGTCAACTGTCTGATGCGCGAGGAACGGGAGACAAGAGAGCAGGTGAAACTGGGTCTCATTCCCAATGGCATGGTGAACGACTTCGCTCACTTCTGGGGCTTCGACGAAGACAATGATGCCCAGACCGTTGATTGGCTGATGAAAGGCCGTACGCGCAAGATTGATCTGGGCTGTATTCGCTATGAGAACAAGCAGGGCGAACAGGTGGAGCGCTACTTCCAGAACTGTGTCAACATCGGCCTTTCTGCCGACATTATGAACCTGCGCCGCCAAGCCCGCCAGTTGCTGGGCTCGCGCAAGTTGGCCTTCCTCTCATCGTTGGTGCTGATGGTGTTCCATCGCCATGACTACAAGATGCGACTGAAGATTGACTACGAGACGATTGACCGTTCGGTGATGACGGTCTGCATCGGCAATGCCCATGGCTATGGACAGACCCCGAGTGCCGTTCCCTACAATGGAATGCTGGATGTGTCGGTGGTCTATAATCCTAAGGTGAAACAACTCATCGAGGGCCTATGGCTGCTGGTGACAGGCCGCTTCCTGAACCATCGCAGTGTGCATCCCTACCGCACCCGTGAGTTGAAGGTCGAGAGCAGCAAGGCACTGGTCAGCATCGACGGGCGCACGGCAGAACGCCCCGTGGGCGAGTACAGCCTGCGGGTGGAGCACGAGGTCGTCAATTTTCTGATTCCTGAATAAGGTCAACCGATTGCTGAGACCCTCTGAAGACCTTTCTCATTCAAAATCTTGATGCGTCGGCCGGCCAGGCTGACCAGCCCTTCGTCGATAAAGGCGGAGAGGGTGCGGATGGCATTGCTCGTGGTCATGTTCGACATGCCGGCCAGGTTCTCGCGGCTCAGGTAAATAGGTAGGGTACCGTCTTCTTCGATGCCGTATTTGGCCTTCATACGCAGGATGCATTCTGCCAGACGACCGCGAATGTTCTTCTTGGTGACAATGATGGTATGACGCAAGGACAGCCCCAGCAGGTCAGACAAATCCTTGATGAAGACCATGGCGAATGCGCTGTTTTCCCAGATGAGATGGAAGATGGTGCTGAGCGAGATCTTGGCGACAATGGTGTCTTCATTGGCAATGGCAGTATGGGTGTAGTTAGCGTTGCAAAAGGCATCCCTATAGCCGAAGATAGTCCCAGGGGACAGCATATTGGCGGTGCGGGTTTGGCCATTGGCATCTTGGGCGTAGACCGTCACCGATCCTTCCAGCAGATAGTGCAGCCATTGTGGCTGGTCACCGACGTGGAACAGCACCTCGCCCTTGTAGGGATAGTGGATGCAGGTGCTATCGGCGAGCAGTGTCTTCTGCTCGTCGGTCAGGGGGTCGCTCAAGATGGGAATCCACCCGTTTGTCTCAACAGCATCCATGTGGTTCTGCAGTTTTGTTTTTGTGGCTGCAAAGATACAAATAAAAATGCAAAAGACAGCCAAAAAGCAATCGAAAAAGATTAATTTTGGGTGAAAAAGCAAAATAATTGCCAAAAAGTTTTGCCATACGGACAAAAATGCGTACTTTTGGAATTGAAATCTAAAACAGCAATAATAAAATAATACGAAACCTTAAAATAGGAACTATGAGTTATTTACGATTCGAGAAAGCCGTGATGACGAACCTTGAGGAGAGTCTTCGTCGTGAATTGCTCCGCACGAACCGTTCTGGTGCCTATAGCAGTTCCACGTTGGTGGACTGCAATACGCGCAAGTACCACGGTTTGCTGGTTGTTCCCGTACCTGAACTCGATGACGAGAACCATGTGCTCTTGTCATCGTTCGATTGTACGGTGGTGCAGCATGGGGCAGAATTCAACCTGGGCCTCCACAAGTATCAGGGCAACAATTTCAGTCCCAAGGGACACAAGTACATCCGTGAGTTTGATGCTAGCCTGGTGCCTACCACTGTCTATCGTGTGGGCGGCGTGGTGCTGAAGCGTGAGACTATCTTCCAGGCCTACGAGGACCGCATCCTCATTCGCTACACGCTGGAGGAGGCCCATTCGGCCACTACGCTTCGCTTCCGTCCGTTCCTGGCCTTCCGCTCGGTGCGCCAGTTCACCCATGAGAACTCGGTGGCCAGCCGTGAGTATCATGCCATCGACAATGGCATAAAGACCTGTATGTATGCCGGCTATCCCGACCTCTTCATGCAGTTCAACAAGAAGAACGAGTTCGTCTTCCAGCCCGACTGGTATCGTGGCATCGAGTATCCTAAGGAGCAGGAGCGCGGCTATGCCTCCAACGAAGATCTCTATGTGCCCGGCTACTTTGAGTTGCCCATCAAGAAGGGCGAGAGCATCGTCTTCTCGGCCTCTACGTCGCAGATCAAGTCGTCTACGCTCAAGGCTCTGTTCCAGAAAGAGATCGACATCCGTGTGCCGCGAGACAACTTCTACCACTGCCTGGTCACTGCCGCCCACCAGTTCCACAACCGTGAGGCTGACGATACGCGCTACCTGCTGGCCGGCTATCCCTGGTTCAAGTGTCGCGCGCGCGATACCTTTATATCTCTGCCCGGCCTGACACTGGCCATCGACGAGCAAGACTACTTCGAACTGGTGATGAGCACCGCCGAGCGTGGCCTGCGTGAGTTCATGGAGCACAAGCCGCTGAGCGTGAAGATCTACGAGATGGAGCAGCCCGACGTGCCCCTCTGGGCCATTTGGGCCATCCAGCAGTATGCCAAGTATGCCGGTCGCGACAAGTGTATCGAGAAGTACGGCAAACTGGTGGCCGACATTGTGAAATATATCGAGAAGGATGGTCATCCCAATCTGCGTCTCGATGACAATGGCCTGATATTCGCCAACGGTCGCGACAAGGCTGTCACGTGGATGAACTCCACCGTCAACGGCCGTCCCGTGGTGCCCCGTTCTGGCTACATCGTCGAGTTCAATGCCCTGTGGTACAACGCCTTGAAGTTCTGCGCCTCGCTGGCTGCCGACCAGAAGGATGAGAAGACCGCCAAGCGTCTGGAGACCCTCGCCCTGAAGACCAGGCAGTCGTTTGTCGACACCTTCGTCAACGAATATGGCTATCTGCTCGACTACGTAGACGGCACGATGATGGACTGGAGCGTGCGCCCCAACCAGATATTCGCTGTGGCTCTCGACTATTCGCCCCTGTCGCAGCAGCAGATGAAGAGCGTAGTAGATATATGTACGCGCGAACTGCTCACCCCGAAGGGTCTGCGCTCGCTGTCGCCCAAGAGCGGCGGCTACAATCCCATGTATGTGGGACCGCAGGCTCAGCGCGACTACGCCTATCATCAGGGCACGGCCTGGCCTTGGCTGGGTGGCTTCTACATGGAGGCCTGTCTGAAACTCTACAAGCGCACCCGCCTCTCGTTCGTCGAGCGCCAGATGGTGGGCTATGAGGATGAGATCGACTACCACGCCATCGGCACCATCTCGGAACTCTTCGACGGCAACCCGCCCTTCCACGGACGCGGTGCCATGTCGTTTGACATGAACGTGGCCGTGATCCTGCGCACGATGAAACTGTTGGAGAAGTATTCATATCAAAAATAAGGAGGAACGACTATGAAAGTATTAATGTTTGGATGGGAGTATCCTCCTCACGTGTTTGGTGGACTCGCCACCGCTAACTATGGTATCTCAGAGGGCTTGAAGGCACAGGGCGACATGGACATCGCGCTCTGTCTGCCCCATCCCTTTGGCGACGAGAGCCAGCACGCCGCACGCATCATTGCCATGAACGCCGTGCCCATCGCCTGGCGCGATGTGGACTACGACTACGTGAAGAGCCGTGTGGGCAACATCATGGATCCTGAGTACTACTACAAGTGCCGCGAGCATATCTATGCCGACTTCAACTATATGCACGTCAACGACCTGGGCTGCATGGAGTTTGCCGGCGGCTATCCCGGCAACCTGCACGAGGAGATCAACAACTACTCGATCATTGCCGGCGTCGTGGCCCGCACCGAGGAGTTCGACATCATCCATGCCCACGACTGGCTGACCTTCCCTGCCGGCATCCATGCCAAGCAGGTGAGCGGAAAACCCCTGTGCATCCACGTGCATGCCACCGACTTCGACCGTTCACGCGGAAAAGTGAACCCCACGGTTTACTCGATTGAGAAGAACGGTATGGACAATGCCGACTGCATCATGTGTGTGTCGGAGTTGACCCGTCAGACGGTCATCAACCAGTATCATCAGGACCCGCGCAAGTGCTTCACCGTGCACAATGCCGTCTATCCCCTGCCGCAGGAGTATCAGGACAGTCCGCGTCCCGACCATACGGGCAAGGAGAAGGTGGTCACCTTCCTGGGCCGTATCACGATGCAGAAGGGACCGGAGTACTTCGTCGAGGCTGCCAATATGGT
>JAFUST010000095.1 GCA_017467535.1 Prevotella sp. | reverse complement strand
TTTCTTTAACACTGATTTCATGCCTCGTGCCAACAGTACAGCACCCGCAGTCAATGTCAAGGAGAGTGAGAAAGCCTACACGATGGAGGTTGCAGCCCCTGGCATCAAGAAAGAATATTGCCGAGTAGGCATCAACGATGATGGCAATCTGACCATCGCCATTGAGAACAAACAGGAACACAAGCATGAGGACAGTCACCGTCACTATCTGCGCCGTGAGTTCTCTTATTCGAACTATGAGCAGAACTACGTGCTGCCTGACGATGTCGTGAAGGACAAGATTTCTGCAAAGGTCGAGGATGGTATCCTGACTATCACCATGCCAAAGGTAGAACAACAGCAGAAGGTCACCAAGGCCATTGAGGTCTCGTAAACAGGCTTACAATTCCTGATTAACCACATAAGTTTAGGGAGCAGCATCCGTTTCGATGTTGCTCCTTTTTATGTCTCCAAACGAAGTGCCTAGAATGTGTCGACGAAGTGCCTAGAATCTCCCGACGAAGTGCCTAGAATGTATCGACGAAGTGCCTAGAATGTAAGTGATGGTTAGGGGCGGCTATTTTACCCCATACTGCATCGCCTGGATCTATCTGCGGAGGGCTTGAATGAGGACTACGATGAAGGCGTTGCACATCGCGGTGATGTGCCGTGAAGAAAAAAGACGAGAAGCCCACCCGTCACAAGAACAGGTTAATAAAACAAAAAAAAAGACTGATTTCGTCAGAGTTACTAATTAATATAAGTATCTTTGCAGGAAAATTGAAAAATAAAGACAACAGATAAAGTATGAAAAAGAACGGATTGATTTTGTTGCTGGCAGCCGCTGGGCTGCTCACAGCATGCTCAGGAAAACTTGGTGCCCTCTCGGCTGACAACTTCAAGGTGACGCCCGACCCGCTGGAGACTGAGGCCGGACAGGTGCCCGCCACCATCAACGGTATGTTCCCCGAGAAATACATGAAGAAGAAAGCCGTGGTGAAGGTCACCCCCCAACTGCGCTTCCAGACCACACAGGGACAGAAGTCGGTCAATGGACAGAGTGCCACATTCCAGGGCGAGAAGGTACTGGGCAACGACCAGACCATCTCCTATCTGGTGGGCGGACGCTATACGATGAAGACCAACTTCCAGTATGTGCCGGAGATGCAGCAGAGCGACCTCTACCTGACCTTCGACGCCAAGGTGGGCAACAAAAGCGTGAAGGTGCCCGACGTGAAGGTGGCTACCGGCATTGTGTCGACCTCGGAACTCTACAAGCGTACGCTGGCTTCTGCCAACGCTGCACTGGCCGAGGATGCCTTCCAGCGCATCTCACAGCAGAAGCAGGAGGCCAACATCAAGTTCCTCATCGGCCAGGCCCAACTGCGCAAGAGCGAACTGCAGAACAACTCGGTGCAGGAGTTTGTGCGACTGCTGAACGAGATTGCCAAAGACCAGGAGGGCCGTGTGCTGGACAACGTGGAGGTGTCAGCCTACGCCTCGCCCGATGGCGGCTACGACCTGAATGAGCGTCTGGCCGGCAAGCGCCAGGACGTGACGGCAGAGTACGTGGGCCAGCAGATGAAGAAGACCAACAACGATGCACCCATCGACACGAAATATACGGCTGAGGACTGGGAAGGCTTCCAGGAACTGGTGGCCGCCAGCGACATTCAGGACAAGGATGTGATACTGCGCGTCCTGTCGATGTATCAGGATCCCGAGGAGCGCGAGCAGCAGATCAAGAACATCTCGGCCGCCTTCCGCGAACTGACCGACGGCATCCTGCCGCAACTGCGCCGTGCCCGCATGACGATCAACTATGAAGTAGTAGGCCGCGACGACGAGCAGATCCTGGCCCAGATGAAGGATGATGCCTCGAAACTGAGCCTTGAGGAGATACTCTATGGCGCCACGCTCTACGAAGACAACGGCGAGGGTGCCGAGGCTGCCTACAAGAAGGCCATCCAACTCTATCCCAACGATGCCCGCGCCTACAACAACATGGCCAATCTGGCCTATGCCAAGGGCAACTACAGCGATGCCCGCCAGTGGCTGGAGAAGGCTCTGCTGGTGGACAAAAACCAGCCTGAGGCCAACGCCAACCTGGGCCTGCTGGCCCTGCAGCAGGGCGATATGCTGAATGCCGAGACCTACATTGCCAAGGCTTCGCAGGCTAACGGTCTGGGCGAGGTGCTGGGCAACCTGCATCTGGCTCAGGGCAAGTACGCCCAGGCTGAGCAGGACTTCGGCTACAAGGCCTCCAACTCGGCGGCTCTGGCTCAGATACTGAACAAGAACTACCAGCAGGCTGCCACCACGCTGAAGAACGTGAGGAATGCCGATGCCACCACCGACTATCTGCGTGCCATACTGAATGCCCGTACCGGCAACACCACCGATGCCGCTCAGGCACTCCAGCAGGCCATCGCCAAGGATCCCTCGCTGGCTGCCTATGCCCAGAAGGACCTGGAACTGGTCAAGGTGAAGAAATAACCGGACTGATTCAGAAATGGACGTGACATCTCATCGTCGATATACTATAAGACTGGTAAAAGGGACGTGTGCCCTTTTACCTTTTTGTCTTTTTATCCTCCTGCTGCTCTCGTGCGGAGGCAGCGACACGCGGTTTCGTATCAGCGGAAAGTTCAAGAACATGAACCAGGCCGAGTTCTACCTCGTCAACCTGGATGAGGGCAAGAAAGACACCCTGGGCGTAGTGGACGGGAGATTCAGTTATGAGACGACCCTCGCCGATACCACCACGCTGGTGCTCATCTTCCCCAACTACTCCGAACTGCCCATCATCGCCGAACCTGGTCACGACATCGACATCAAGGGCGACGCATCACACCTGAAAGAGACGACCGTAGAGGGGTCGAAGTCGAACGAACTGCTGACCGCCTTCCGTCTGAAGACCAACGACATGATGCCGCCCGACGTCATCGGCGAAGCCGAGGCCTACATCAGGGCGCACGCCGCATCGCCCGTGGCCACCTATCTGCTGCGACGCTACTTCATCACGGCCGCAGAACCGAACTATCCTAAAGCCTATGAACTCTGCAGCCTCATCCGCGAGGCTCAGCCTACCAGTGTCACCGTAGTCCAACTGCACAATCAACTGGAAGCCCTGAAAGAGATGCGCCCTGAGGGCACCCTACCCGACTTTAGCGCCACCGACACTGAAGGCCACGAAGTGAGCAACAGCACCCTGAAGTCCGAAGTCAACGTCGTGTGCCTCTGGGCATCGTGGAACTACGACTCACAATCCATGCTCCGCCAACTGAACCAACTGCAGAAAGACCACCCCGGCAAACTGAGCATCATCTCCATCAACATCGATGCCACGCCCGACGAGGGGCACCAGATGATGAAACGCGACAGCCTGAAGATCCCCAACGTGTGCGACGGACAGCAGTGGGAGTCGCCCGTCATCGGCCAACTGGGGCTGGGCTACGTTCCTGACAACATCGTCACCGACAGCACCGGCACCATACTGGCGCGTAGCCTCAACAGCGCGAAACTGAAAGAGAAGATAGAGCAACTGCTGAACTAAAAACCTACTATACCTATGCTGGTAAAAACCTGCTGTGCTGCCGTGATGGGCCTCGAAGCCACAACCGTGACCATCGAAGTCAACATCACACGCGGCAACAATCTCCATTTCTCCGGACTGGCCGACATATCCGTCCGCGAAAGCATCGACCGCATCCGGGCCGCATTCAGCAATCTGGGGTTCCGATACCCGACGGCTGACATCACCATCAACATGGCACCTGCCGACATCAAGAAGGAGGGCAGCGGCTACGACCTGCCCTTAGCCATAGCCATACTGGCGGCCGACAACAAGGTGGACTACGGACGACTGAACGACTTCATGATGGTGGGTGAACTGGGACTCGACGGTCGCCTGCAGCCCATCCGCGGCGCCCTGCCCATCGCCATCAAGGCCCGCGCGGAGAAGTTCAGGGGGCTCATCGTTCCGCAGCAGAACGTGCGGGAGGCAGCAGTTGTCAACAACATCGACGTCTACGGCATGGAGTCGCTGCTCGACATCATCCATTTCTTCAACGGCAGCCAGACCTTCGAGCCAGTCTTCATCGACACCCGCCGGGAGTTCTACGAGCAGCAGAGCCAGTTCGACGCCGACTTTGCCGATGTGCGCGGACAGGAAAGTGTGAAGCGGGCCCTGGAGGTGGCTGCCGCCGGTGGCCACAACCTCATTATGATTGGCCCGCCGGGCAGCGGCAAGTCGATGCTGGCCAAACGTCTGCCCAGCATCCTCCCTCCCCTCTCCCTCCACGAAAGTCTTGAGACCACGCAGATACACAGCGTGGCCGGCAAACTGCCCCGCGACACCAGCCTCATCAGCCAGCGCCCCTTCCGCTCGCCCCACCACACCATCTCGCAGGTCGCCCTCGTCGGCGGCGGCACCAATCCCCAGCCCGGCGAGATATCGTTGGCCCACAACGGCGTGCTCTTCATCGACGAGATGCCCGAACTCTCGCGCTCCGTCCTCGAAGTGCTCCGCCAGCCACTGGAAGACCGCACCATCAGCATCAGCCGTGCGAAGTACAACGTGCAGTACCCCTGCTCCTTCATGCTTATCGCCTCGATGAACCCCTGCCCCTGCGGCTACTACGGTGATCCCACCCACCACTGCGTCTGCACGCCCGGCCAGATTCAGCGCTATATGAACAAGATCAGCGGTCCCCTCCTCGACCGTATCGACATCCACTGCGAGATACAGGCCGTGCCCTTCGCCGAACTCTCGAAGATGCAGCCTGGCGAGCCGTCGGCCAGCATCCGCGAGCGTGTCATCCGTGCCCGCAAGATACAAGAGGAGCGCTTCAGTTCCTTCCGCGGCATCCACTGCAACGCCATGATGACCGAAAAGATGCTCCACCAGTTTGCCGAACCCGATGCCCAGAGTCTCGATATGCTCCGCATGGCCATGGAGCGCCTCAAACTCTCCGCCCGTGCCTACACCCGCATCCTCAAGGTAGCCCGCACCATCGCCGATCTCGCCGGTAGCGAAAAGGTCCAATCCACACACATCGCCGAGGCCATCGGCTATCGGAATTTGGATAGAGGTGACTGGGCAGAGAGAGGGATATAAGAGGAGTCCTCTTCATTAACGTGAAGAGGACGTTTTCTGTTGTCATAGATAAAAAACATTTTATTCTCACATTACCTGTCACAAAATGCGTAACTTTGCGTCATATTAGCAGAGATATGACGATGACGATTGACAAGTTCACGGAAGAGGCAAAGGCCATGAGGCCCATGCTGCTGAGTGTAGCCAAGGGACTCCTCGGCGACGACGAGGCGGCCGAGGATGTGGTGCAGGACGCACTGCTCAGGCTCTGGCAACTGCGCGACGAACCGATCCACAACCTCCGCGGGATGGCTCGCATCGTGGTGAGAAACCGTTGTCTCGACATCGTACGCCAGAGGAAGACGAGTGTCGACCTGGCCGACGTGAACATGGCGGAAGGCCATGAGGAGGACACGGACGAGGAGCGCATCGAGCGGATGATGGTCCTCGTCGGCCAACTGCCCCTGATGCAGCAGACGGTGCTGCGCCTGCGCCATCTGGAGGGTATGTCGATGGGCGACATCGCGGCCCTTGTCGGCTCGACGGAGGCAGCCGTCAGACAGTCGCTCAGCAGGGCTCGCCGCAGCATCGCGGAGCAATTCAAGAATCAGGAACAATAGAACTACACCTATTTATATATATGAACACAAACGAGGCAAGACAGTTGACAGAGCGCTTCCTGCAGGCAGAGACGACGCTGGAGGAAGAACGCCGGCTCTACGACTACTATCGAAGCGGGGCGGTGGCCGAAGGACTGGCTCCCTATCAGGCGTTCTTCCGCCACATGGCTGCCGTAGACGGCATCGACAAGACGGCGGCACCGAACGGCAACCGACGTGTGCCCCTGTGGCTGAAGACACTCAGGACAGTCTCGACGGTGGCGGCCTGCCTGATGGTGGGGCTCTACGTCTATCTGCAATACGAGCCGACGGGCGCTACACCGGCAGAGGCCTACAGGGCATCCGGCAGCGAGACGCCCTACGCCGACTACTGCCAGTCGGGCACGCTGCAGGAGATCTATCTGTGCTACAAGCAGCACAAGGAAACTCAAACCGATACCTACAAACAACTAAAAATGAGAAGTTATGAAAGTCAATGGTAACACGATGCTGGCAGCCATCCTGCTGCTCTGTGTCACAGCGTGCCGCGACGAGGACGCACGACTGGTGACGACCATCAACGACGACGGCACCTGCTGTCGCGAATACATCTTCCACTCGTCGCCCGAAGGACTGATGACGCCACCGGAGGACTCGCTGAAAGAGCAATTCCTCTGGGTAGGGCCGGAATGGGAGCGCACCTGGACGGTGGAGGGCGACACCACCCACCACCCCGTGCCTATCACGGAGGAGGAATACTATAGTTATACGGACAGGGCGAAGGCCATCGGCAAACAGCCGCGCGACCTGATCATGCTGCACGTCAAACGGCAGTTCGACTCGGTGGAAGAGATGAGCAAGACGTTCTACCACTGGGACGAGGTGGTGGCCACGAGCGAACTGGAGAAACAGTTCAAGTGGTTCTACACCGACTACACCTTCACCGAGACCTTCAAGAACAACAGGAGCGACATACTGCGACTGCCCATCACCGACTTCATGGCTGCCGACACGGCCTCCTACTGGTGTACTGGCCGGCCCGACCTGTCGCAGGACTGCAACGGGGCCGAACTGAAGGAGATGCTCGACGGCATAGAGGTGAAGGTGAGCCAGTGGTTCAATGCCAACCTGATGGACAGAGTCTGCAGCCGCATTGCCGAATCGTACGACGAGATTCCCAATCCGCCGATGAGCAAGGAGCAGTTTGAGGAGCGCTGCCAGACGCTGGTCAGGCTGCCTCGGGTGATCAACCACTCCTATCTGGACGACCTCAACGGCGAGGGCATCAAACAGGACATCGACGCCTACTTCCATACGGATGCCTTCACCACCTTCCCGTCGTATCAGAAAGTAGTAGACCGTTCCATTCAGGACTATATCCACGGCTACAGTTTCTACTTCACCAGTCTCTTCATGAACTACGAACTCGTGATGCCCGGCACCATCATCGATGCCGGCACAGGGCGGGCGGTCAACGACACGGTGCACTACCGGCTGAGCAGCGAGCGTCTGCTGCCCCACCCCTACGTCATCACCGCCACTTCCCGACGGGTCAACATCTGGGCATTCATCGTCACCGCCCTCGTCATCCTCCTCGCCATCGGCAGTTTCGCCTACAGGCGCAAGCAGGGCTGACGAACCACGTCGGAAGAGCCCCTGCGAATACGCCCACCGCTACATGAACTTTTTGAAAACCGCATTTTATTTGCCATCTGCCACCTTCGTCTAGGGGATAGGACTTAGTTTTCCTAAAAATCACATGGAAACTTGGCAAATTTCGTTAAGAGATTAGCCAAGTTTCGTTTTTTCGCCGCTTTCTCCTAATTTTGCAAAGAAATTCATGCCTCCGTGTAAGTTTTCCGATTTTCCTACGACTAATGAGGTAAAGAACGAAACAAAAAACGTGAAATATGAACGAACAAGAACAAAAATTCCTCAGCCTCATGGAGAGGCACAGGCAGATTATCTACAAAGTCTGCTTTATGTATGCCTTGGACGACGAAAACATCAGCGACCTCTATCAGGAGGTGACACTGAATCTCTGGAAAGCCTTCCCGCGATTCCGCGGCGACAGCAAAACAACGACTTGGGTCTATCGCATAGCGGTGAACACCTGCGTATCGTGGCTGCGCTCGCGGGGCAGACAACCGCAGACCGTACCCTTCACGCTCTCGATGGCCGACCTCTTTGCCGACGAACAGGAAAAGGAAAACCTGCGTG
>JAFUST010000008.1 GCA_017467535.1 Prevotella sp. | reverse complement strand
TTTGACAATAAACATTAACCAATAAACAATAAACCGTAAACAATAAACATTAAAACATTATGACGAAGAAGGAGATTTGGAAATTCGTGGTGCAGACGGCCATCAGCATTCTGTCTGCCGTGCTCACGGCACTGGGAGCAACTTCGTGCGTCAATTGAAGATTGAAGATTGAAGATTGATGAGGACGATTACACTGATAGTTATTCATTGTTCGGCAGTGAGGCCTGACCAGGAATCCTCGGCGAAAGACATCGACAACTGGCACCGGGATAAGGGGTGGAACGGCATTGGCTACCACTACGTGGTCCGCCGCAGCGGACAGATAGAGCCGGGACGACCCGAGGAGACGGTCGGCGCCCACTGCGTGAACCACAACCGCCACTCGCTGGGCATCTGCTACGAGGGCGGGCTGGACATACGCGGAAAGCCTGCCGACACCCGCACCGAGGCTCAGCGCGCCTCGCTCCGCCGACTGCTGGAGGAACTGCACAGGGCCTACCCCCGCGCCCTGATCGTGGGCCATCACGACCTGAACCCCCAGAAGGACTGCCCCTGCTACAGACCGGTGACGGAGTACGCGGACCTGCAGCCGAAATGAACGAAAAAACTGGCGACTGTCCCTGAGGACGGCCGCCAGTTTCTTTTTGCCCGTGATTCGTTTGTCAAGTGTTATGCTTCACGCTCTATCCAGGCGATGGTGTCGCCCTGACGGATGTTCTGACCGGGCTTCACGCAGATGTCTACCAACTTGCCGCCCAGCGCTGCAGGGATGGAGACGATCTCGCCCCACTTCGTCTGCAAGTAGCAGAAGGTGTCGCCCTCCTTGTACTTCTGACCGATGAACGGCTCCACGCAGGGGGCCAGCACGCCTTCGCCACCAAAGCCCCAGAGCAACTGACCGGCCAGGGGCGACTTGACGGCATCGGCCTTGGCGTGCTTCAGCGCGTCGATCTCCTCCTGCGAGATCTTCTTGCCGCCACCAAGTTTGGCGTCCTTCGCCTTCTGCAGGTCAGCCAGGAACTGCTTCTTGGCCTGCCCGCTCTTGAAGGGGCGGTACTGCTCGGGATGCATGGCCAGTTCGAAGAGTTCCTCGTTGTCCTGTCCGTAGTCCCAGCCGTTCTCGTCCATCTCCTTGCGGAAGCCGTCGAGGGCATTGGGGATGAGCGTATGCGGATCCACGTCGGTGAACTCGCGGTTCTGCTGCTTGGCCAGTTCCACCAGTTCGGGTGCAATCTGTCCGGGAATCTTGCCGCTCTTGCCCAGGATCATGCCCCAGATGGCATCGTCCATCATCACATAGCGGCCCTTGCCCTGCTCCATCGTGAGGAGGTTCATCAGGGCAATGTTCTTGGTGTACTGAGAGAACGGCGTCACCAGTGGGGGATAGCCCACGCGCGGCCATACATATTCCACCTCGTTGAACAGTTTCACCAGCATGTCGTCCATCGTGAGCACGGGCTCGCCCTTCTTCTCACGCAACTTGTTGATCATGGTCTGGATGCCGCCCAGGTCGGCCATCATCGAGCCCATCATGCCGCCAGGCAGTCCGCAGCCGAGCAGCAGGCTCGACATGTGCTTGTTGGCGGGGTTGATGAAGTAGCCCAGCCAGTCGTCGATGAACTCCTGCGTGAGCGTACGGGCCTGCATGTAGGCATTCATGTTGATATCCTCCACCTCGAAGCCCTCGTTCTTCAGCATCGACTGCACCGAGATGATGTCGGGATGCACCTTACCCCAGGAGAGCGGCTCGATGGCTGTGTCGATGATGTCGGCACCATTGTTGCACACCTCCAGGATGCTGGCCATCGAGAGGCCGGGGCCGCTGTGGCCGTGATACTGTATCAGGATGTCGGGATGCTTCGTCTTGATGGCCTTGGTCAGCGCACCCAGCATGGCGGGCTGGCCGATGCCAGCCATATCCTTCAGGCAGATTTCCTCCGCACCAGCGGCAATCACCTCGTCGGCAATCTGGCTGTAGTACTCCACCGTGTGCACGGGCGAAGTGGTGATGCAGAGCGTGGCCTGCGGAATCATGCCGGCCTCCTTGGCCCAACGGATAGAGGGGATGATATTGCGCGTGTCGTTCAGACCGCAGAAGATACGGGGAATGTCTACGCCCTGGGCCTTCTTCACCTTATACATCAGTGCGCGCACATCGTCGGGCACAGGATACATACGCAGGGCATTGAGGCCTCGGTCCAGCATATGGGTCTGTATGCCTACCTCATTGAATGGCTTGCAGAAGGCACGCACGGCCAGGTTGGGGTTCTCGCCTGCCATCAGGTTGACCTGCTCGAAGGCACCGCCGTTAGTCTCCACACGGGCGAAGCAGCCCATGTCGATGATGACGGGCGCAATGCGCTCCAACTGATCCTTGCGCGGTTGGAACTTGCCACTGGACTGCCACATGTCGCGATAGACGAGACTAAACTTGATTTTCTTTTTTCCCATAGTTATTTTACTTTTTGGTTATTTCGTGAATACAGATGCAAAGGTAATAAAAAAAAAGGAAAGTACAACGAGATTCAGAACTTTTTTCGCTTTAGGCAGAAAGTTTTTCTCATACAAAATATTTGGCGGTATCACAGAAAAGTGGTACTTTTGCAGGCAGATAGAAAAGACACCGTAGAACAAATGAATATCATCGTATCGAAGGAGATAGAGCAGGTTTGCCCAGAATTTGCAGGAGCCTGCGTGGAAGCAAAGGTGGCGAACACCCCTTACTGCGGCGAGTTGTGGAAGGAGATAGAGGCACTGTGCGAGCAGTACAGACAGACACTGACCACAGAAACGCTGAAGAACATGACCAGCATTGCCGCCACGCGACGCGTCTATAAGGCCTGCGGCAAAGATCCCTCACGCTACAGGCCGGCATCGGAGGCCCTGATCCGCAGGGTGCTGCAGGGCAAGTCGCTCTACCAGATTGACACGCTGGTGGACCTGATCAACCTGGCATCGATAGCCTATGGCTACAGCATCGGCGGATTTGATGCCGACAAGTTCAAGGGGGACACGCTGACACTGGGCATCGGGCGCGAAGGCGAGCCATACGAAGGCATTGGCCGCGGCATGATCAACATACAGGGACTGCCCGTCTACAGGGATGCCGAGGGCGGCGTGGGCACACCCACCAGCGACAACGAGCGCACAAAAATAGGCCTGCAGACCCAACGCCTGGTGGTGCTCATCAACGGCTACGACGGCAATGCCGCACGAGTGGAGGAGAACGCCAGGTACATACAGCAGTTGCTGAGCAAATATGCCCAAGGCGACGACAGTCACTACAAGATGTATGGAATTATTTGATGGACAACGCAAAATAATTATGGCATAAGAATTGGGAATTAAGAATATTTTCGTATCTTTGCAGCCATAAACAAGAAATACGCAGCAAATCTATGGAGCAAAAAACTGAGAACAAAGCACTTACGCTCAAAACGCTCACCAAGAGCAATGTTTGGGACGTTCAGGAGAATGACATCTTCCGTATGTGGGAAGGTGCCGACAAAGATGCTGAGGTGAAAGAGAATGTCAGGCACTTTGTCGACATCATCCGCTCGGCATTCATGATCGAAGAACTTCCCGGGGACGCCCAACTCGTCAAGACGAAATATGAGAAACAAGGCTACAAGGTAGGACAGGTGCGGCTGGACGAAAACCAGAAGGTGACATGGGCCATCAAGAAGCGCCCCATCATGCGCGTCACCGACCTGACCTACGAGAACATACGCCATATCTCTGCCTCAAAACTCATCGAGGTGCTTGACCGCAACTTCGGCGGCGGCTGGGACTCTCTCTCGCAAAGCATCAAGGACATCATTGAGAGCGGATTCGACATCTCCACCACCACCCTACCCAAGGATCGCCTGCACAAGAAAGGCGGCCTCTATGAGAAGAAAGTGGATGACGGATTCGAGGTACTCGAAGTGGCTAAAGGCTCTTGGGTGGAGGCCATCTTTGCCAAGGCCAAGCCCGAGAAGGAGAAACTGCGCATGAAGTTCGCGTCGCACAGCGAGGATGATGAGGACGAAGACGCAGACGTAGAGATTGAAGACAACTACAACAAGCCCGACGAAGACGACATCGAACTGGAGGGTCCCAACGATGACGATATCACTGAGGACAACTACTCGACGATGATGGATCTGGGCAGCGGCGATCCTGATGAGGAAGCAGAAAACATGGCCGACTACGGGGAAGAGTAATTCTTCCCCCTTTTCTTTTTATGCCCCTTGGGCAGGCCACGCCGGGTGTAGTACGAAAAGGGGAACCGATTCTCTCGAACAGGTTCCCAACTAAAAACTTTGGAAAATGATAAATATAGATTAAAATTACTAGTTATCGAGTGCAAAAATAGTCATAATACTTCGTTATTCCAAATTTTTTATTCTATTTTAAGAAAAAAAAAGTTCCTCATGACTATAGTCGGGAGAGTTCGACATAGATACGCTGGACAGGCAAGCCCATCACATTGAAGTAACTGCCGCTCAGTGAGGTGACGCCGATGTAGCCAATCCACTCCTGAATGCCATAGGCTCCAGCCTTGTCGAAAGGCTGGTAGCGAGTGACGTAATAGTCTATCTCCTCGTCGGTGATGCTCTTAAAAGTGACATCGGTGGTCACGGAGAAGTGGCGCTGAAGGGTCTTGGTGGTCAGGCAGACACCCGTGATGACCTGATGGGTCCGACCACTCAGCATATGCAGCATCCTGCTGGCATCAGCCGCATCGGCAGGTTTTCCCAGCACCTGGTCGTCGACCACCACAATGGTGTCGGCCGTGATAATGAGATCGTCATCGGCCATCACCGGACGATAGGCGTCCGCCTTCTCACGAGCGATATACTCGGCAATCTGCGCCACGGGCAGGTCGGCAGGATAGTTCTCCTCAATATCGGGGAGCACCTTGACTTCGAACGGCACCCCAAGACCGCCCAGCAACTCCCTTCTGCGGGGCGAATTGCTGGCCAGAACGACATGATACTTACTGATATTCTCCAACATCACCATCCAAATGCTTTTTCGTCCATCACCCATTTTCCCTGTGCCCTGAGCACCTGCTCTATCACATCGCGCCCACAGCCGTAGCCGCCATTGCGATGGCTCACATAGACGCTGGCCTCCTGAATCTCCCAAGCGGCATCTTTTGGACAGACAGGACACCCCACCCTGCACATCACCTCCAGGTCGGGGATGTCGTCGCCCATATACATCACCTCTTCTTCCTTCAGACCATATTTCTGGAGAAAGGCCTCGTAGGTGCGGATCTTTACGGAACAGCCCACGTAGACATCGTCGACGCCCAACCCCCTGTAGCGCACCTTGACAGACTCCACATTGGCACCGGTCATGATGGCGATGTGGAGACCGAGTTTCACGGCCAACTGGATGGCATAGCCGTCCTTGATGTTCACTGTTCGCATAGGCAATCCATCAGGAGCCAGCGGGATGGTCTCAGCCGAGAGCACGCCATCGATGTCGAAGATGATGGCCTTTATTTTGGTTAGATCGTAGTTAATCACTGGGCTAATTGGTATATACTTTTACTCATCAGTTCATACACTTGGCGCATCATGGGCTCGTCGGCCAGCAACTGCTTCTGCGCCTCGATGACATTTTCGTCGTAGCGAATGGCCGGGCCCGTCTGAGCCTCACACGGATGCATGGTCTCCACTTTCTGCGCCGTCTCCTCTATCAACGGAAGCATCACGCTGAAGGGCACGCCATGTTTCTCCAGAATACGGGCCGAGAGGGCATAGCAGTGGTTGGCAAAGTTGCAGGCAAAGACAGCAGCCAGATGCAGATGCCGGCGGTCTTCACTCGACAGACGGCGCACCTCGCTACTCACCGAACGGGCTATCCGCTCGGCCAAGGCCAACGTATCCTCGCTATTCCCTTCTATAAATATAGGTACGCGAGAGAAGTCCACCTGACGCTCTTTCGAAAATGTCTGCATGGGATAGATGACACCACCACGCCGATGACTGCCAAAGACCGACAGAGGCACCGAGCCTGCAGTGTGGAAGAAAGCCTGGTTCTCCCTACCCTTGTCCAATCGGGCGATCAGTTCGCCGAGCACTGAGTCCTTCACGGCCAGCACAAAGGCATCGGCCTCAAGGGGGAGCGAGGCAATGTCGGTGGTCGGAGTGCCGCCACAGAGCGAGCACACAGCCTCTGCCGACGCCATCGTGCGGCTATAGACAGCCGTGATGCGATGGCCCCCGTCATGAAGTGCCCTCGCCAGATTCGTAGCCAGCCGACCGGCTCCTATGAAAACGATATCCATCACCTTAATACTTGCCGATGTGGACATTCTCCCACTTCAGTTTGTCCTCGTTCTGCGGCTTGCGCTCGTCGGCCTTGTGACCAAAGGCGATGACACACAGCACGTTCAGGTTCTCAGGAATGTCAAGGATGCCACGAATGACGGTGTCGGCCGAGGTACCGTCGCTCAGGCCACGGCCACGCATCTGCACCCAGCAGGAGCCAAGGCCCAGTTCCTCTGCCTGATACTGCATGGAGATGGCGGCAATGGAGCCGTCCTCCACCCAGCAGTCGTTCTGCATCGGGTCGCCCAGCACCACAACGGCCATCGAGGCACCCTTGATGAGTTGACCGCCCATATCCTTGGCATCGGAGAGTTTCTCCAGGTCCAACTTGTCGTCTACTACCACGAACTGCCAGCCACGCTGGCCTTTCGAGGTGGGAGCCATCAGGGCTGCACGCAATATCAGTTTCACATCCTCTGCATCGATTTCCTCTTCCGTGAACTTACGATGCGAACGGCGTATCTGAGCCAATGTCTTGAAGTCTGTCATAACCACTTTGTCTAAATTTTCATGCAAAGATAACAATTTCCCGTCAAAAGATGCGCAATTTAAGAAAGATTTAGTATTTTTGTACCCGATGAGCGAACTAACCGTACAAATCTATACTGATGGCAACCAACTGCCCAGCGGGCTGAACGAAGAAGACGTCTTCCACAGCACACGCCTGTTTTGGCTGATCAAACAGACACCTCGCCACAAGCCATACATGGTGACCGTCGAGGATGCCGACGGGCGTGTGCTCGGCCAGATGCTGGCCGTCGTGCGCTACCGTTCATCGTGGCTTCCTCCCTACCTCTATCGCCAATGCCGCATTCTGGGTGCCGGCACCTATCAGGATGCTGATGCCAGCACGCTCTTCGGTCTGATGCTGCAAGCGCTCACCGAGCGCCTTGGCCGCAGCGTGCTGTTCATTGAGGTGAGTAATCTGCCACAGAAGATGTTCGCCTATCGCCAGTTCCGCGAGAGCCATTACTTCCCTGTGCGCTGGATGAGCATACACAATTCGCTGCACTCCCGCGAACCGGAGGAACGCATCAGCAACCAGATGCTCCGACGCATCAATGCCCTGTACGAAAAAGGGGTCGTGACCAATGAGGTGGAAACAGAAGAAGACTTCAAGGCCTTCATCAAACTGCTGCGCCACCACAACTGGCTAAAGCCCAAGCGCTACATACCGGCCGACGAGTTCTTCGAAGGGTTACGCAGCAGTTACGACAGTCATCTCTTCCTGACCCGCTATCGCGACCACGTCATCGGCTGTTCGGCTGTCATCTACAGTCAGCATCAGGCCTATCTGTGGTATGCAGCCTTCCGCAGAAAGACCTATGCCTGGCTGCATCCCCATGTCATGACCATCTGGCACGTGCTGAAGGATTCCCACCGGCGCGGCTTCGAGCATGTCTACTTCATGGATGTGGGCCTGCCCTTCCGTAAGAATGCTTTTCGTGACTTCATCCTCAGTTTCGGCGGCAAGCCCACAAGCACCTACCGATGGTTCCACTGCTCCATCGGCTGGATAAACTCTCTGCTCTCCTGGTTCTATCGCGACTGAACTACTTGTAGAATGCCTTATACCACTCAGCAAACCTGCGCAGACCATCTCTCAACGAAGTGTGAGGCTTGAAGCCATAGTCACGCTCCAGGGCCGATGTGTCAGCATAGGTCACTGGCACGTCACCGGGTTGCATCGGCACAAGTTCCTTATGAGCCTCAAAGTCGTAGTCCTCGGGCAAAACACCTGCACGAACCAGTTCTTGCTGAAGGATATCTACAAAGTCGAGCAGGTTCTCAGGATTGCTGTTACCTATATTGTAAACCGCATACGGCGGCAAGGGCAGACCGTCCTCGCCATTTTTCTTCTCAGGAGCACCCTGCATGATACGGATGACGCCCTCCACAATGTCATCCACATAGGTGAAGTCGCGCTTGCAGTGGCCAAAGTTGAATATCTTGATGGTCTCGCCCTTCACCAGTTTGTTGGTGAAGCCGAAATAGGCCATATCAGGACGACCGGCAGGACCATAGACCGTGAAGAAGCGCAGGCCTGTGGAGGGGATATTGTACAATTTTGAATAGGCGTGAGCCAGCAACTCATTCGACTTCTTCGTGGCAGCATACAGACTGACGGGATTGTCCACCTTATCATCAGTGCTGTAAGGCACCTTCTTGTTGGATCCATACACCGAGGAAGACGAAGCATAGACCAGATGCTCCACTGGATTGTGCCGACACGCTTCCAGAATGTTATAGAAGCCTATGAGGTTCGACTGGATATAGGCGTCGGGATTGGTAATGGAATAGCGAACGCCGGCCTGTGCAGCCAGATTAACCACGACGGCAGGCTTGTAGAGGCCAAAGATGTCGTCGACGGCTGCCCTGTCGGCTATATCGCCCTTGACAAATATCCAGCGGTTGTCATTCTGCCCGTCCAGCCTGTTCAGTTCGTCGAGACGGAACTGCTTCAACCTGACGTCATAGTAGTCGTTCATATTATCAATGCCCACGATAGTGGCACCCTTCACGTCGTCGAGCAGGCGCTTCACCAAATTGCTGCCGATGAATCCTGCTGCGCCTGTGACAAACAGGCATTTATTGTCTAAACTAATTTTTTCCATACTTCTCTACTGCTTCATAATAAGTATCTAACGAGCCAATATCAAAACGACCTGCACTCATCGGCCAAGCGTGCATGGTGGTATGTTCCACCATATAGTGTGCCAGATTGCCTGGGGCGTCCTTTCCGCAACCGTTCTCAACAGAATGGCGCACCAGTTGCAGGTCTTTCTTCAGGTAAATGTAGAACGGAGGAACTGCCCAGTGGCTCTTCGGATTCTGTGGCTTTTCCTCCATGTCCAGCACCTTCATTGCTTCGTCTACCACAATGACACCCGTCCTTTGCAGTTTTGCTATTTCGGGCTGCTCGTGGCACATGATGCACGATGTCTGTTTCTCCCTTGCAAAGTCGACAAACTCCTGGAACGAGAAAAACAGCAGGTTGTCTGCTGCCACCACCAGCATATCGTCGTTCAGGTCAAGACGATCCATTGCATAAAGCAAATCGCAGACAGCCCCCAGACGTGTGTCGTTGGTCTCCGTGCCGTCATCCACGATGGTGACAGGTTTCACGTAGTGCTGTTCCTGCCTCCACGACTCGAATATCGGCGCAAACCGATGGTTCGTGATGATGATATGTTCGTCTATCTCTGGGATGCGATCTATATCGTCCAGCATTCGTCCCAGAATCGTGTTGTCACCAATCTTCAGCAGCGGCTTGGGGAAGTTCTTTGTCAACTCTCCCAACCGTGTCGCATAACCCGCCGCAATCACTATGCACTTCATCTCAATAACTATAAACAATGAATGATTAGTCCTCAACAAACCTCGCGCCATCGTCTGGACGGACCCAGAACACCTGGAATGTCTTCTCATATTCAGGGAACTGCTCCAGATATCTCGCTGTAAGCGTCTTCTCGATATTTTCCTTCTGAGCAGAATCCACAAGGGCAATGCAGGCCCCCTTGAAGCCTGCACCAGAGAATCGGCCACCCCATACACCCGGTAGCGAACGCATGATCTCATAGATGGCTATCAGTTCGGGCGAACCACACTCGTAGTTGTGAATGCTCGACTCGCATGAATCGAATGACAGTTTTCCAAACAGTTTCAGATTTCCCGTTTCCCAAGCCGTCACGCCCTGACGCACCCGTCGGTATTCCGAATAGAAGTGTTCGGCCCGTCTGGCAAAGCGGGCAGGCATTGCTATTCTGGTCTTGTCGAAGGTTGCCTTAGGTATATCGCGCAAGAAAGTCTTGTCGAAGGTCTTCAACGGCTGATCCGTATAGGCCAACATATTCCATGCCGCCGTCTTACATTCATATACACGAAGATTGTAGTCAGAATTCACCAGCGAGCGGGTCAGTCCTGAGAAGAAAATGCCAATCTCGAAGTCTGGCATATCAGGATGACGGCGAATGATGCGCCAGTCATTAGAATCGCAATCCAGGAACAGCAGTCCATCCTTACGCCCCAAGGCTATACAGGCCTGATCCAGCAAGCCATTATTCAGACCGATATATTCTCGCTCTGCCTCAGAGGCTATCTGCACGACCTCAAATGGCTGCAGTGTGATGCCATTGGCCTTAGAGAGGGCCATCACATAGGCTATCAGCACGGCAGCAGAAGATGACAGGCCACCCACGGGCAACGACCCCTGTATGACGCCGTCAATGCCATTCTTCAATTCGAAACGCTTGCGCAGAGCATACTTGGCACCACGGGCATAGTCGCCCCAATGATGTTCCCTCACCTGTGAGGGCTTGTCCACGTCGAAGTCGACCTCGCCCTCAAATGTCCTCGAGAGCAGATGCACATGCCCGTCACTCCTGACGCTAAACCAGAGGTCAACACCCTTGTTTATCGCAAAGCCCGTCACAAGTCCATGCTGGTGGTCCACATGGGCACCAAGAGGACACACACGATAAGGGGAGAAAATGTGATATTGGTAGTCTTTCATATTTTTTTATTTGGAATTAAGATTACTCACCTGATATGCAGGAATCGGGTGACCTTACCGGCCAAGGTACGGTCGAGATTGTTGATGAAGGCCTCGAGTGTCTTCGACTTCCCTCCTATGGGGATTATATCGTAGTCGGCCATGACCGCAGGAATGAGCGTACTATTGCCATGAGGAAGGTCAATGGTGTCACCTGTCTCCCTGACCCGGATCCGACAGTCGCCCTCCATGCACATACAAATGACAAAACTATCGTATTTGAGGAGATTACGATGGAAAGGCCCCGTGCTCTCCGTCACCCTGATAGTAAAGTAAGGCGAATCGATGACGAGGTTCGCACGATTAATCTTGTCAGGATAGTCGGTACGATAGTCGTCGAGCACCGTGAAGTCGAGGGCCTTGGCTGCCAACTCAGTATGCAGTTCGCGGGGCTTGCCGTCAAGTCCTGGGCGGTTGTAGTCATAGATGCGATAAGTGACATCCGATGACTGCTGCACCTCGGCCAGCAGGATGCCAGCACCGATGGCATGAACACGGCCTGCAGGGAGATAGAACACATCACCAGGCTTCACCGTATGCTTAGCCAGTACTTCAGTAATCGTATTGTTCTTTATATGCGCCTTATACTCTTCGGGCGTAATCTGCTTATTGAAGCCAGCATACAGAAAACTGTCGGGCTGGGCATCGAGGATATACCACATCTCGCTCTTTCCCATCTTGCCATGCTCGCGCTTAGCCATCGCATCATTGGGATGCACCTGGATGCTCAAGTCCTTCTGAGCATCGATAAACTTCACCAGCAGTGGCAACTGCCCATGATACTGCTCGCAGACAGCACGCCCCAATATCTCCGACGGGTGCTCATTGATGACAGAGACAAGATCTCTGCCTGCCAGTTGCCCATTGGCGACGATACTCGTACTGGAGGGCACTGCACTCACTTCCCAACTTTCCCCAATCGGCTCATTAGAGGCAGGAAGTCCCTTATAGGCAGTCAGTCGCTGACCACCCCACACAACGGAGTGCAGATTCGGTTCGAAGCGGAATGGATATATCATCATGCTTTCAATAATCTGACTGCAAAGATAAGGCTTTTATTTGAATTCGCAAAGAAAAAAGGTAATAAAACGGAGATTTATGCGTTATTAATATCGATGAAACAGATCATAACACGACAACTGACTCTGCTCGCCATGCTGATGACGGGCCTCTCTGTGTTGGCTCAGTCGTTCACACTGAAAGGCAAAGTGACCGACGAAGAAGGCAATGCGCTGGAATTGGCTACTGTGTCGTGCTTAGAGCAGGCTGCCGTCACGATGACCAACCTGAAGGGTGAATTCAGCATGACCCTCCAGTCGGCCGACTCGGTTGTGGTGAAGTTCTCCATGATTGGCTATCAGGCGAAGACCCGCGTACTGCGCCATCCCAAAACTACGCAGACACTGCAGGTACAACTGAACACACTTGAACTCGGCGAGGTGGTGGTGGTAGAACGTCGCCGACAGACCGATGCGATGGAGCAACTGGATGTGAACGACCTGAAGTCGAACCCGTCGGCCAGCGGCAATGCCGTGGAAGAACTCATACAGCAGCAGGCAGGTGTGTCGACCCACAACGAACTGTCGAGCCAGTACAACGTGCGGGGCGGCTCGTTCGACGAGAACTCCGTATATATAAATAATGTGGAGGTCTATCGGCCCCTGCTCATCCGCAGCGGCCAGCAGGAGGGCCTGAGCATCATCAACCCCGACATGGTGGAGAGTGTGGGCTTCAGCACCGGCGGCTTCTCGGCCAAGTACGGCGACAAGATGTCGAGCGCCCTCGACATCACCTACAAGCGTCCGAAGGCATTCGAGGCCACAGCCACCGCCTCGCTCCTGGGAGCCAGCGGCTACGTAGGCCTGTCGAACAAGAAGTTCTCGATGAGCCACGGCCTGCGCTACAAGACCAACCGCTATCTCCTGGGCTCGCTGGAAACCACTGGAGAGTATCGCCCGAATCAACTTGACTATCAGACATATATCACCTACGAGCCCAACAAGAGATGGACGCTCGCCCTGCTGGGAAATATCTCGGAGAACCACTACAACTTCGCACCAAAAGATCGTGAAACCTCTTTCGGCACGATGGAGGATGTGAAGTCGTTCAAAGTCTACTTCGACGGTCAGGAGAAAGACATCTTCCGCACCCTCTTCGGCACCGCCTCCATCACCCGTCATCTGGGCGACTCCACCCACATCAAACTGCTGTGGTCGGCCTTTCACACCAAGGAGCAGGAACGCTACGACATTCAGGGCCAGTACTGGCTGGACGACACGGAGAGTTCGGAGAACCTGGGTGTGGGCACCTATGCCGAACATGCCCGCAACTATCTGACAGCCAACGTGCAAAGTCTGAAACTGATGTATCAGAAGACGCTTCGCCATCACGAGATAGAGGCCGGACTCACCTACAAGTGGGAGCACATAGAGGAGCAGAGTCGCGAATACGAGATGCGCGACTCCAGCGGCTACTCGGTGCCTCACACCGGCAACCGTCTGGACCTCATCTACACACTCAACTCGAAGAACGACATGCGGTCGCAGCGCGTGGAGGGCTACGTGCAGGATGCCCTGAAATGGAACCGAGGCGAAACCTTCTACAAACTGAACTTCGGTGTGCGCTTCGCCCACTGGTCGTTCAACAAGGAGACCATCGTCTCGCCCCGCGTATCGCTGGCCATCGTGCCCGGCTCCAACACCAACCTGACCTACCGCTTCGCCACGGGCCTCTACTATCAGGCTCCTTTCTTCAAGGAACTACGCGACACGACTACCGTGGCGGGCATCACCGTGGCCACGCTGAACCGCAACATCAAGAGCCAGCGGTCGCTGCAGTTCCTGGCAGCCATCGACTATCGCTTCAAGATGCGCGACTTGCCTTACAAGTTTACGGCAGAAGCCTACTACAAGGCACTGGGCAACCTGATTCCCTACAACGTACAGAACGTGAAAGTGACCTATTATGGTCAGAATATGTGCTCGGGCTATGCAGCAGGTCTCGACATGAAACTCTACGGTCAGTTTGTGCCAGGCACAGACTCGTGGATCTCGCTCTCCCTGATGCGCACCCAGCAGAAGATGAACGGCGAGTGGGTGCCCCTGCCTACCGACCAGCGCTATGCCATCAACCTCCACTTCACCGACTATTTCCCAGGCACCGAACGCTGGAAGATGACACTGCGCCTGGCCTATGCCGACGGCCTGCCCTTCGGAGCCCCCCACCGCGGACTGGAGAGCCAGAACTTCCGTGCTCCTGCCTACAAGCGTGCCGACATCGGCATGAGTTATCTGGCACTTCACCATCAAAAAGCCATCAAGAACCTGTGGCTCGGCATCGATTGCCTAAACCTATTCGGCATCAGCAACGTGAACAGTTACTACTGGGTGACCGATGTCACCAACCGCCAGTGGGCCGTGCCCAATTATCTTACGGGCAGACAGATAAACGGAAGAATTACGGTGGAATTTTGATATAGAATCTCTTTTTTATTAAATAAAGCAAATAAAAAAGGCTATCTCACAGATATTTCGTATCTTTGCACCACATTTTAAGTTTAAACTTTAAAAAAACATGAAGATTTCACACATTGAGCATCTGGGCATTGCCGTCCAGAGCATTGAGGAGAGCCTGCCGTTCTTTACCGACGTGCTGGGCTTGAAGTGTTATGCAACAGAAGTGGTAGAAGACCAGAAAGTGAAAACCGCCTTCCTGAAGTGCGGCGAGGTGAAACTGGAACTGCTGGAGCCCACAAGCCCTGAGAGCACTATCCAGAAGTGGCTCGACAAAGGCAACAAGGGTGTTCATCACGTAGCCTTCTGCATCGAGGATGGCGTGGCCAACGCACTGGCTGAGGTCAGCGAGAAGGGCGTCCGCCTGATTGACCAGGCTCCCCGCAAGGGTGCTGAGGGCCTGAACATCGCTTTCCTGCATCCCAAATCGACAGCCGGCGTGCTGACAGAACTCTGCGAGCACCCTGAGTAAAGAGACAATTGACAATTGATAACTGATAAATAACAATGAGTAAGCAATTAGAAAAAATCAAGCAACTCATCGAGAAGCGCGAACAGGCCCGTCTCGGTGGTGGTGAGAAAGCCATTCAGAAGCAGCATGACCGCGGCAAATACACGGCCCGCGAGCGCATTGAGATGCTCCTCGACGAGGGTTCGTTCGAGGAATATGATATGTTTAAGGAGCACCGTTGCCACAACTTCGGTATGGAGAAGAAGCAGTTCCCCGGCGACGGCGTGGTGGCAGGCAGCGGTACCATTGACGGCCGCCTGGTGTTCATCTTCGCTCAGGACTTCACCGTTCATGCCGGTTCTCTCTCTGAGACCATGAGCCAGAAGATCTGCA
>JAFUST010000094.1 GCA_017467535.1 Prevotella sp. | reverse complement strand
TGTGCCACGTAATGAGAATTAGAGATAATAAACATTATAAACAAATAACAAAAGAGTTAAGTACGAAGAGCCGTGTGATGGGAGACTGTCAAGCACGGTTCCGAGAGAAGGGAGGGTGAAAGTCCCTCAACTTACTCGACCTTAGAATTTGGACGACTATGGACAACGAAGTGAAATTTGGATTTGAGGATACGCCTACCAGGTGGGCGGTGTGCTTTAATGGGGAGAATCCACCTGTCGGAATCATACTCTGCAAAAAGGCTGGCAGAGCATACGTTGATTATGTCCTCCAAAACTACCAGAAGCCCATGGGCGTGGCAACCTATCAGCAGATGCAAAGCCGTCTGCGTGAACTGCTACTGCCAGAGGAATGGTGAGATGTTGAGGCTGAGGTTGTTTGAGCATTTGAAATATGAATAGACAATGGAAATACTATCACATTTCAGGACGATAGAAGAACTAGTCAAGATGCTTGACAGGGAGAAGGTTCTGTTCCGCGATATGTTCGAGCGGCGCAAGTCACTCTCGTATCGCATGAACTTCGCTCTGGAGATAGTGGACTATAAGCGGGAACGGATACAGTATCTCATTGAACACGGAGTGATACATGAGAATGGTGACTTCTTGGAGATGGAGGATGTGTATGTGCAGTTCTTCGAGGAGGTGCTCGACATGAATGAGGAAATCAGCGTGGCGAGTGTCCGCGAACATATCAACGCGTTGAAGGAAAATATTGGCTATTATCTTGAGGAAACTAACGAGCACAGGAAGTCGCAATATCAGAGTAATGTCAGGAAGATGCTTCGCCGCATCGGACTGAGGACATTGAAGAATGTGATTGACCTGAAACGCAATGTGGATGTGGCCTATAAGCAGGAACCTAACTACAAGATAAAGAAGACGCGACTGGAGAATCTGGATGAAAAGCGGAAGGGCATCAAGCAGTTGATAACGGAGTGCGAGAAAATGATGGATGGTGAGGTGGTGTTCTTCAAGATGGCTACCGATCCGGATATGCAGCGCACCACGATGGATGTCCGCAATGATTTTACCGAGGCTGATCATAACCTGCTGGAAATCGAGAAGCAGATTATTGACTACATCAACCAGATTGAGCAACAGAGCCTGCTGCTAAAGAAGATACGTCGGCTGAAATATCTGAAAGACCAGTTGACCTGGAGAGAAGACACCAATGTGGTGCGTGTGTTGGACGATGATAATCCGTTGTGGATGGAGAAAAGGCCCTACAACCGCATCTTCCTTTCGGTAGATATGCTCCGCAGCAATGAAGAGGCCTATGCCTTGATAAGGAAAATTGCCGGCAAAAATGATATTCGCAGGTTGGCAAGAACCGAGGCTGACCCGCTGGATAAGGTATTCCTGAACAACGACATAGAAGAAGTGAACAGCGTTAACACGACAGAACTGTGGAATGCTTTCAAGGCACAGGGGCAACATTTGTTCTCGTTCATCAGAAACTATAACTACCACCAGCCACGAACCCTGAACGACCACATTATCCTCTATTGCCAAATGGCTACTCAACATAGTGATGACCTGCGCATTACTGACAACTATGAGACATTTGAAAACATAGAATATGCACTGATATATGCGAACTAATACACAACGAATATTTGAACGGATGAGCAAGGGCGGCTTCCTCTCGGTTGACAGTACCGATCAGGAGGTGAAACACCTTTACGACGACATCGAGGAGAACTATTCCGACTACGAGGCCTATTTCATGGAGTTAGGGCTACGGTTGGAGTCGGGAGATGGCTATTACTACTTTGCCCGTACACAGGAGGCGAAACAAACCATCGAACAGAAATTGCAGAGTTTTGCGCAATGGGTGGATATTTTGGATTTCTTGAAGACATACGATATCACCTTCTCCACGGGTTTTCAGTTTCGTTCCACACACATCTTGGAGCATATTAACCTCGATGTGGAACTTCGCGACAAAGCCCGCAAATTGTTCCGTAAGCAGAACACCAATCAGGAAATTGTTGAGAAACTTATCAGCGAACTCACCAATATGGGATTTGCCGAACTTATCAACGAGGAAGATGGCACCTACAAAGTGACTGCCGCCTTTCGCTATGCCGAGGACATGGTGAACCTGATAACTATCTATAACGAAGAGGAGGTACCTGAACTATGAGACATCTGAACAAGATTATATTCCTGAACTCGGCCAATATCCCTTACGCAGAGGTGCTGTTGGACGGAAATGTTCATTTCGCAGGCACACAGGGCGTTGGTAAGAGTACGGTGTTGAGGGCGTTGCTGTTCTTCTATAATGCAGACAAGATGCGTCTTGGCATACAGCAAGGCCAGAAGTCGTTCGAAGAATTCTACTTCCGTTACAGCAACTCGTATATCATCTATGAAGTAAAAACGGAGCATAGTGCCTACTCCATTATGACCTACCGCAGTCAAGGAAAGGCGGTATTTCGCTTTATTGATGCCCCGTATCAGAAGTCGTGGTTCGTGGATGACAGCGGACGAGTGGAGAGCGACTGGATTCGTATTCGTGAACGCATTGGCAACAGGGACATCAGCGCCAAGATCGAGACCTACGAACAGTATCGTAATATCATCTTTGGCAACACCCACGACCGCAGTCATCGCTATGACAAATATGCCATCGTGGAAAGTTCGAAGTACCAAAACATACCGCGAAGCATACAGAACGTGTTTCTAAACAGCAAACTCGATGCTGATTTTGTGAAGAACACCATTATTCAGTCGCTGACGGACGTAGAAGATAGCATCCGTCTGTCGGACTATCGCCATTTGGTGGCTGACTTTGAGCAGGAATTCGACGAGATTGACTATTGGTACAGGAAAGATAGTAGTGGAGAGATTCCCGTGCGCAACAAAGCCGCTAAGGTGGTAGAAAACTATCGCTTACTTATCGCACTAGACTATGAGATGACACAAACTTGGCATCAGTTGAACCATGTGGCGGGCTATACACGTGAGCAATTGCCCTTGGCGGAAGAAGATATTCGTGAGATACAGGGGAAACTAAGCAAGATTAAGGAAAAGATAGAAACCACACAGCAGGAATACGAGAAGGAGCACGACAGGTTGACAAAAGAAATCAGCAAGCGGGAGCAACGCCTGGATGATATTCGCAAAAAGCGCAAGCATTACGAGGAGATAGGCATTAAGGCTATCATCGAACAGGATGCGCAGGAACCAAAACTATTAGGCGAGAAGACTCAAAAAGAAAGACTGCTTCATGCTTTGGAGGAACAGTATAAGGATGTGACGGAGAAATACCGGGCACTTTATGCTGCCCTTGACGACGAGTGGAGTAAGTTTGAACTTGCTCTGAAGGAAGAACTGCAACGGCAGCGCGACAGTATACAAACGGAGAGAGACAGGTGCGTGAAGGTTCGTGACCAGCGAAAGAAAGCGGTGGAGGAAGCGTACGGTGAATGGCTGTCAGCATCAGACGAACGACTCACAACGCTTCAGGGGAATCACAATTTAGCAGACAAACGTCTGTCTGAGTTGCAGTTCTGGCATCCGATGGGAAAAGAGACATCGAGTTGTAAGGAGAATATACAGAATCTGAAGGCACAGGAACAAGAGTTGAAAAGCCAGTTGTCTGTTACGACTAACAGTTTGAAAGCACTTCGACAAGAATGGGAGTTGAAGGATGAGCAAATAAAGCGTGACTACGCTCGCAGGCAGGAAGAGGCACAGGAACGACTGGGGAGGCTACAAGCAGAACTGGCAGAAACAGAAGCCTTGCTTGCCCGTTGGAAAGGCTCTTTCTACGACTGGTTGGCTCAGAATAAGCCAGGATGGGAGGATACCATTGGTCGGGTTGTCGATGAACAGCACGTGCTCTATGCACAAGGTCTGACGCCTCAACTGTCAGACGATGGTCGCTCGACCGAAGGACACTTGCAAGACAAGAACTTCTTTGGCATCAGCCTCAACCTGGAAGCCATACCAGTTCACCATCGCACACCGGATGACTATCGTAGTTTGCAAAAACAGCAGGCGGAGGCTGTAACCGCAAAGAAGAAGGAGATTGCTGACCTTCAGGCTCAATGCGAAAACGAGCAAGAGAGTCTGCGCAAGAACTATAAAGGACGGATATCGGATCTCAGTGAGAAAGAGACCATTCTGAGAGTTCAGATAGAACAAATCCCAACTAAGATTAAGGATGCTGAGACTCGGTTACGTCAAGCAGAGAAGAAGGAGCAGGAGATGGTTGCAGCAGAACGTGAAAAGCGGACAAAGGTTTACAACGAGACGCTGCTGGCATTGGAAAACGAGAAAACGGCCAGAACCAACCAGCGAACCAAACGCGACAAGGGCTTGAAGGCCGCTGACACGGAATACAACGCTGCCATCCGCAATCTGCAAAGTCAGTTCGATACTTTACGGCAGAAACAGGCTGGGGAAAAGACGGACAAGAAAAAAGATATTGATGAACGGCGGCTGATGCTGGCTCGTCAGGAACGTGACGAACTGAAAGGCAAGGGAGCGGATACCAATGCACTCGACTTATGCCGTCGCGACCTTGCCAACGTACAGACCGTATTAGACAAGATTAGCGAACAGCGGCACTTTGTCATTGAATACCGTAAGGACGAAGAAGAACTATTCTCCCACGAGCAAGAGTTCCGTGACGAAAAGAAGCAGTTGGAGGCAAGGGATGCCAATACCCGTCAGCAATATGAGGGCAAACGGAAACATCTTGAATCAGAACGGGCGGAGAAAATAGAGCAACTTAAACTGAAACAGTCTGCCGTTGATGCTATGAAGAATGGACTAAAGCAGTATAGCCAACTCTGTCAGGTGGAGAACATTTTGCCAGAAGCGTTCTTGCGCGATGATGTGGCATTGCCATCACGGGCGACCTTGGCAGACCTTGTGGTGCAAATGCGTGGAGCGGTCAACAAGAAACGACAGAAGATGGAGGAGTTGAAGCGTGCCACCAATTCGTTCAATTCCCACTTTAGTGCCAACAATGCCTTCCACTTTATCACTCCGCAATACGATGAAGACTATTTGCGTTTCGCCCTCAATTTGCAGGAATTCATCGAGAACGACAAGATTGAGATGTATCGTTCGCGTGTCAGCGAGCACTATAACACCATTCTTCGCAGTGTTTCCCGTGAAGTAGGAATGTTGATGAACCACTCAGCAGAAATACGGAGCATCATCGCTGAAGTAAACCACGACTTCCAGGAGCGGAACTTCGCTGGTGTCATTCGCAGCATTGAACTGAGAGCAGAAGAATCGTCCGATCGTATGATCCTCCTGCTGCGCCAGATTCGAGATTTCACAGAGGAAAATGCGCTGACTCTCGGAGAGTTGAACCTGTTCTCTGGCGGAGACCGTGACAAGGTGAACGAGAAAGTGGTAGATTATCTGAAGAAATTCATGAAGCAACTGCAAAAGGAACCCTCACGGACAGAACTTACACTTAGCGATACATTCCGTCTGCAGTTCCGCATTCAGGAGAATGACAATAATACGGGTTGGGTGGAGCGTATCAACAACGTGGGTTCTGATGGCACGGATATCCTAGTGAAAGCAATGGTGAATATCATGCTCATCAATGTGTTCAAGACCAGGGCCTCGCGTAAGAATGGCGACTTTATCATCCATTGTATGATGGATGAAATAGGTAAACTGCATCCAAGCAATGTGAGCGGTATCCTGCAGTTCGCAAATGTGCGAAACATCTATCTAATCAACAGTTCGCCAATGGGGTATAATGCTGACTTATACAAGTACAACTATCTGCTGACAAAGGACAGTAAGTCGCAGACGCACATTAAGCGTCTAATGACAATTAATGCTTAATGAAGATTTCTAAGACTCTATCAAGTGCATTACTGCAACTCGTTAGTGGCGAGACGGTTGCTGCAAGTCTGTTGCGGAAGGACTTTACAGCCATCCTGCTGGCAGAAGGTATGCTGACAGTGCAGGTGCATGGTAGCCGCAGGAGTTTCCGAGCAATTGATGCTTCTGCCTTAAAGAACTTTTTGCAGGCACACTATGAAGAACTGCGAACTATTGGAGATGAAATGCCTCAATCATACGAGACGCGTTCAGAGCAGGCTGTTGGAACGGGGAACTCAAAGTTGGTTAAGGCGCGTTCCTGCCCAGGTTTTCCTGTTAACAGTTATCAGCCCATTCCGTGTTCGCTAAATGGTATGCCGTTTGTGGTCAATCCTCCAGAAGGGAGTTTTTTGTTCATCGATAATTGGCAACGATTTGTCATTCCAGAGGATGCCGTCGTGGTGGGCATTGAGAATATGGAGAACTTTCGGATGATTCGCCTGCAACGTCAGTTGTTCGAGAAAGAGATAGGCAATGTTCCTCTACTCTTTGTCTCCCGTTATCCTCAATCGGCAGACTTGCGCAAATGGCTTCAAAGTATTCCCAACAAATACGTTCACTTTGGAGATTTTGATCTGGCGGGGATTGACATCTTCCTGACAGAATTCCACAAATATCTTGGTGACCGATCTACGTTCTTAGTTCCATCGGATGTCGGACAAAGGCTGGCTAAAGGTTCACAAGTTCGATATAACAATCAGTATGACAAATATCATACACTTCGTTGTGATATCCCCTATTTGCAATTTCTCATCAACCTTATTAATCAGTATCATCGCGGGTATGATCAGGAAGGATATATAATAACTTGAATGTACACATGTAATTATATAATAATGTTAGATGTCAAGCCTCAAATATTGATAAAAATGTTATAGAATAAAGGAAGACAAGATATGACACAAGAGAATAAAAACCAATTACTGCGATTGCTACAGCAGCATAAGGAACTGGGGATATCGGACCAGATAGACTTCGAGAAGTTCTATCTGTACTCCATCATTACGCACTCGACTGCTATTGAGGGCTCGACGGTGACGGAGGTGGAGGCGCAACTGCTGTTTGACGAGGGCATCGCCAGCAGCAAGCGTACGATGATGGAGCAGATGATGAACCTCGACCTGAAAGTAGCCTACGACTACGGACGAGAGTGGATTCGACGGCATGAGCCTATCATGGTGGATTGGCTTATCCTGCTGGCATCGAAGGTGATGGCTCGTACAGGAAGTGAGTATCACTCGATAGGCGGCGATTTCTCTGCGGCAAAGGGCGAACTGCGGAAACTGAACGTGACAGCAGGCACGGGCGGAAGGTCGTATATGGCGTTTCAGAAAGTGCCGTCGCGTCTGGCGGCGTTCTGCGAGGAACTCAATCGTAGGCGTAAGGCTATTGATGCGGCTGATGTGGCTGCGGTCTATGAACTGAGTTTCTGGGCACACTATGAACTGGTGACCATTCACCCTTGGGCTGACGGCAACGGACGTACCTGCCGGCTGCTGATGAACCTGCTGCAATGGGAGTTTGGCGTGCTGCCGACAAAGGTGCTGAAGGAGGACAAGGCAGAATACATTCAGGCACTGATAGATGCTCGCGAGCAGGAAGATGTTAATATCTTCCTCGGTTGCATGACCAGACTTCATTGTCAGCATCTTCAATCGGATATCGACCAATTCACAAAGTCTGTGCAGGTGGAAGTGGTCGATAAAGAGGACTTGAGGCGGGAAATGGTCGATAAATGGTCGGTAAAGCCTTCTTTGGCAGAGAAACTGGTCGATATTTTGGCATTTGTGGACGATAAAGATAGGATTAAGACGGAAGCCATCGTCAGTCACTTTGGATTTAATCCCACCACCGCCAAGCGCTACCTTCGTCAACTTACGGAGTTTGGCTATCTGGAGGCGCATGGCGGGAATAAGAACAGGACATACTCCAAGCATATAAAGAATTGACAAAGTAACGTAATTATTACGACTATGGACAACGAAGTGAAATTTGGATTTGAGGATACGCCTACCAGGTGGGCGGTGTGCTTTAATGGGGAGTGCCAGGCGGCGGAGCAGTGCCTGAGGCATCTGGCGGCGACGCTGGCACCGAAGGATGCGACGCAGACGATGTGCGTCACGCCGCTGGCCGAAGGCTATGGCGAGCGGTGCGAACTGTTCTGGCAGCGGCGGGCGGAGCGCGTGGCTTACGGCTTCGGACATTTCTTTGATGTGGTGCTGAAGGATGACTATACCTCCATCCGCAAGCAACTGACCAGTTATTTCCACGGGTCGCGCCAGTACTACTGGTACCTGCGGGGCGAGCGGGGGCTGACGGAGGAGCAGCAGCGGTACGTGAGAGGCGTGTTTGCCGACCGCGGCTATACCGACCTGCCCGATTTCGAGCGCTACGAAAACCGCTACGTCGTGCGCTCGCTCTGATCAAGCAGCCATCGCCAGGCTGGCATGACCTTCTTTGATGAGCGTCCTGATAGTTTCTTTCGTGATATCCCTGCCATGCTATTTCTCTGGATTTTTTTTTCGACGATTTTACTTCCACTTCCACTTTTTATTCTGAAATGCCGATAAACACAGGTGTTTTGGGAAGTGGAAGTGAATCGTTTCACTTCCACTTCACTTCCACTTTTTGCCGACAGATGTGGCGATTATTGTGTTAACATACTTATTACCAGTGTTTTAAGCGGTGTTTTTACAATATTTTACGCCGCTTAAAACATCGTTTTACGCTTCGTAAAACAATGTTTTACACCATGTAAACGACTGTAAAACGCGTCGTTTTTGTCGCAAAGCAGTTGTTGGTTTGGGCGGCAGGTATGGGGTATCGAAGCGGATACGCTTACGGGCAGGCGAAAAAGTGGAAGTGAAGTGGAAGTGAAACGATTCACTTCCACCGCTCGAAATGCCGATAAACACAGGTGTTTCCACAAAAAAGTGGAAGTGGAAGTGAATTTGATGAAAAACTTTTGGAGTTCTTAATATTATTTCGTATCTTTGCAGTTGATTACTGCTAAATGGGTGATTATCAGTGATTAAATCGAATACTAACAGAATAACTACAGGCTATGAGGGTGACATTGATTCGACAGGGACGGAAGGGCGCAGAGACTTTTGTGCGCATTCCGATAGAAGAGGTGGTGGAGATGATCCGCACGGGGCAGATGCGCGATGGGCGACCGATGGACAGCGACGTGGAGCGGCGGCCGCGGGTGTGCTTCTCGTCGGACCTGCGCAACATTCAGGGGCAGCAGGTGGCCATAGGCTACAACGACCTGGTGCTGCTGGAGATCAACAACCTGCCTGACCGCGAGACGGCCTGCCTGCTGCGCCAGGAGGCGGCGGGCGTGCCCTTCACGATGCTGGCCTTCGTGGGCGCCAGCGGACGGAGCGTGAAGATAGTGTGCCAGACGGAGGAGCGCACCGAGTGGCAGAACCCCGACGGCTACGATGCCGCCGAGGTGGAGCAGTTCCACCTGAACGCCTACGCCAAACTGCACTACGTCTACTCGATGCAGTTGGCCGTCCGCGTGGACAACATCGCCCCGTCGCTGCGCACGGCCTGCCGCCTGAGCCACGATCCCGACATCTACGTCAACACCTGGTCGGAGCCGATGGTGGCCTCGCCCTACGAGTAGTCGGCTCAGCGGCTGTCGAAGGTGGTGAGGCCCCACGACGACCGGACGGGCGGCGACGCAGGCACGATACCCGGCCTGTCGACGATGGCCTCGCGGCTGCACGAATACCAGGCCTGCAAGCAGGACGCACTGGAGGCCTGCCGGCTGGACTCGGAGGAGGACTTCGTGCCCCACGTGCTGGAGACGCTGGCCTTCAACTGCCACGAGAGTGGGGTGGAGGAGGGCTTCGCCGTGAAGCAGACGCTCTTTGACAAGCGCCTGAACGGCGACCCCGACCTGGTGCAGACCGTCTTCGACTCGCAGTACAGCGTGACGCTGAAGCGCACCTGGCCGCTGAAGCACGTGAAGCCCTCGCAACTGCTGACCTTCAAGACCGAGGCCTTCCTCAACTCGCGCTATGAACTGAGGAAGAACGTGATGACCGGCGTGGCCCAGTATCGTGAGCGCGACGGCTACGACTACCAGTTCCACGACCTGACGCGCGAGGTGATGAACACCATGTCGATACGCGCGCTGAAGGCCGGCCTCGACTCGTGGGACAAGGACATCAAGCGCTACATCGAGTCGACGATGATACCCGAATATGACCCCGTGAACGACTGGCTGGAGCGGCTGCCGCGCTGGGACGGACGCGACCGGCTGACGGCCCTGGCCGCCCGCGTGAGGACCGACGACGCCTACTGGCAGAGCGACTTCCACGTGTGGATGCTCTCGATGGTGGCCCACTGGATGGGCAAGGACCGCCATCACGGCAACGCCATCGTGCCGCTGCTCATCGGCGCGCAGGGCTGCGGCAAGAGCACCTTCTGCGGCATCCTGCTGCCGCCCGAGTTGCGCGACTACTATAACGACAAGATTGACTTCAAGAACGACACGGCCGTCAACCTGGGCCTCACGTCGTTCGCTCTGATCAACATCGACGAGTTCGACGCCCTGAGCCGCAGTCAGCAGCCCCTGCTGAAGTACCTCATCTCGAAGTCCGACGTCAAGATGCGCCCGCCCTACGGCAAGGCCTACGAGCAGCGCCGCCGCTATGCCTCGTTCATCGCCACGACCAACAACAGCCGTCCGCTGCCCGACGACAAAACCGGCTCGCGCCGCTTCGTATGTATCATGGTGGAGGGGCTGATCGACACGCTGTCGCCCGTCGACTATCCGCAGGTGTACGCCCAACTGAAGGCCGAGATAGACCGCGGCGACCGCTACTGGTTCGACGAGGCCGACAACCGCCGCATCATCGAGCAGAACCGGCGGTTTGAGCCCGTGGGCAGTTACGAGCAGATGATCATGCAGACCTTCCGTGCTGCCGAGGATGGCGAGGAGGTGTCCGTCAGCGACATCGTAGACGTGCTGAACGCGCTCTATCCCAACTTCCACATCACCAAGCGTACGAATGTCGACATAGGCCGCGCCCTCAACACCCTGGGCTTCCGCCCCAGGAAGACCAACACCTGCCAGATGTATCCGCTGGTAAGGCGAGACTGAAGGTTGACTAAAAACAAAGAGACGGATGATGAAGACGAGATGGACAATATGTGTGGTGGCGATGCTGCTGATGGTGGTCTGACACAACGGGGATTTCTACGAATGCTTACGGTTATAGACTCTCAATATCTTCGATAGAGAGGCCTGTGATCTATAGATGGGATGGAGGCGTGGGGGGCACAGGGTGTGGCGTTTTTTATGGTACATATTTGGTTATATTGAGGGAAATGCTTATCTTTGCAGGTGAAAATAGAATGATAAACGAAAAACCTATGACTATGCGTTGTCTTAAACTTAGATGGCTCACGCTGGCGGCAGTGCTGCTGATGGCTGTGGGCGCAGAGGCTTCGATGCCGAAGGAGTGGCCGTTCTTCCAGCAGACGGTGAACGGCGTGGTGGTGGATGTGTGCCTGCTGGGCGATGACGTCATCCACGTGAGGAAATATCCTGAGGGCACCCAGCCGGAGCGGAAGAGTTACTCGGTGATCATGCAGCAGGAGGACGTGTGGGCACATAAGCACTACACGGACTCTACCATCACCATCGGTGCCTCCTACTGCGGCTGTACGCTGGACCTGCGCTCGGGCTGCCTGTCGTTCTACGGTCAGGAGGGCAAGGTGCTGCTCAGCGAGACGGGACGGCCGACGCTGGAACTATACAAGAGCGGCGTGGATGCCGGAAAGTACCGGATAGGCCAGTCGTGGAGGCTGGAGAAGGACGAGGACGTCTATGGCCTGGGGCAGTTGCGCGACGCGGCGATGTCGTGGCGAGGCCGCGACATGGAGATATGGAACCACAACACGTATATCTCCATCCCCTATTTCACCAGCGTGAAGGGCTATGGCCTCTACTGGGACAATGCGGGCCGGTCGCGCTTCACGGACTCTGGGGCCGGTACCTCGTTCACGTCGGAGGTGGGCGCCTGCATCGACTACTACTTCATCTATCGCGACGGCACGCAGGACGGCGTCATTGCCGGCATCCGCCGGTTGACGGGCCAGGCCACCATGTTCCCCCTCTGGACGATGGGTCACTGGCAGTGCCGCGAGCGCTACAAGACCAGCGACGAGTTGGCTGAGGTGCTCGACAAGTACCGCCAGTTGCAGATACCGCTGGACGGTATCGTGCAGGACTGGCAGTACTGGGGCTGCGACTCCAACTGGAACGCGATGCGATTCGAGAATCCCTACTATATCAATAAGGTGGGCGACGCGGCCTGGGAGAAATACCTGCCCGACGACCTGAAGAAACTGGCTGAGGAATACAAGGCCAAAGGCCTGCAGCCTCGACTGAAGAGTCCGCAGGAGATGGTGAACTATGTGCACCAAAACAACGCCCACCTGATGATCAGCATCTGGGCCAACTTCGGCCCGTGGACCGAGCCTTACCGGGAACTGAAGTCCATCGGGGCGCTGATGCCTTTCGACACGTGGCCGCGCAACAAGGGCGTGCTGCCCTACGACCCCTTCAACCCCGAGGCCCGCGACATCTACTGGAAGTACCTGTCGCACCTCTACCGGATGGGCTTCGATGCCTGGTGGACCGACTCCACCGAGCCCGACCACTTCGAGAAGGCCGGCGACGATGACTTCATGACCCACGACGGCTCGTGGCGGAGCGTGAAGAACGCCTTCCCGCTGATGACCAACCGCGGCATCTACGAGCACCAGCGCGAGACCAGCCGCAAGAGCAAGATGGTGGCCGAGAAGCGCTCGGTGCAGATGACACGCAGCGGCTCGTTCGGTCTGCAGCACTACGCCACCTTCTCGTGGAGCGGCGACATCAAGGCCTCGTGGGAGGAGATGAAGCAGCAGGTGCCCAGCGGCCTGAACTACACGCTCTGCGGCATCCCCTTCTGGAATACCGACCTGGGCGGCTTCTTCTACAGTGACTACGAGCAGACGCCGAAGAACGTGGCCGTGCAGGAACTGCAGACGCGCTGGATGCAGTGGGGCACCTTCATGCCCCTGATGCGCAACCACTGCTCGTCGCCCATGGTCAGCGAGATTTATGAATTCGGTAGTGAGGGCGACTGGGCCTACGACGCGATGGTCGATGCCGTTCGTCTACGCTACCGCCTGCTGCCCTACATCTACGCGATGGCCGGCGAGGTGGTGCAGCGCAGCGGTTCGATGATGCGTCCGCTGGTGATGGACTTCCCCCAGGACGTGAAGGCCCGTCGGCTGAACGATGAGTATATGTTCGGCCACGCCCTGCTGGTCAAGCCCGTCACCGACCCGTTCCTGACCCGTAAGGAGGGCAAGCGCGGCGTGATGGCCGTCAGCGACGTGCGGCAGGCCAAGGCCCCCGTCAGCGTCTATCTGCCCGGCGGCACCACGCCCCCGCTGGCCATCAAGGGGCGGAAGGCTCAGGGCACGAAGACCCGCTGGTACGACTTCTACACCAACCGCGTCTACGATGGCGGTCAGCAGATCCAGCGGCCCTGTCCCATCACGGAGATGCCTGTCTATGTGAGGGCTGGCAGCGTGATGCCCTTCGGCCCTGAGGTGCAGTACAGCAGCGAAAAACCCTGGGACAACCTGGAGATTCGCGTCTACCCGGGGGCCGACGGCCAGTTTGCGCTCTACGAGGATGAGGGCGACAACTATAACTACGAGAAGGGCCAGTTCACTGAGATCAACTTCTACTGGGACGATGCCGCCCGCACGCTGAGCATCAGCGGACGCAACGGCAGTTATCGCGGTATGCTGAAGAAGCGCCAGTTCCGCATCGTGCTCGTCGGACAGGGCAGTGGCCGCGGCGACCAGCCGATGCAGGGCGGCAAGGTGGTGAACTACGCAGGCAAGAAGATGGAGGTGCGCCTGTAGTTTTTTCTGGAGACTGATGGAGAGAGGACGCTTCGCCCCGTCGCCCACGGGCCGCATGCATCTGGGCAATGTGTTCAGTGCCCTGCTGTCGTGGCTGTCGGTGAAAGCCAAAGGCGGCGAGTGGCTGCTGCGCATCGAGGACATCGACCCGCAGCGCTCGCGTCAGGCCTATGCCGACCTGCTGATGGAAGACCTGCAGTGGCTGGGTCTGGCGTGGGACGGCGAGCCCGTCTATCAGAGTCAGCGCTCGGACATCTATCAACACTATTTTGATATCCTTCGCCAGCAGGGCATGACCTATCCCTGCTATTGCACCCGCGCCGACCTGCTGGCCACGCAGGCCCCCCATGAGAGTGACGGCCGCGTGGTCTATGCCGGCACCTGCCGCCATCTGCCCCCGCAGCCCGGCCGGCCTGCTGCCACCCGGCTCATCGTGCCCGATAGCGACATCACGTTCTGCGACGGTCACTACGGTCAGCAGACCGTCAACCTGGCCAGCCACGTGGGCGACTTCATCATCCGCCGCAAGGACGGGGCGTGGGCCTATCAGTTGGCGGTGGTGGTCGACGATGCCCTGATGGGCATCACCGAGGTGGTGCGCGGGCGTGACCTGCTGCTCTCGTCGCCCCAGCAAATCTATGTGGCCCGCCTGCTGGGTTTCCCCTCGCCGCGCTTCATCCATCTGCCACTGCTGTGCAATGCCGCGGGGCAGCGCCTGTCGAAGCGCGACCAGAGTCTCGACATGGAGAGCCTGCGCCAGCGCTATACGCCGCAACAACTCATCGGACTGCTGGCCTGTCTGGCAGGTCTGCAGTCCGATGAGTCGCCCGTGAGTGCGCAAGCCCTTGCAGCCGACTTCTCATGGGATCGCGTGCCCAGGGCGGATATCTCCCTGGTGTAGGGGCGTCTATTCGCCGGTGGCCATGAGCACGGCCTTTCGGTCGCCGTCGGCTATGGTGCGGGCCATCTGCTGCACGTCGGCAGCAGTGATGCTCTCCAGTTGGGCCTCATAGTTGTTGGATATATCCTCGCCGTGCGTCCACTGGAAGTTCAACACCTGCAGCCAGTAGTTGTTGCGTCCCAGACCGGTCTTGTGCGTCTTCAGCAGATATTCCTTTGCCTTAGCCATATCGTCGGCCGTAGGGCCTTGGCTGGCAATGAGGTTCAGCCCCTCGTCCACCAGTCTGACGCCATCGTCCAGATGGTTGGGGTCGGTGGTGAAACTGATGTTGGCTCCCCACTGGCGTCGCGGACGGTCGGTGGCCGACGTCGATGCACGCACCGAGTAGGCTATGCCGGCCTCTTCGCGGATGGTGCGGGTGTAGGTGTAGTTGAGGGCGTAGGCCAGTATGGTGCCAATCAGGTATTGTCGGTGCGAGAACTCGCCCGGTGCCGAATACTGTATGCTGATGTTGGCCACGGGCGTCTCCTGCGGCTGGTGGAAGCGGCTGGTGCGGCTCCCCTTCACCACGGGCACCACCTCGCGGATCTGCTCGTTACGGTTCAGGGCGGGCAGCGAGGCCAGATACTGTTCCACCAGCGGACGGATGGAGTCCAGGTCGACGCTGCCGACGATGAACGTGGTGAAGGCGCTGGCATCGGCAAAGCGGTCTTTGTAGAGGCGCAGCAGCGAGTCGCTGTCAGCAAGGTCGTACTCCTCGGCCCTGAGCGGCTGGGCCAGTGGGTTGCTGCCGTAGAAGACCACGCGGTTGGAGTCGCTCATCACCTGCTGCGGGCGTCCGGCATTCTCGCGCAGGCTGCGCTTCTGGCGGTCTATGAGTTGGCGGTAGGCCACGGTGTCTACACGGGGATAGAGGAAGTTGGCATGCACGCGCTCGAACAGCGCCTTCAGGTCGCGGCGGTTGCCCGACCCGCTTACACTCTGCTGATATTCCGACACGCTGGAACTGACGTTGACACGCGTGCCCTCGAACTTCTTCCGCAGGTCCTCCTGACTATAGTTGCCCAGTCCGCCGCCACGCACGGCACTGCCTATGAGTCCGCGATAGCGATAGAGGCTGTCGGGCAGTTGCGACCAGCCGCCCCAGGCCACCGACTGCACCTGAATGGGGTCGCGGCGGCGGCTGGTGGGACGGACTCTGACCGTCATCCCGTTGGAGAGCACCCAGGTGGTGATGCTGTCTTGGGTCTCCTCGCTGACGATGGTGCCTGCCACGGGCTCCACAGGCAGGAAGGGCAGGTCGGTGCTGGCTGTGTCCTTCTGCTCTTTCTCGTAGGGCTTCAGGTCTTCAGCGGCTGCGCGCCGGTAGATAGCCAGCAGTTGCTGCAGGTCGGGATACTGTATGGTGTCGCTCTTGGGGCCGATGACCGAGATGGCCAGGTTGCGGGTGTCGCCCGTGAAGAGCGAGGCCAGATAGGCATTGGCATCGTCGAGCGTCAGGCCAGGCAGGGTGGCCTTCCAGAACTCACGCTCGTCCCTGGGCGTGGTCAGCGGGGCCTCGTCGAGGAAGTGGCGCACGCACTGGTTGACGAACTGGCGGCTCTGGCGGCGACGCTCACCGGGGGTGCGCTGGTCGTCGGAGTCATCGCCGTCGCCGCCACGGCGCCCGCGTCCCTGATTGGCCTCAGGGTCGCGGAGCCGCTCCCTGCGGTAGCGCTCAAACTCGTCGGCGGTCAGTCCGTGGCGTTTCAGGCGGAACAGTTCGCGCAGCATGACCTCGGTGGCCTGCTCCACGTTGCCCTGCTCCGTGCGGCTGCTCGCCGTGGCGCGGAAGGCCCGCTTGGTCTGCGCAATCAGGAAGTTGCCGTCGCCGATGCTGGCTCCGGTGAAGGGTGCGTCGGGCTTGCGGCTGATGTCGTTCACGCGGTTGCGGAAGGCCTGGCTGATCAGTCCGTTGTAGAAGTTGGCCAGCCGGTACTCACGGGTATTCTTCTGGTCGCGCGGCCACTGGTCGTGCTTGAAGTAGAAGTTCACCGAGGCCTGCCGCATCTCAGGGTCAGTGCCCAGGAAGAAGAGCGGTTGCTCGTTGTCGGCCACGGGATAGTAGATGCGCTTGGCGGCCTGCTTGCCGGGCTTGGGTATATCGGCAAAGAGGCGCTTGATTTTCTTCTCCACCTCTTTCACGTTGACGTCGCCCACGATGATGATGGCCTGCAGGTCAGGGCGGTACCACTTCTGATAGTAGGCCCGCAGCACTTCCGGCTGGAACGTGCGCACGATGTCCATCGAGCCGATGGGCATGGCGTCCTCATACTTGCTCCCCTTGAGCAGTGCCGCTGCCTGACGCTCGCTGATGCGCTGCTGGGCCGAGTTCCTCATGCGCCATTCTTCCTGAATGACGCCGCGCTCGGCATCGATCTCCGCAGGGTCGAGTGTCAGGTTGTGGCTCCAGTCGTGCAGTATCAGCAGGCAGGAGTCTACGGCTCCGTCGACGGTCGTGGGCACGTTGTCAATGTTGTAGACCGTCTCTTCTATCGAAGTGTAGGCATTGAGGTCGGCTCCGAACTTCACGCCGATGCTCTCCAGATAGTTGCGCAGGCCCTGTCCGGGGAAGTGGGTGGTGCCGTTGAAGCACATGTGCTCCAGGAAGTGGGCCAGTCCGCGCTGGTTGGGCTCCTCCTGCAGTGCTCCCACGCGCTGGGCAATGTAGAAATAGGCCCGTTCGCGTGGCTCCTCGTTGTGGCAGATGTAGTAAGTGAGGCCGTTCTTCAGGTGGCCAATGCGCACTTGCGGGTCCTGCCTGAGGACTCCCTTGTCTGTCTTGTTGCCTGCCGATGCCGTCATCGATAGCAGCAACAGCAACATGGCACAGAATGTTCGCTTGATGAATTCCATAAGTCTGTCCTGTTTTTGCGTTTATTGATTCAGGGCGCAAAGGTACGAAAGATTATGGAATGCCGAAAGCCCCCTATGTGGGTATATTGGCTACCAAACTCTTGGTATTTCCGTCTGGGAATCAAAAGGAGAGGGTCTTAAGGCTGCTCAGTCTGACTTTCTTGGTCGTGCGCTTGCCGTCGCGGAAGGTGTTGACGGTGACGGTGTTGCGGCCCTTCTTGAGGTTGCGCAGGGTGATGGTGGCGGCTGCGCTCTGGGTGGCTTCCACGTCGCTGCCCTGGATGAAGAAGCGGAGGGTGTTGGCAATGGAATGGTTGTTCTTGGCGCTAAACGTGGCAGAAGAATGGCTGTTGCGGATGGTGGTGGGAACGGTGAAGACGGGCGCACCGGCCAAGGTGGTCACCGAATGAAGCGCGCAGATGGAGTCGCCGGAGAAGTTGCTGAGCAACAGGTAGGCCGTGCTGTCGGGGTCAGAAGCGATGACACCCTGCCAGCCGTCAGGAGTGGACAGCGGACAGAGACTGGCAGAGAGGCGGGCTGTGGTCTGGGCATCCACATTGGAGTAGTAGACCACGGTGCGGGCATCGACCGTCTCACCCTGCTTGACGCTGCGTGGTTGGTCGCTGTAGGAGGCGTAGAGGCGGGCAGTGAGGATGGAGTTGTTGTTGGTACGTTCGCCAAAGGCCACCTGCCGGCAGCCTGCGGTGACGATGCCCAGTTGGTTGTCTACGTTCACCCACGGGCCGTTCATCCTGGTCAGGCCGGTGCCGTCGAGAACTTGAGAGCCGTCGGCAGTATGGAGCGTCCGCACCTTCTGCGTGAACTCATCGACGCTGATGGCCATCAGCGCCCCTTTCTCCTTGTTGATGGTGCAGGCCTGGCTCGCGCGTACATTATCTATATAGATGACCGCATTGCCTGGGGTGGAGTAGAGGGCGAAGCGGTTGTTTAGTGCGCCGTCGTTGGTCTGCAGTTCGCCGTTCATCACGTAGGCATTGCCCTGCAGGTCGTAGATGCCCTCGGTGACGGGCGTGGCGTTGGTCTTGCGGCCCTCTACCTCGTACCAGCCGATGAAGTTGCCCGTGTTGTTGGCACGGAAGGGGACGATGAGGTTCGAACGGTCGAGTGTGGTGTTAGGGGCGATGTAGCCGGTGTAACTCTTCAGGCCCTTGCTCCACGAGAAGCAGGTGAAGCGTGAGGGCGTGGCGGCGCGGACGATGTTCTGCGACGAGAATACCTTTGCCGCACCGTACTGACGGCAGAAGTCATCCCATGGGGTGGGGGTGAGGTCGGCTGTGGAAAGCACCTCGTGCATCAGCCAGGTCATCATCACGCGATGTGCCTCAACGCCCATCCGGCGGGCTCCCACGTCGGGGCGCAACAGCCACGAGCCATCGGCGGTGGTCTGTTGGCGGGCCTTGATCATCTGGTAGGCCCTCTGCTCCAGCATCAGGGCGTGCGGGTCGCGGAGGAAGCAGGCATTGGTCGAGTAGGAGGTGATCTGGTCGTAGAGGAAGAGGCTCCAGTCGTTGCCGTTGGGCATGGCCAGTTCGCCGTCGCTCAGTGCCAGCCAGTAGAGCACTTCGTTCATCACGCGGTCGTTGTTGTGCATCAGGGCGTGGGTTTGCCATCGCTCGGTGCCGTGCAGCGTGCGCTGGAAGAGCCGCAGGGCCAGGGCTGCCTCGCCCAGTTCCTGGATGACCACGTTCTGATAAGAGGTGTGGAAGTAGTTGTGGTTCTGCAGCGTCAGGTCATCGTAGAGGTTGGGGCCCCGGTAGAGGTCCATGACGCGCTGCTGGTCGTAGTCCGGGTCGATGACGGTCTGGTCGGTGGCATCGTCGCGCTGCGAGTAACTGTTGATGGCAAACTCGCGCAGTCGCTGGAACCACTGCGGAGCCAGCGGGTCGTTGGGGAAGAGGCCCAGCGTGACGGCCAACACATCGGCCTCCCATCCGTTCTCCTCGGCCTTGGTGTCACCGTCAAAAGCCGTGGGTATGTCGCGTTGCAGTTCGTAGTTGCATTCCGCCTTCAGCATCTGGTAGATATAGCCCTTCTGCTGTTCGCTCAGTTTGTCCCACTGGAAGAAGGCCGAGTAGGCCACCGACATGGCCCAGAGGGAACTCTCCCATGAAACGTCGTTCTTAGACGTGCTGCCCCAGTAGCGGTTGCCCTTGCAGGGCTTCAGGCGGTTGGCCTTGTGGGTGGAGTAGGCAAAGACCAGCGACTTCATCGCCATCTCCTCCAGACCGTCCCATGTGATGCCCTTAGGCAGGGTGACTTGTCCTTTGCCGTATTTCACCAGGAACGCACAGACCATCGAGAGGTCGGCATTGGGGCGCACGCCTCGTTCGTCGTTGCCCATCGTGTTCTCTCCCTTGAAGCAGCCGCATGGCTCGCCCAGCGAGTTGGGCTCGGAGCAGGGCTGGAAGTCGGTCTTTATGTAAGTGGTGAAGTCGGCCAGCATCTGCAGCAGGTCGGCCTTCATCTCTTTTTCTGCGATGGTATCGCAGAATACGGGACACGGGGCGAGCAGCAGGAGGGCAAGCAGAAGGGGGAGCAGGCGTTTCATGAGGCAAGGGAGACTTTAGTTGATGGTGACGCGGCGGGTGCCGTCAGGCTGCTCTTCGATGGTGACGCGGACGGCATCCTCGGGCAGCACCTCCTCGATGAGTTCGGGCCACTCGATGAAGCAGAGGGCGCCGGAGTAGAAATAGTCCTCGTAGCCCATGTCGTAGACTTCCTCCAATTTCTTGATGCGGTAGAAATCGAAGTGGAAGATAGAAGACTCTCCTCCGGCCCCTCCCTGCAAGAGAGGGGAACAGGTTGTCTTTCTGCTCGTGTACTCGTTGACGATGGCGAAGGTGGGCGAGGTGATGACGTCCTCCACGCCCAGTTCTTCGCAGACGGCCTTGATGAAGGTGGTCTTGCCGGCTCCCATCTTGCCGTAGAAGGCAAAGACATGGCGGTTGCCGATGTGGTTGATAAACTCGCGAGCGGCCTCGCGTATCTGTTCAAGATTCTCAATCTTTATTTCCATATTGCACATTATCTATATACTCCCCTCCCTCACAGGGAGGGGCAGGGGGTGGGTCTTCTTTATCGCTTTTTCCCCGTCATCGTGATGAGCGGGATGAGCATCTCCTCCATCGAGATGCCACCATGCTGGAAGGTGTCCTTATAGTAACTCACGTAGTAGTTGTAGTTGTTGGGGTAGGCGAAGAACAAGTCGCCCGTGGCAAACACATAACTGGTCGAGAGGTTAGGCGAGGGCAGTTGGGCCTCGGCGGGATTCTTGATGACAAAGAGGTCCTTGGCATCGTAGGCCAGGTTCTTGCCCAGTTTGTAGCGCAGGTTGGTGTTCGTATTGCGGTCGCCCACAATCTTCACCGGCTGCGTACAGCGGATGCTGCCGTGGTCGGTGGTCACGATGACATGGTAGTCGGTCTGGGCCAACTGCCGGAAGAAGTCGGCAATGACCGAGTGGCGGAACCATGACAGCGTGATGCTGCGGTAGGCCGACTCGTTGTTGGCCAGTTCGCGCACCATGCGGCTCTCGGTCCTGGCGTGGCTCAGCATGTCGATGAAGTTGAACACCACTACATTCAGGTCGTTCCTCTGCAGCGTGTTCAGTTGCTGCATCAGCCGTTCGGCCTCAGCCGAGGTGTTGATCTTGGTGTAGGAGAAGGTGTCGTGACGTCGATAGCGGTCAATCTGCGTCTGAATGAGCGGTGCCTCGTTGAGGTTCTTGCCCTCCTCCTCGTCCTCATCGACCCACAGGTCGGGAAACATCTGGGCAATCTTGTTGGGCATCAGACCCGAGAAAATGGCATTGCGAGCATACTGTGTGGCCGTGGGCAGGATGGAGCAGTAGAGGTCTTCATCGATATTGAACTGGTCGCCTATCTCCTGTGCCAGCATGCGCCACTGGTCGTAGCGGAAGTTGTCCATCACGACCAGAAAGACCTTCTCCTTCTTGTCAAGGAGAGGGAAGACTTTCTTCTTGAAGATCTCGGGTGAAAGGAGGGGGACAGACTCTCCCCCAGCCCCTCCCTGGGAGGGAGGGGTGGAGATAGACTTGGAGGTAGCAGAGGTGACCGCTCCCCTCCCTGACAGGGAGGAATTAGGGGAGAGTCTGCTTATCCACTCCATGTAGTTCTTCTTGATGAACTTGGCGAAGCCCAGGTTGGCCTCCTCTTTCTGCATGGCCAGCATCTCGGTCATCTGCGAGTCGGTGCTGGAGAGTTGTAGTTCCCAGTGCACCAGTTGCTTGTAGACGGCCGTCCAGTCCTGCCAGGTGCGGCAGTCCATGATCTGCAGGGCTATCTGCTGGAACTGCTGCTGATACTGGCTCTGCGTCACCTCCGTCTCTATCTCGCGGCGGTGGATGTTCTTCTTCAGCGTCAGCAGTATCTGGTTGGGGTTGACGGGTTTGATCAGGTAGTCGGCAATCTTCTGTCCGATGGCCTGCTCCATGATGTTCTCCTCCTCGCTCTTGGTGACCATCACCACGGGCGTGGCCGGTGCTATCTGCTTGATGCGCTGCAGCGTCTCCAGTCCGCTCAGGCCCGGCATCTGCTCGTCGAGCAGCACCAGGTCGAACGACCGTTCGCGGCACAGGTCGATGGCATCGGTGCCGTTGGAGGCGGTGGTCACCTCGTAGCCTTTTTTCTCGAGGAAGATGATGTGGGCCTTCAGCAGTTCCACCTCATCGTCCACCCAAAGTAGTTGTCCGTTTGTCATATCTTTCTGTCTGTCTTACCAGAAGTCTGGGTCGAAGTCATCGGAGGTTGTCGGTGAAGTCGGCGCTTCTGGCGTATCTGGATTGTCCGGGTTATCCGGATCTTCTGAGTTTTCTGGATCCTCTGGTTCTGTGTATGGCGGGATGTTCAGCAGTTCCTCGTTGCTGATCTTCAGCGGCAGGAAGGTCTGCTCGTAGAAGGCATCGTAGTCCAGATAACTGAAGCGCGTGCCGATGAACGCCAGGTTGTGCTCGCTGATGACCACGCTGCGACATCTCTGCAAAGCCTTCGCCATATCCTCGGAGGCGTAGAGTTGGCGGGCGTACTGTAGGGCTTCGTCGAAGTTGAGGAAGCCGCGGATGAGCATACGGTGGAAGCCCTGCTCGCGCTCTATCTCCAGGTCGAAGTTGCGCACCAGGAAGTTGGAGAAATTGAAGCGGGCCATCTCGTAGAGCAACTGATTCTCATTGATCGAGTCGGGCTGGTAGACCAGCATGAAGAGGAATGGCACCTCGCGGTCAGCCGACAGCGTGTCAGCACCCAATGAGTCCTGGTCGAGTGTCAGGTCGCGGCGGGCCCAGACGGCATCCAGGTCGAAGGTGCCGCCATAGAGCGTGCGGCCCTCCTGTACACCCTTGATGATCATGCCGGCCATCTCGGTCACCTCACTCTGCGGATACTTCTCCACCACAGTCTTCAGTTCGCTGATGCAGCCCTTGGCATCGCCTTGGTTCAGCAGGCTCAGGCCATTGATGAACAGAAACTTGGGCCGGTTCTCACCCAGCGGGAATCGCTCAGCAGAGAGTTGGGCGTTAGTGCGTATCTCGCTGTGGCGACTCTCCTTGAAGGCCTCATAGGTGGCGGCATAGATGGAGTCCTCGATGTGTTCGCCAAAGCGGGCATTTTCCTCGAAGTACGGGTCGCTGAGCAGGATGGTCAGTTCGCTCTCGGGGTAGTCGCTCTTCAACTGCGTCAGACAGTTCTCTGCCGTTTCCTTGTCGCCCATACGGGAGTAGAGCAGGAAGAGGTGATACCACGCCTGGTCCATCTGCTCGTAAGTGGGGTAGTGGCTGGTCAGGCGGGTGAGTTGCTTCTCGGCCAGACCGAAGTTCTCAAGTTTGTCCTTGAAGATGACGCCCGAGTGGAACAGGCCGTCCATGATGATGAGGTCACTCGCGGCCTTCTGCTCGTCGGTGAAGGGAATCTGCGCCAGGTAGTATTCGCGGTTGTGCGGGTCGTTGGCCAGGGTGTCCTCGGCTGCGGTATCGGCGGCGATGCTGTCGGTGCTGGCGAGAGATGCCTCCGACAGGGAGTCGGCTTTTTCCAGATTATCAGAGTCTTCTGGCGATTCCGGATTATCCAGATTGCCCAGATTGCCGACCACGGTCTTGTTGCTGCGGCGCCAGTTGTCTTCGTTCTCGCGCTTGCCCCACTGCTTCTGGAAGGTCTGCTTACCCTGGTTGACAGCCATCTGGTTGTAGAAGTACCACTGGCCGTTGGTCCCGGCTGCTGGCTGTTGGCTGTTGGCTGTTGGCTGCTGGTTACGGTTGCCCATGGCCCCCTGCTTCTGCTGGACGGCAGCCACCTCGGCCTCGCGGGCCTTGTCGCGTTCTTCTTTCTCCTTTTTCTTCAGGGCCTCAATCACGCGGTCGATGGCCGCCAGGCGGTCTTTCTCCGACATGTTGGCCAGTTCCTGCAGCGAGTCCTGCAGGTGGACGGCATCGGTGTAGGGCACCAACTCGTCGAGCACCTTCGAGCGCTTTGACAGTTCCTCGTAGTCATCACGGTCTTTGTCCAGCAGGCCGATGGCCTCGCCGTAGCAGCGCTGGGCGTCGTTGTATTTCTCCTTCTCCCAGTAGAGACCGCCCAGACGGAGCAGCAGCACGCCTTTCTCGATGCCGCTGCGGGTGGCCTTCTCGTTGCCCTTCTCATAGGCGGCAATGGCCTGAGCGGTGTCGCGCTGCATCAGGTAGATGTTGCCCATGGCGTAGTACACCTGGTCGAGATAGTCCTTATTGTTGTCGGAGGCAGCCATTCGCTTCAGCCGGGCAATCATCTTCTTGCCGTTGCCCTGTGCCATCACCTCGGTCTGGGCAATGCGGGCGTTGAACTCCAGTTCGTAGGGCGGGTTCTGTCGGATGGCCCGCTGGTAGGCCTTGTAGGCTTCCTGTCGGTGGCTCAGCGCACTGTGCAACTGGCCCATCAGGAACCACTCGCGAGCCTTCTGCGTCTTGCGGTGCTCGTGCCTGATGATATTCCGCAGATGGGGAATGGCCTGGGCATATTCGCCGGTCCTCACGTAGTAATCGGCCAGCGTGCCGTCCCAGTCGTTCTGGGCGCGGTAGTGGATAGAATCGCGGCGCTGGTTGCGGATGACGTCCTCAGCATCGTAGAGCCAGTCCAGTTCCACGTAGCAGCGGGCCAGCCACGCACGGGCCATCGCGTTCTGCATGGGCTGGGTCTGGTAGAGGCGCGACATATAACTGAAGGTGGCGGCGGCCTCATCGAACTCTCCTTTCTGAAACTGCGCCTTGCCCATCAGCAGCCACGCCTTCCAGAGAAACGGGTTATACTCCCGGCGCCCCAGCCACTCCTTGTCCTTCTCGGTCTTGCGGCGCGATTTCTTCCATTCGGGGCGGGCCTTGATGCTGTGCAGTTTGATGGTCTTCTCCATCTTCTCCACCGTGCGGTCGAAGTTGCCCTTGCCCAGCGTGCGGCTCTGCTTGTTGCCTACGGTGTAGAGGGGCAACGTCTCAGTGTAGTTGTCCTTGTTGCCCTTCTCTTTCTCCAGAGAACCGTCGATATAGGCCTGCGAGCCGTTGTAGTAGGTGTTATATTTGGCCGTGAACGACTGCCAGGCACGGCTCTTCGATGTATTCTTATGCGTAGAACAAGCGGTCACCAGCATACTGATGACCACTATATATAATATGTATATAGTCCTGCGCATAAGTAATCCCTTACTCATATAAAACTCCTAACTCGCTGATTTATTGCCTTCGCGCTGCTTTTTCTCTTCCATCAGACAGGCAATCTTGCAGTCGCCCGAGACCTTGCTGCTGCACGAGGCACAGTCGTGGGCCTCCACCACGGGCTCGTCGGTGCCTCCCTTGGTCAGCATCGAGGCCACTGCGGCGATGATGCCCAGCGCAACCAGCGATACGATGCAGATGAGTGCAAACTCCATATCTCAGTCGTTGATGGTGAAGCCGGCCTTGCACAGGTCGTCCCAGAAGTGCGGGTACGACTTGGTCACCACCTGCGGGTTGTTGATGCTGATGGGTGTCTTCATGGCCAGCGGGGCAAAGGCCAGGGCCATGCGATGGTCTTCGTAGGTGTCGATAGTGACAACTGCATCGTTGCGCTCTCCTCCCTCCTCACTCTTGCGTCCCTTTGGTAGCAAGCGTTCCTCGGCCGAGCGTCTCGTTCCATCCCACAACAGTTCGCTGCCGTTGCGGTCTTCCAGCGTATAGCCCAGTTTGGCCAGTTCGGCCTTCAGTGCCTCTATGCGATCGGTCTCCTTGATCTTCAGCGTCTGCAGGCCCGTGAAGTGGAAGGGCAGGCCCAAGGCGCAACAGGTACAGACAAAGGTCTGGGCCAGGTCGGGCATGTTGTTGAAGTCATAGTCCAGACGGGCCACGCGGTTGTTGCTCTTGCGCAGCGTCACCGTGGTGGGCTTGCCTGGCTGTCGGGAGGCGAACGAGGTCTTCACACCCAGCAGGCTGAACAGATAGCGCACGCCGGAGTCGCCCTGCTTCGAACCATCCATCAGGCCCTCGAGTTGCACTTCGGCTTCAGGGTCGTCGCTCAGTGCCACCATCTCATACCAGTAACTGGCAGCACTCCAGTCATTCTCTATGTAGTAACTGCGTTCCTTGTAGGGCTTCGGTTCTACAGTGATGGTGTCTACCGAAGTCCATTCGGCATCAGCCCCGAACTCGCGCATCGTCCAGAGTGTCAGGTCAATGTAGGGGCGGGAGATAATCTCGCCGGTCAGCCGGAGTGTCAGACCCTTGCGCAGTACTGGACCGATGAGCAGCAGGGCTGAGATATACTGCGAACTCACGTTGCCGGCAATCTCCAGTTCTCCGCCCTCTAGCCTCTGGCCGTTGATGCGCAGCGGCGGGAAACCAGCCTCGCCCTCATAGGCAATGTCGGCCCCCAGATGGCGCAGGGCGTCCACCAGCACCTTGATGGGGCGGTGCTTCATGCGGTCGGTGCCCGTCAGCACGTGGGTGCCGTTGACTGTGGCCGAAAGAAAGGCCGTCATAAACCGCATGGCTGTGCCGGCCGCCTTGATGTCGATGATTTCGGGCATCTGCTGGAGTGCACGGATGATGACCTCCGTGTCATCGCAGTCGCTCAGGTTGTCGGGCAGTGTCGCCCCTCCTGACAGCGCATGGATGATCAAGGCCCTGTTGGATATACTTTTCGAGGCAGGCAGTTTAATGTCCACCCTCAGCCTCTCTGGTTTCTGTATGTTAAGTGTAGTCATAATCTTGTGTGCAAAGATACATAAAAAACTTTTCCCACACAAGGAAAACCACGTTTTTAATACCTATTAGCAGCCGAAAAGAAAAAAACTTGCCGAAAAATTTGGTGGTATCAAGAAAACTTAGTACCTTTGCACCCGCTTACAAGCAAAAAGGATCGGGATTTAGCGCAGTTGGTAGCGCACACGTCTGGGGGGCGCGAGGTCGCTGGTTCGAGTCCAGTAATCCCGACTGGAGAAAGGGAGTTGAAAACCAATAGGTTACAACTCCTTTCTTTATGCCCGAAAGTTTCCTTAACATCTTGCGAGTGACAGAAATCGTGACGGAATCCGTCACTAAAACCGTCACCTGTTTATGAACGCTAAAATTTCGGTAACGTGCTACAGAAGCAAGATTTTGAGTAATGGCGAGGCTCCCCTAATGGTGAAAATCACAAAAAGTGGAAAGTGTAGTTTGAAAACTTTAGGCGTGTCCGTAAATCCTAAATATTGGGATTTTGAACGGGATAAGCCCAAAAGCAACTGTCCTAATCGGGCTTGTATCGTGAGCATTATCACGAATGCCTTGCAGAAATAAGGCTCCTGATGTCGGCAGTTGTCACTTTAGAGCCTGGATGGTTCTGCTGATATGTCAAGGCGTAAGTCGGCATAATCTCGTTGGCAAAAAGCGAATTGACATTGTAACTTTGTAACAATGTAACATTAAGGTGGTGGCAATGTGAAAATCTGCGGAGTAGAATATTAGAATTATAATAATATATATATTATTATAATTCTATTGTCTTACGGCTCCTATCGGCAGGTGCTTAATGTTACAAAGTTACATTGTCACATTGTGACAATTCAGGCCGTTGGGGGGCGCTGCCAGCGAAACGTAATCTCCGACCCTCGGAAATGACGGTATCGAGCCTCGGAAATGACGTTTCCGCCCAATTCGCCCCGTTCGTGCTGAAAATCGCCCCAAATCGGGCCCCGGAATTTGGAGGCGCACGAAAAATGTCGTACCTTTGCACCGTTAACACAAGCCCCCTGAGTCAGGGGGTTGGGGGTCTGAACAAGCGTCTGGCCAACGATGTGGAAAGCCCCCACAGCAACAGAGATCATTAACTTTAGTATTAACCCATGAGGGGAAAGGACGATACGCTCGTTCAGACCCCCAACCCCCTAACTTAGGGGGCTAAGAAAACACACACAACAAAAAGATTATGGCAAGAATCCTGTATCAAGTGAACCGCAACAACAACGCCGAGTCTACCGCCTACGGCAAGTGGTACGCCCGCGTGAAGAGCATCGAGACCATGAACACCCGCCGACTGGCACAGCACATCTCCGACCACGGATCG
>JAFUST010000093.1 GCA_017467535.1 Prevotella sp. | reverse complement strand
CTCCTTCTTGGCTGCGTCGTAGGCGGGATCGGCCTTGTCGATGCCCACGGGCTTGCCTTCCTCCTCGGGATAGTAGCGCAGGTTCTCCAGCAGCAGAGCCTCGCCCATCTTCAGGGCAGCAGCCTCGGCCTGAGCCTTGGCGCAGTCGGGAGCAAAAGCAACGGGCACGCCGAGAGCCTTCTCCACAGCCTCGCGAATCTGACCCAGCGACAGTTTGGGGTTCACCTTGCCTTTGGGCTTGCCCATGTGGCTCATGATGATGACGGCACCGCCGTCAGCCAGGATCTTCTTCAGAGTGGGCAGGGCACCGCGAATACGGGTGTCATCGGTGATTTTACCATTCTCGTCCAGGGGCACGTTGAAGTCAACGCGCACGATTGCCTTTTTGCCGGCAAAGTTGAATTCGTTAATTGTCATAATTCTTTAGATGATTAAAATATTTGTTAATTGATGTGTATATACGAAAATCGAATGCAAAGATACGATATTTTTTTCGTATTCTGCATTCGATAGTCTATTATTTAAGTCTTTTTTGCGCTACTTGTGGCTTAGTGCAATCTGTAGTTTGCAAAAAGATGTGTTCAGAACCTGAGACTCCACCGTCCTCCGATAACCAGCCATGCGCCAGGCTGGGGTACGTTGCCATAGTCGACATAAGACCGGTTGTCCAGCACATTGTTCACCTCGGCAAAGAGTGTGTAGTGGTCGGCAGTCCAGTTCAGACGTGCGTCCATTAGGGCAAAGGGACGGTAGTCGTGTGTCTCGCCCAGGAAGTCAGTATACTGGCCCGTGCGGTCTTGCCAGCGCAGGTTGAGTCCCAGTGTCAGTTGCCGCCAGATGTCTACTTGCAGGTTGGCCACCAGTTTGTGCTTCAGGTACTCCAGTGCATATTGTGACACGATGCCCGTCTCAAGGTCTTTGTCTTGTTCGATGTAACTATATGATACGCGAAGAGTTGATAGCGGTGAGCAGAAGATATGCTTGAAGTCTATGCCCACGTTGGCTTCCACGCCAGTGGAGTTGATTTTCGTGTGGTTCACGCTCTGCCATTCGGCCAGGTCTCCCAGTCGGGTGTCCATGATCCAGTCTATCATGTCCTTGCCGTGATGGTGCCAGACGGTGGCTTTGGCCTCCAGGGCAGGGGAGTAGTACAGCACGCCACCCTCCAGGGCCTGCATCTCTTCGGGCTTCAGGTGCGGGTCGGCGGCATAGCCCTGCAGTTTATAGTACATCTCGGTGAACGATGGCAGTCGCAGCGACGAATTGTAGGAGGCGAAGGCCTTCCACCTGTCGCCCAGGCGATAACTGGCGTCGATGCCGGGATAGATGCTCATGTTCATGTTGCTCCACGAACTCTTGGCAGCCACAAAACCGGCGGAAAGCGTCAGCCGGTCCAGCAGGATGTTGTGCTCCAGGTGGGCAGAAATGTTGGTGCGGTTGACACCCAGCGTATAGTCGCGGTCAGTGCCGCTGATGTGGTGCGTCTGCGAAAGCGGTTCGCCCAGGTTGCCGCTCACCAGGTCCTCATTTCTGACTTCTGCACCAAAGGCTGTACGGCCAAATGACCAGTCGAAGTAACTATTTATTTTCAAGCCATATACGTCGCATCGGTTGTAATTATACTTCATTGCATCTGGCTTCCCTCTATAGCCCTCGTAGCGGTCGCGGTTCTGGTTCCAGTAGATGGCCGGTTGGAAGTGGATGCCCCCCTGCTTGTTCTCGCCCTGAATGGCGGTGAAGAACTTCGTGGTGTGCTCATATTGGTCATCAGCCTGCCAGCGGGGCGAGGCGTAGAATGTGCCGCTGCCCCAGCCCTTGTCGGCCAGACCCGCGTGCCATGAGAGGTGCACCTGTTCGTCGTCGTAGCCGCCCTGATAGAAAGCCTTCGAACCGCTGAAGTCCGTGTTCAGCGAACCGCTGGCAGCCCGCGAAAAGCCATCGCTGCGGGCATAACTGCCGCTGAGTGAATGACGGAAGTGCGTGTTGCCCAGACGGGCCACAAGCGCGGCCTTGGCATAGCCGAAAGAGCCACCTTCGGCTTCAATGTCGAGACTTCCCTTGTCCTGCTGTGTCATGCTGGTGGTGACAATGTTGATGGCACCCACGAGCGACGAAGTGCCATATACGCGGCCAGCAGGCCCCTCGAGCACCTCGATGCGCACAATCTCGCTCAACTGCACGGGCAGGTCGAGCACGTTGTGCCCTGTCTGCGGGTCGCAGATGTTGATGCCATTGAGTAGGATGGTGATCTGTTCCTGCGTGCCGCCCCTGACGGAGATGTCGGTCTGCGAACCTAAGGAACCGCGCTGTCTGACATCCACGCCTACGGCGTACTTCAGCAAGTCGTTAATACTTTGTACTGGCGCCTGAGCAATATCCTCGCGGCTCAGTACAGTGACCATTCTCGCCGCCTGACTCTTGGTCAGCGGTGCGCGGGAGCCTGTGACGGCTACATCGTCGAGCCATATCTCCTTGGTTGCCTTCGTCGAGTCGACGCGCCATGTCTCGTCGCTGATGCTCGCTGCCTTAGTGGCAGACAGCGTAGCAACGCTCAGCACGGAGATGAGCACCTCGCGCCCCAGGCAAGCAAAGAGCGAGTAGCCCTTCCGCTGAAACTGGCGGAAGACGATGACCTCGCGCTTCTGGAAAACTGGTTTGTACATAGATGTTTGATGAAAAAATCGAAAAAACGGCTGCAAAGGTAGTCATATTTTTTCGAAAAGAGCGTATTTTGACAAAATATTCTTCCAAAATATATGCGAAATCTTTCGTTGTCTCCATTTTTTTTAGTACCTTTGCACCCGCTAAGAAGCGAACAATATTGTTATAACACTAAATAGTTTTATGAATTTCACAATGTTAATTACCGTCCTCGTGACGGCTATTACACTGGTGGCAGGCGCCTATGTGATGGCGAAACTATTGGGTCCGCGGTCTTACAACAAGATCAAGGGAGAGCCGTTTGAGTGCGGCATTCCCACGCACGGCTCCAGTTGGATTCCCATCAACGTAGGCTACTATTTGTTTGCCATCCTCTTCCTCATGTTCGATGTGGAGACGGTGTTTCTCTACCCATGGGCAGTAGTTGTGAAGCAGTTCGGTTCGATGGCCCTGCTGTCGGTCGGCTTCTTCTTGGTTGTACTAGTATTTGGCCTGGCATACGCTTGGCGGAAAGGAGCGCTGGAATGGAAGTAAGAAAACCGAAAATCAAGGCTTTGCCCTACGACGAGTTCAAGGACAACGAGTCGTTGGAGCAGATTGTTGACGAACTCCATGAGGGTGGCGTCAACGTGGTGACCGGTAACCTGGATTCGCTCATCAACTGGGGACGCAGCAACTCGCTGTGGTCGCTGACCTTCGCCACCTCGTGCTGCGGCATCGAGTTCATGGCCTGCGGTTGCGCCCGTTACGACTTCTCGCGCTTCGGTTTCGAGGTGACGCGTAACTCTCCCCGCCAGGCCGACCTGATCATGTGTGCCGGCACCATCACCCACAAGATGGCTCCCGCGCTGAAGCGTCTGTACGACGAGATGGCCGAGCCGAAGTATGTGGTTGCCGTCGGTGGCTGTGCCATCAGCGGCGGTCCGTTCAAGTCGAGTTACCACGTGGTGAAAGGCATCGAGGAGATCGTGCCCGTCGACGTGTTCATCCCCGGCTGCCCGCCCCGTCCGGAGGCTATCCTCTACGGTATGATGCAGTTGCAGCGCAAGGTGAAGATCGAGAAGTTCTTTGGTGGTGCCAATCACAAGCAGACCAAGGAAGAGGCCCTGCTGGGCGTGTCGAATGAGGAACTGACCTACGGCCGCGGCGGCCAGAAGCCCATCGTGGTGACCGACGTGCCCGAGGAATTTACAGAAACCCTTAAAAAAGAACAGGAGGAAGCGAAATGAAACTGAATCATCTTGTATTTGACTTTGACAAGTTCGCACAGGAGATGCAGAACTTGAAGGACAAGAAGCACTTCGACTTCCTGGTGACCATCGTCGGCGAGGACTTCGGTGAGGAGGGTCTCGGCTGTGTCTATATTCTTGAGAACACTGAGAACCACGAGCGCTGCTCGGTGAAGGTGCTGGCCCGCACCCAGGTGTGCGGCGATGGCCTGGCCTCCAATGGTACGGGCGACACCGACGGGCAGATAATTCCCTACATTCCATCGGTGATCAACCTCTGGCGTGGTGCCGACCTGCTGGAGCGCGAGGTGTACGACTTCCTGGGTATCGTTTTCTTGGGACATCCCGACATGCGCCGTCTCTTCCTGCGCAACGACTTCAAGGGCTTCCCCCTTCGCAAGGACTTCAAGGCCACCGATGAATATACGCTCGACGACGATGTGGAGCCCGACTACGGTCTGGAGTACTACATCGACCGCGACGGCAACCTGCAGTCGAAACAGAACCGCCTGTTCACTGCCGACGACTATGTGATCAACATCGGCCCTCAGCACCCCTCTACCCACGGTGTGCTGCGCCTGCAGACCGTGCTCAACGGCGAGACCGTGAAGCGCATCTATCCGCACCTCGGCTACATTCACCGCGGCATCGAAAAGATGTGGGAGTCGATGACCTATCCGCAGACGCTGGCCCTGACCGACCGTCTGAACTACCTCTGCGCCATGCAGCAGCGCCACGCGCTGGTGGGCGTCATCGAGGAGGCCATGGAGGTGGAACTCACCGACCGCATCAAGTACATCCGCACCATCATGGACGAACTGCAGCGTCTGGACAGCCACCTGCTGTTCACCTCGTGCTGTGCTCAGGACCTGGGCGCCCTGACCGCCTTCCTGTATGGCATGCGCGACCGTGAGCACGTGCTCAACGTGATGGAGGAGACCACCGGTGGCCGACTGATACAGAACTACTACCGCATCGGCGGCTTGCAGGACGACATTGATCCCAACTTCGTGAAGAACGTGAAGGACCTGGTGAACTATCTGCGTCCGATGATCAAGGAGTATATGGATGTGTTCGGCGACAACGTGATCACCCACAACCGTCTGGAGAACGTGGGCCCCATGTCGCTCGAAGACTGCATCAACTACGGCGTCACTGGTCCTGCCGGGCGTGCCTCTGGCTGGAAGAACGACGTGCGCAAGAACCACCCCTACGATATGTACGACAAGGTGGAGTGGAAGCAGTGCATCGAGGACTCCTGCGACTCGATGGGCCGCTACCTCGTTCACATCAACGAGATGTACCAGAGCCTGAACATCATCGAGCAACTCATCGACAACATCCCCGAGGGCGACTTCTACGTGAAGCAGAAGCCTATCATCAAGGTGCCCGAGGGTCAGTGGTACTTCTCCACCGAGGGCGCCGCCGGCGAGTTCGGCGTCTACCTCGACTCGAAGGGCGACAAGAGCCCCTACCGCATGAAGATGCGCCCGATGGGCCTCTCGCTGGTGGGTGCGCTCGACCCGATGCTGCGCGGTCAGAAGATTGCCGACCTGGTGACCACTGGCGCCGCCATAGATATTGTTATACCCGACATTGACAGATAATAATTAAGGTATGAATCACATATTCAATTTTCAAGACGTGACCACCTGGTTCCACGCGCTGCTCACGCAGACGCTGGGGTTGGGCGAGTTCGTGGCGGTGCTGATAGAGTGTGTCATCGTGGGCGCTGCCATCCTGGGAGCCTACTCCGTCATCGCCATGATTCTGATCTTCATGGAGCGTAAGGTCTGTGCCTACTTCCAGTGCCGCATAGGCCCGGTGCGCGTAGGTCCCTGGGGATTGCTGCAGGTCGTGGCCGATGTGTTGAAGATGCTCATCAAGGAGATCTTCTTCGTCGACAAGGCCGACAAGTTCCTCTATATCGTGGCCCCCTTCCTGGTCATTATCGGCTCGGTGGGTGCCTTCTCCTTCCTGCCCTGGAACAGGGGCGCCCACATCCTGGACTTCAACGTGGGTGTCTTCCTGCTGACGGCCATCTCGTCAATCGGCGTGGTGGGCATCTTCCTGGCCGGATGGGGCTCTAACAACAAGTACTCCGTCGTGTCGGCCATGCGTGCCGCTGTGCAGATGATCTCCTACGAGATGTCGCTCTGCCTCTGCCTCATCACGGCTGTGGTGCTCACGGGTACCATGCAGGTGAGCGGCATCGTGGAGTTCCAGCGTGGTTCGTGGCTCATCTTCAATGGTGCAGCCGCCATTCCCGCCATCATCGCCTTCCTGGTGTTCCTCGTGGCAGGTAACGCCGAGGCCAACCGCGGCCCGTTCGACATGGCCGAGGCTGAGAGCGAGTTGACCGCCGGCCACCACACCGAGTATTCGGGCATGGGCTTCGGCTTCTTCTATCTGGCCGAGTTCCTCAACCTCTTCATCATCGCGGGTATTGCCGCAACGGTATTCCTGGGCGGATGGATGCCTCTCCACATTCCCGGATTAGACGGATTCAACACGGTGATGGATCTCATCCCCGGCATCGTCTGGTTCATGGGCAAGGCTTTCCTGCTGGTGTGGCTGCTCATGTGGATCAAGTGGACATTCCCCCGTCTGCGTATCGACCAGATCCTGAAACTGGAGTGGAAGTATCTGATGCCTCTGGCGCTGATCAACCTCGTGCTGATGACCGTCGTGGTGGCATGCGGCTGGTTCTTCGAGCCCGCAGCCCTCTAACACCTTATTTATAATAATAGAGAAATGGAAAAGGAAAAATCATATTTCGGAGAACTCGGGCACGGCATCAAGACACTGGCCGTTGGCATGAAGACCACGCTGAAGGAGTATGCCAAAGACTACTGGACCAACAAGTCCACTGAGCAGTATCCCGAGAACCGCAAGACCACCCTCCACGTGGCCAAGCGCCACCGCGGCCGACTGGTCTTCAAGCGCACTGACGACGGTGCCTACAAGTGCACGGCCTGTACGCTCTGCGAAAAAGCCTGCCCTAACGGCACCATCAAGATCACGGCCCACATGGCCGAGGATCCTGAGACGGGCAAGAAGAAGAAGGTGCTCGACGACTATCAGTACGACCTGGGCGACTGTATGTTCTGCCAACTTTGTACTAACGCCTGCAACTTCGACGCCATCGAGTTTACCAACGACTTTGAGAACGCCGTCTTCGACCGCGAGAAACTGGTGCTCCACCTCGACAAGGAGGTCTATCAAGGCGGTTCATTGCCCAACCTGCTGGAGGGCGGTGCCGACTGGGAAGTGGGTAAGTTTAACACTAAAAAGAAGTAAGTGACTATGGCAAGTATAGTAGTATTTTGCATTCTCGCCGTCGTCATCCTGGGCTCCGCCCTGCTGTGTGTGACGACGAAGCGAATCATGAGGGCCGCAACATTCATGCTGTTCGTCCTCTTTGGCGTGGCAGGTCTCTACTTCCTGCTTGATTACACCTATCTGGGTGCCGCTCAGATTGCCGTCTATGCCGGTGGCGTGACGATGATCTATGTGTTTGCCATCCAGTTGGTCAGCAAGCAGACGCTGCAGGGCATGGTGGAGAAGATCAAGTGCTCGCGTGTCATCTCGGGCCTGCTCATCTCTGTCATCGGCCTGGCCACAGTGGCCTTCGTGTTACTGAAGAACAGTTTCATCTCGACCGCAACGACCACCGAGGTGCCTGTTCAGTCAATCGGCGAAGCACTCGTGGGCAGTGGCAAGTATCAGTATGTGTTGCCGTTTGAGTTCACCTCAGTGTTCCTGCTGGCATGCATCATCGGCGGCTTGGTTGTTTCACGTAGAAAGGAGGATTAATCATGGTACCTGTAGAATGTTATTTCGTGCTCTCAGCACTCCTGTTCTTCATCGGCGTCTATGGTTTCGTCACCCGTCGCAACCTGATAGCCATGCTCATTTCCATTGAGTTGGTGCTCAATGCCGTCGACATCAATTTCGCAGCGTTCAACCGCCTGCTCTTCCCGGGCGAGATGGAGGGCATGTTCATGACCCTCTTCTCCATCGGCGTGAGCGCAGCAGAGAGCGCTGTGGCCATCGCGATTATCATCAACGTCTTCCGTCGCTTCAAGAGCGACTCGGTGGATGCTATTACTAACATGAAAGGATAAAATGACGCTATGATCTACGAATTATCATTTCTGATCCTGCTGCTGCCGCTTCTGTCCTTCCTCGTGTTAGGACTCTGCGGCATGAAGATGCAGCACAAGACGGCCGGCATCATCGGCACGTGCTCGCTGGCGCTGGTCACCATCCTGTCGTACTGCACGGCCTTCACCTATTTCACGGCCGACCGCACGGCAGAGGGTATCTTCCAGACCATCGTGCCCTACAACTTCACGTGGCTGCCCCTGGGCAACCTCCACTTCGACATGGGCATCCTGCTCGACCCCATCTCGGTAATGATGCTCATCGTCATCTCCACGGTGTCGCTCATGGTGCACATCTATTCCTTCGGCTATATGCACGGCGAGAAGGGCTTCCAGCGCTACTATGCGTTCCTGAGCCTCTTCACCATGTCGATGCTCGGCCTGGTGCTCGCCACCAACATTTTCCAGATGTACATGTTCTGGGAACTCGTGGGTGTCAGTTCCTATCTGCTCATCGGCTTCTATTATCCGCTCAAGCCCGCCATTGCAGCCTCTAAGAAGGCCTTCATCGTGACCCGCTTTGCCGATATATTCTTCCTCATCGGTATTCTGACCTTCGGCTACTTCACCGACTCGTTCAGTTTCTCCTTTGCAGGCGACATCGTGATGGGGCAGGGCACGACGCCCTTCATCGAGGGCAATATGACCAAGGCAGTGGCTGCCGGCGGCTTCATCCTGCCCACGGCTCTGGTGCTGATGTTCATCGGTGGTGCCGGTAAGTCGGCCATGTTCCCGCTGCACATCTGGCTGCCCGACGCCTTGGAGGGTCCCACGCCTGTCTCGGCACTCATCCATGCTGCCACGATGGTGGTGGCCGGTGTGTTCCAGATTGCCCGTATGTTCCCCCTCTGGATCGAGTATGCACCTCAGGCCATGAGCATCATCGTGTGGGTGGGTGTCATCACCGCTTTCTATGCTGCCGCCGTGGCCTGTGCCCAGAGCGACATCAAGCGTGTGCTGGCTTTCTCCACCATCTCTCAGATTGCCTTCATGATGGTGGCCCTCGGCGTGTGCACCGAGATGACCACCGGTCACGACCATCCGGGCAGCGTAGGCTATCTGGCCGGTATGTTCCACCTCTTCACCCACGCCATGTTCAAGGCGTGCCTCTTCCTGGGTGCCGGCTGCATCATCCATGCCGTCCACTCCAACGAGATGGCCGTGATGGGCGGACTTCGCAAGTATATGCCTATCACCCACTGGACATTCCTCATCTCCTGTCTGGCCATCGCCGGCATCCCCTTCTTCTCGGGCTTCAGTTCCAAGGATGAGATCATCTCCGCCTGCATGAACTACAGTCCCCTGGTGGGCTGGATCATGACCGGCATTGCCGCCATGACCGCCTTCTACATGTTCCGTCTCTACTACGGCATCTTCTGGGGAACCGAGAACAAGGAGGCCCACGAGCACCACACGCCCCACGAGGCTCCTCTGACGATGACCATTCCCTTGATCGTGCTCACGGTCATCACCCTCGGCGTTGGCATCTACACCACGCTGGCTGGCTTCCTGGGATGGAGCGGTTCGTTCGGTTCGTTCGTCACGGCCGACGGTCACGACTACACCATCCACTTCGATACCACCGTGGCTGCTGTGTCTACCGTCATTGCCATCCTGAGCATCTGTCTGGCCACCTATATATATAAAGGTGAGAGCCAGCCCCTCGCCGACCGTCTGTACAAGACGTTCCCGCGGTTGCACCGCGCTGCCTACTAGCGTTTCTATCAGGACGAGATCTGGCAGTTTGTGACCCAT
>JAFUST010000017.1 GCA_017467535.1 Prevotella sp. | reverse complement strand
GAAGTTCTCCATGTTACACACGGTGATGCAGTTGTCGTAGCGGTCGCGCACCACCTCGTATTCTATCTCCTTCCAACCTCTGAGCGACTTCTCTACCAGTACCTGCGGCGAGAAAGCAAATGCCTTTTCGGCCAATCGGTTCAACTCCTCCTCGTTGTCGCAGAAGCCACTGCCAAGTCCTCCGAGGGCATAGGCGGCACGCAGAATGACGGGATAACCCAGTTCGCTGGCTGCCTGACGGGCCTCTTCGATGGTAGAGCAGGCATGACTCTTGATGGTCTTCACACCTATTTCGTCAAGTTTCCTGACGAAGAGTTCGCGATCCTCGGTGTCGATGATGGCTTGAACGGGTGTGCCCAGCACCTTCACGTTGTATTTCTCAAGCACGCCGCTCTGATAGAGTTCCACACCGCAGTTGAGGGCTGTCTGTCCACCAAAGGCCAGCAGAATACCATCGGGGCGCTCCTTCTCGATGACGCGCTCCACGAAATAGGGCTGCACGGGCAGGAAGTAAACCTGGTCGGCCACGCCCTCAGAGGTTTGCACCGTGGCGATGTTGGGATTGATCAAAACGGTCTCCACGCCCTCTTCCTTCAGGGCCTTCAGTGCCTGCGAGCCACTATAGTCGAACTCGCCTGCCTCACCTATTTTCAACGCACCACTGCCCAGCAGCAGCACTTTCTTTATATTCTGTTCCTTCATAGCGTCTTCACAAATCTGTCAAACATAAATTCGGTGTCTACGGGCCCTGCACAAGCCTCGGGATGGAACTGGCTGGAGAACCAGGGATTAGAGAAATGGACAATGCCCTCATTGGAGCCGTCGTTCATGTTGACAAACAGTTCGCGCCAGTCTTTGCCCAGCGTGGCAGCATCGACGGCATAGCCGTGGTTCTGACTGGTGATGTAGCAGCGGCTGGTGCCCACCTCGCGCACTGGCTGGTTGTGGCTGCGATGGCCGTACTTCAGTTTGTATATCTGAGCACCACCAGCCTTTGCCAGCAACTGGTTACCCATGCAGATGCCGCAGATGGGCTTACGGCTGAGCGACATCTGCTTCTTCAGTATCTCCACAGCATCGACACATCTATCAGGGTCGCCAGGGCCATTGGCCAGGAAGAGGCCGTCGAAGTCCATTGCCGTATAGTCGTAGTTCCAGGGCACACGGCTAACCTCCACGCCGCGGTTGACCAGACAACGGATGATGTTGGCCTTGACACCACAATCCACGAGCACCACCTTCCGGCCGGCACCCTCGTTGTAGCGAACGATGTCCTTGCAGGACACGCGCTCCACCCAGTTGATGGCACCATAGTCCTCTTCGCTTGTCCCGTCAGCACTGTCTGCCTCGTATGTTGCGATAGTATCGCCACATACCGGACAATCGAAGGCCAGCCGCCCCATCATCACGCCACGCTCGCGCAGCACCTTGGTGAGTGCACGCGTGTCGATACCGGTCACGCCAGGCACCTTTTCACGCTTCAGCCAGTCGGAAAGGCTCTCGTGAGCGTTCCAATGGCTGTACTGCTCGGAGTAGTCGGCCACGATGAGTGCAGTGGCATAGATGCGGTCGCTCTCCATGAAGGTGGGCAGGCCGTTGTCTTCAAAGGTAAAGCGCGGCACGCCATAGTTGCCCACCAAGGGATAGGTGAGCACCATGATCTGTCCCGCATAACTGGGGTCGGTCAGGGCCTCTGGGTAGCCCATCATCGCCGTGTTGAACACCACCTCGCCGGCTACGTTTCCTTCATAACCGAACGAGCGTCCCCGAAAGGTTGTCCCGTCTTGCAGAACCAATGTTACATCTCTCATATATTTTTCCCTGTTTACTAAAAAAGTGAAGAATCACTGCACATACTGAATGGCGGTAGCAAATTCTTGCGTCCCTTCGGTAGCAAGCGACCTGAGGTCGAGCGCTTCACTCTTCACTTTTCACTTTCCACTCTTCACTTTATTCAACGGTGACTGACTTTGCCAAGTTTCTCGGCTGGTCGACATCCTTACCCTTGCAGACGGCCACGTGATAAGCCAGCAACTGCAGGGGGATGGTGGCCACCAGTGGTTCGAGGCACTCCATCACCTCCGGCAACTCGATCACCTCGTCGGCTATCTTGGCGATGGTGCTGTCGCCCTTGGTCACCAGTGCTATCACCCTGCCCTGACGGGCCTTGATCTCCTGTATGTTGCTGAGCACCTTCTCGTACATAGCATTGTGGGTGGCTATGACCACCACAGGCATATCGCTGTCTATCAACGCGATGGGGCCGTGCTTCATCTCGGCGGCGGGATAGCCCTCGGCATGGATATAGGAAATCTCCTTCAACTTCAAGGCGCCTTCCAATGCCACAGGATAACTGTAGCCGCGCCCGAGGTAGAGGAAGTTGTGCGCATAGGTAAAGGTACGCGCGAGGTCAGCCACCTTGTCGTTGGTCTTCAGCACCTCCTCGATCTTAGCGGGAATCTCGCTCAGGCCTTTCACTATGTGGAGATACTCCTGACGGTCGATGGTGCCCTTAGCCTCAGCCATAGCCAGTGCTATCATTGTCAGCACGGTGACCTGACCGGTGAAAGCCTTCGTAGAGGCAACGCCGATCTCGGGCCCCACATGGATGTAGGTGCCGGTATCGGTGGCACGGGGGATGCTGGAGCCGATGGCATTGCAGACGCCGTAGATGAAGGCACCCTTCTCCTTGGCCAACTGAACGGCAGCCAGCGTGTCGGCCGTCTCGCCGCTCTGCGAGATGGCTATCACCACATCGTCCTCGCCCACCACAGGATTGCGGTAGCGGAACTCAGAGGCATACTCCACCTCCACGGGGATGCGGCAGAGCGACTCCAGTATCTGCTTGCCTATGAGGCCGGCATGCCACGAGGTGCCGCACGCCACAATGACGATGCGCTTGGCCGAGAGCAACTGGCGGCGATAGTCGATGAGCGCGGAGAGCGTCACATGATCGGCTTCCACGTTCACGCGGCCTCTCATGCAGTTGGTCAGGCACTCCGGCTGCTCGAATATCTCCTTCAGCATGAAGTGCGGGTAGCCGCCTTTCTCTATCTGACCGAGGTCTATGTCGACCGTCTTCACGGCCAGCGCCTGTTCCTCGCCCAGGATACTGACCACCTTCAGGTCTTCGCCGCGACGCATCACGGCTATGTTGCCGTCCTCCAGATAGACAACCTTGTCGGTGTACTCGATGATGGGGCTGGCATCCGAACCGAGGAAGAACTCGTTTTCGCCGATGCCTACCACCAGCGGGCTCTGCTTGCGGGCAGCAATGATCTGATCGGGGTCGCGCTTGTCGATGATGGCGATGGCATAGGCGCCTATCACCTGATAGAGGGCCACCTGGACGGCTTCCAGCAGATCGAGGTTCTTCTTCACCATGATGTATTCCACCAACTGCACGAGAACCTCGGTGTCAGTATCGCTCTGAAACTCCACACCTTTTTCCATCAACTTCTGCTTGATATCGGCAAAGTTTTCGATGATGCCATTATGGATGATGGCCAGATTGTGCGACTGCGAATAGTGGGGATGCGCATTGCGGCTCGACGGCTCGCCGTGCGTTGCCCAGCGTGTGTGGGCAATGCCGATGGTGCCGGTCACGTTCTTGTCGCTGCAGAACTCTGTCAGGTTGTCCACCTTGCCCTTGGTCTTATAGACATTCAACTGCTGATCGTCGTTGATCAGGGCCACGCCAGCCGAGTCATATCCACGATACTCCAGTCGACGCAATCCCTTGATCAATACAGGAAATGCCTCGCGATTTCCTAAATATCCTACGATTCCACACATATCTTGCTCTCTTGATTGTTCGTGTTTGTGTATTCAAAAATGTCGGGTGCAAAATTAGCGCTTATTTTCGAAATACACAAAAAATGGAGGCGTTTTTTGCAAAACACCTCCACTTTATTGATTTAGTAGAACTTGAAGTAGCGACGGGCGTTGTTGTAGGAGATATCCTCCACCATGCGTGCCAGCGTCTCGCGGTCGTCGGGCAGCAAGCCCTTCTCCACATCGTTGCCCAGGATGTTGCAGAGGATGCGGCGGAAGTACTCGTGACGCGGATAAGACAGGAACGAGCGGCTGTCGGTCAGCATGCCTACGAAGCGGCTAAGCAGGCCGAGCACCGAGAGGGCGTTCATCTGGCGGATCATGCCGTCCATCTGGTCGTTGAACCACCAGCCGCTACCGAACTGGATCTTGCCGGGCTCACCTCCCTGGAAGTTGCCCAGCATGGTGGCGATGACCTCGTTGGCGCAGGGGTTCAGCGTATATAATATGGTACGCGTGAGTTTGCCCTCCATGTTCAGTTTGTTGAGGAACTTCGACATAGCCTTGGCCGTGTT
>JAFUST010000092.1 GCA_017467535.1 Prevotella sp. | reverse complement strand
TTTGTTTTGTTCTTCTCTCGATTTTTCGTAACTTTGGCTTCGCCGAACTTACTATGCACTCGGAAATGAAAAGAAAAGCAAACTTTCCTTTTGCATTTCTCTCGATTTTTCGTAACTTTGCGCTCTGTGAGCGCGAACTTACTCCGTCTCGGCAAAAAAAAGAATAAATTCTTTTGTTTTGCTCTCGACTTTTCGTAACTTTGCCACCAATATGAAATTCGAGGTGATACACATTGACGAGACGGACTCTACCAACCGCTGGTTGAGGGAGAGGCGGTCAGACGAAAATCTGGCGGTCTGGGCTGACTTCCAGACGGCGGGGCGGGGCTGCGGCACCAACTCGTGGGAGTCGGAGCGGGGCAAGAATCTGCTGTTCTCACTGATGATACACCCCGACGAGGTAAGGGCGGCAGAGCAGTTCCGCATCTCCATGGCCATCTCGCTGGCTATCTGCCAGACGCTGGAGGAGCACATCGGCGACGTGAGCATCAAGTGGCCCAATGACATCTACTGGCGCAATGGCAAACTGGGCGGCATACTGATAGAGAACCGCCTGAAGGGCAGCAGGATCTGCGACAGCATCATCGGCGTGGGACTGAATGTCAACCAGCAGGTGTTCCATAGCGATGCGCCTAATCCTGTGTCACTCTGGCAGATCCACGGACAGGAGACTGACCGCGAGCAACTGCTGGCGGATGTCCTGTCCAGGTTTGAGCCCTGGTTGGAGAGCGACGCAAAGCCTGCCTATATGTCGAGGCTCTTCCGGCGCAAGGGTTTTCACCCGTATGCTGATGGGCAGGGAGCCTTCATGGCGGAAATCATCGATGTGGAGAGTGACGGCCATCTATTGCTGCGCGATGAGAACGGGCAGGTGCGCCGCTACGCGTTCAAGGAAGTTTCATTTATTATATAGACTATGGCAAGATTTAAGAGAATCCTATTGAAATTGTCGGGCGAGAGCCTGATGGGTAAGCAGGGCTACGGCATCGATCCAGAGCGCCTGAGCGACTATGCGAAGCAGATCAAGGAGGTGGCCGAGATGGGCGTGCAGATTGGCATCGTCATCGGTGGCGGCAACATCTTCCGCGGACTGAGCGGCAGCCAGAAAGGTTTTGATCGCGTAAAAGGCGATCAGATGGGCATGTGCGCCACGGTCATCAATTCGCTGGCACTATCGTCGGCCCTGGGAGCCATCGGTGTGAAAAACAAGGTGTTGACGGCCATCCGCATGGAGCCTATCGGCGAGTTCTACACTAAGTGGCGTGCCATCGAGGCCATGGAGCAGGGGCAGGTGTGCATCTTCTCGGCCGGCACAGGCTCGCCCTATTTCACCACCGACACGGGCTCCAGCCTGCGTGGCATTGAGATTGAGGCCGACGTGATGCTGAAGGGCACCCGTGTGGACGGCATCTATACCGCTGACCCTGAGAAAGACCCCACGGCCACGAAGTTCACTGACATTACATATAAAGAGGTACTTGCACGTGGGCTGAAGGTGATGGACCTGACGGCCATCTGCATGTGTCAGGACAACAACCTGCCCATCTATGTGTTCAACATGGACATCGTGGGTAACCTGAAGAAGGTGATGGCTGGCGAGGAGATCGGCACGCTGGTGCACAATTAGCAGTTAGCCATTGGCTAACTCACTACTCGGTAAAGTCTACATATTCGCCCTCATCCTGGGCGAATATTTTTTTGTTGGCCTTATTGGGATCGCGCTTGTCGACGATGGTCACGCCGTCAGCAGTGCGAGTGGTCCGTCGCTGGTTGAACTGTTCCTTCTGCTGCTGGCTGGCACCTCTGAAGTAGTCCTTGTCGAAAGATGGGCCTTCCTTCTTGCGGTAGTTCTTTCTCGAAAGACGCTCAAACTCCTCGTCGGTCATCTCGCCGTTGGCCAGGCGATTGACGAAGCGTAGCCCCTTGCGCAGAAAGTAGAAGAACACCAAGAGGGTGATGGTGAAAAAGACCACCAGGCCGATGAAGATACCTAAGAACATATCCATGAGGTCGTGAGGTTATTGGGCATTTTTCCGTTGAGTGCACACTGAGAGAATGACGTACCAGGCAATGACGGCCGCCAAACCTATGACGCTCCGTAGCAGGATGAGCGGCAGAAGCAGCATGGGAATGCTGGTGAGCAGGAAGATATACTTCACTTCGTTGCCCTTCCAGCCCCAGGTCTTGAACTTCAGGGCGAACATGGGGATCTCGCTGACGAGCAGGTAACTGCTGATGAACAAGGCCAGCAGGACAACGAAAGGCGCCATGGGAATGTCGCTCAGCCAGTCGCTGCCTCCCACGATGAGTGCACCCCAGAAGAGGGCATTGGCAGGAGTGGGCAGTCCGATGAATCCCAATGCCTGGCGCTCGTCCAGATTAAACTTGGCCAGTCGCAGGGCAGAGAAAGCCGCCATGATGAAGGCTAAGAAGGGGAAAATGATAAAGACAGGCTCGCTGAGAGCCACATTATCTCCAATCCATGTAAACAAGATAGCCGACGGGGCAAAGCCGAACGTGATATCGTCGGCCAGCGAGTCCAGTTCCTTGCCGATGGGTGAAGAGACATGCAGCAGGCGTGCCACCATACCGTCGAAGAAGTCGAACACGGCACCCAGCACGATGAAGAGCAGTGCCAACTCAAAAGCCCCCGTAAAGCCGAAATAAGTAGCGATGCAACCACTGATGAGGTTGCAACAGGTAATCGTGTTAGGTATATGCTTCTTCATTGTGCTGGAAGGGTATTATCGTTATCTGAGTTTGGCGATGACCGTCTGGTCGCCGACGGTCTTCTGGTTCATCTTGACCTTCGCCTCAGAGCCCAGCGGCAGGTAGACATCGACACGAGAACCCAGTTTGATGAAGCCCAGATGCTCGTCGATGTAGCAGTCTTCATCGTCCTTGGCGTAGGTCACGATGCGGCGAGCCATAGCACCGGCAATCTGGCGCACCAGCACGTCCTGTCCGTCAGGTGTCTCAATCATGATGTCGGCATGCTCGTTCTCCTCGCTGGCCTTGGGCAGCCAGGCCTTGTGGTAGTTGCCCCTAAAATGTTTTACAAATTTCACCTTGCCGTCTACGGGGAACCAGTTGGCATGCACGTTGAGCGGACTCATGAAGATGCTGATCATCAGTCGGCAGTCGTGGAAATACTCCTCTTCCTCCGTCTCCTCAATCACCACAATCTTGCCGTCGGCCGGGGCAACGACGGCTTTCTCCGTGTCGCCGTTGAAATAGCGGATGGGGCAGCGATAGAAGTTGAGCATCATCAGCCAGGCGGTGCCAACGATGCCAACGAAGATGATGAAAGGTATCGGTGTATCGAACGAACGCCAGAGTACCACGGCAACGGCAATGATGATGAAGAGGCTATAGAGCAGTTCGTCAGTACCTTCGCGGTGGATTCTGATTTTCTTTAGTTTCTTTATTCTTTCTCCCATGGTTTGTTTTGGAAATACCCGTGCAAAGGTAATGCTTTTTTATCAATTAACAAACTTTTTCTAAGATTCTTTTGGCAATATCAACTTTTCAACGTAACTTTGGGCACCAAAAACGGAACTAAATGGAAGATTTCATACATTTACACGTTCATACATACTACTCTATCCTCGACGGCCAGTCGAAGATCAAGAACCTGGTGGAGAAGGCCATCGGCGACGGCATGCGCGGCATGGCCATCACCGACCACGGCGATATGTTCGGCATCAAGGAGTTCCACGACATCTGCAACGATGTGAACAAGAAGCGCAAGAAGGAGGGCCTGGAGCCTTTCAAGCCTATCTTCGGCTGCGAGATGTATGTGTCACGCCACGGCTCCAAGTCGCTCCGCCGCGGCAAGGAGGATCAGAGCGGCTACCACCTCATTGTGCTGGCTAAGAACTACAAGGGTTATAAGAACCTGATCAAACTGGTATCCAACTCTTGGGTCGACGGCTACTATATGCGTCCCCGTACCGACCGCGAAGACCTGGAGAAATACCACGAGGGTCTGATTGTCTGTTCGGCCTGCATTGCCGGCGAGGTGCCCAAGAAGATACTGAACGGCGATATAGACGGAGCCCGCGAGGCCGTGGAGTGGTACCACCGCGTGTTTGGCGACGACTACTATCTGGAGTTGCAGCGTCACGAGGTGACCGACCCCACGCAGCGAGCCAACCGCGAGACCTTCCCCCTGCAGCAGAAGGCCAACAAGGTGCTCATCGAGTTGGCCCGTGAGTACGGCATCAAACTCGTCTGCACCAACGATGTGCACTTCGTGGAGAAGGAGAATGCCGAGGCCCACGACCATCTGCTCTGCCTCAGCACGGGCAAGGATCTGGACGACCCCACCCGTATGCTCTACTCCAAGCAGGAGTGGTTTAAGACGAAGGCTGAGATGAACGCCATCTTCAGCGACGTGCCCGAGGCGCTGTCGAACACACTGGAGATACTCGACAAGGTGGAGATATACAGTCTCGACCACGACCCTATCATGCCTTTCTTCCCCATCCCCGAGTCGTTTGGCACAGAGGAGCAGTGGCGCGAGAAACTCACCGAAAAGCAACTCTATGAGGAGTTTACCCGCGATGAAAACGGCGAAAATCCACTGTCGCCGGAGGAGGGCGAGAAGAAAATCAAGAAACTGGGCGGCTACGACAAACTCTACCGCATCAAGTTCGAGGCCGACTATCTGGCCCAACTGGCCTATAAGGGGGCATCGGCTCGCTACAACGACGGGCAGCCTGTGGACCTGACGCCGGTAGAGGTGACGAAGGCATCGGCGCCGTTTGTGATTCTCCGCTCGTCGCTGCCAAAGGAGGTGGACGACCGCATCCGCTTCGAACTACACATCATGAAGACGATGGGTTTCCCTGGCTACTTCCTCATCGTGCAGGACTTCATCAACTCGGCCCGCGACGAACTGGACGTGTGGGTCGGCCCTGGCCGTGGCTCGGCGGCCGGCAGTGTGGTGGCCTACTGCCTGGGCATCACCAAGATAGATCCGCTGAAGTACGACCTGCTGTTCGAGCGTTTCCTCAACCCCGACCGTATCTCGCTGCCCGATATCGATACCGACTTTGACGACGACGGCCGCGGCAAGGTGCTGAAGTGGGTGGAGGATAAGTACGGCCACGAGAACTGTGCCCATATCATCACCTACGCCTCGATGGCCACGAAGAACTCCATCAAGGATGTGGCTCGTGTGGAGAAAGTGCCCATCCCCGTGTCGAATGCCCTCTGCAAGGCCATCCCCGACCGACTGCCTGACGGCATGAAGATGAACCTGACCAACGCCATCAAATGCACCCGTGAATTGCAGGAGGCGGAGGCCAGCAACGACCCCGCTCTGGCCAACACCATCAAGTATGCCAAGATGCTTGAGGGCACGGTTCGCGGCACGGGCATCCATGCCTGCGGCTTCATCATCTGCCGCGACCCCATCAGCGACTGGGTGCCGGTGTCTACGGCCGATGACCCCGACTTCAAGGACACCAAGACCAACTGCACGCAGTACGACGGTCACGTCATCGAGTCGACGGGACTCATCAAGATGGACTTCCTCGGCCTGAAGACGCTCTCAGAGTTGAAGGAGGCCTGTGCCAACATCAAGTTGACGCGAGGCATTGACGTAGACCTCGACCATATCCCCATCGACGACCCAAAGACCTACGAACTCTATCAGCAGGGCCGCACAGTGGGCACCTTCCAGTTTGAGTCCAGCGGTATGCAGAAGTATCTGCGCGAACTCCATCCAACGGTCTTCGAGGACCTCATCGCTATGAACGCCCTCTACCGTCCTGGCCCTATGGACTATATCCCCTCGTTCATTGCCCGAAAGAATGGTCGCGAGGAGATTAAGTACGACATCGACTGCATGGAGAAGTATCTGAAGGATACCTATGGCATCACTGTCTATCAGGAGCAGGTGATGTTGCTCTCGCGACAACTGGCCGACTTCACTCGAGGTGAGAGCGATGCGCTCCGCAAGGCCATGGGTAAGAAGAAGAAGGACATCGTCGATGCCATGAAGCCCAAGTTCATCGAGGGCGGCAAGAAAAACGGTCACGACCCCAAGGTGCTGGAGAAGATCTGGGCTGACTGGGAGAAGTTCGCCTCCTACGCCTTTAATAAGTCGCATGCCGCCTGCTATTCGTGGGTGGCCTACCAGACGGCCTACCTCAAAGCCAACTATCCGGCTGAGTTCATGGCTGCCATCATGAGCCGCCGTCGCGACCAGATCACAGAAATTACCAAGTTGATGGACGAGTGCAAGCAGATGGGCATCGCCACGCTGGGGCCCGATGTCAACGAGTCGTACCGGAAGTTCGGTGTCAATCAGAAGGGCGAGATTCGCTTCGGACTGGCTGCCATCAAGGGGCTGGGCGACAGTGCCGCTCAGGCCATCATCGACGAGCGTACGAAGAACGGCCCCTACAAGACCATCTACGACTTTGCCCAGCGCATCCCGTTTGCCAGCGTCAACCGCAAGGCCTTCGAGTCGCTGGCACTGAGCGGCGGCTTCGACTCGTTCGGCATCCGCCGCGAGGCCTTCTTTGCCGAGAACAGCAAGGGCGAGGTCTTCCTTGACACGCTGGTACGCTACGGCCAGAACTACCAGACGGCCAAACAGGAGGCCACCAACTCACTCTTCGGTGCCTTCGACGATGTGGAGATAGCCACACCGCCAGTGCCCAAGACCGATGTGCGCTGGAGCGACATCGAACGGCTCAACAAGGAGCGCGACCTGGTGGGCATCTATCTCTCGGCCCATCCGCTCGATGAGTTCCGCATCGTGCTGGACAATCTCTGCAACGCCAAGTGTGCCGATTTGGCAGACGTGTCAGTGCTGAAAGATCGCGAGACCGTCATCCTGGCGGGCATTGTCACGGCCATCCGCACCCGTTTCGACAAGCGTGGCAACCCCTGCGGCTTCGTCACCATCGAGGATTTTGAGGGCTCGGGCGAACTAGCCATGTTCGGCGAGGACTGGGGCCGACTGAACGGTATGTTCACAGAAGGGGCGTCAGTCTATGTTACCGGTCAAGTCAAACCCCGCTTTCAGAACAGCAACGATCTGAGTTTCAAGGTGGGCAATGTGGAATATCTGCAGACGGTGAAAGATAAAGCCATCGACCGCATCACCATCTCGCTCACCACTGACCTGCTGAACGACCAGGTTGTGGCAGAACTGGGCGAACTGATTGACGAGAATCCCGGCAAGACAAAACTCTTCTTCCAGTTGCGCGATGCCACGGGCAAGCATCATGTGCTGCTGCGCTCGAAGGAGAAGATGGTTGACGTGCGCCACACGCTCATCGACTTCATCGAGCAGCACCCCGCCATCGACTATAAAATCAATTGAAGATTGAACATTGAAGATTTTGGCACGACATTTGATGTGTATAGCATATATAACCATAGTATAAACCCGGAGGTTGGGATACGAAAGGAGGAGAGACGGCGCAGCCCCATCTTCAATCTTCAATTTTCAATCTTCAATAACACCAAAGAAAAATGGAAGTACAAGTAACAAGTGAGAACTTTGAGAGTCTGAAGAATGGCGCACAGCCGCTGGTGGTTGATTTCTGGGCAACATGGTGCGGCCCCTGCCGCATGGTGGCTCCTATCATCTCTGAGTTGGCCGAGAAGTACGACGGCAAGATTACCGTCGGCAAGTGCGATGTAGAGGAGGCCGAGGACCTGGCTATGGAGTTTGGCATCCGCAACATCCCCACCATCCTCTTCTTCAAGGGTGGCGAGGTGGTCGACAAACTGGTCGGTGCCCAGTCGAAGCAGAAGTTTGAGGAGAAATTTGAAGCCCTGCTCTGATTATGGCCAGTCTGGATGAAGAGTTCCTCAGGGATGAGGAAGAGACCCGTCGGGAGATCCAGTTCATACGTGAGCAGTTGCCCAGTGACCTGAAGGAGAAATACACCGATGCGCAACTGACGTGGATGCTTGACGCCATTGCCAACTATTTCTTTGAGAGCGGCATCCTGGAGACCGATGACGATGAGGTGGACATCGATATGGACTGCGTGGCCGACTATCTCTGCCATCAGGCCCAGGAGGACGGCCAGCCCGCCCTCAATGCCGATGAAGTGCGCTTCGTCGTTGAGGCCGACCTCGACTTCCAGGAGCAGAACACCTGATGAGGCCTTCGCGCCAAGGAACCCCAAGAAGTAATAAAGCGAGGCACCCTACGGGGGTGCCTCGCTTCATATTGCCAGAAAACGGTTCAGTTAGTCAATTTCCTCGTCAGCCTCGTAGCCGCCCATCTCGCGGATGGCGTTCTTCAGCATGGTGTGCTGACGATACAGGTGGTTGACGGCCTCCTCGCCCTGCGTGTAGTCGTGCATCGGGCTCTTCAGGAAGAACGACAGGAAACGCTGCGTGCCGCAACGACCAGCACGCTGGGCCAGGTCGATGAGCAGGCAGAGGTCGAGGCACACGGGAGCGGCCAGGATACTGTCGCGGCAGAGGAAGTTGATCTTGATCTGCATCGGATAGTTCATCCAGCCCACGATGTCGATGTTG
>JAFUST010000091.1 GCA_017467535.1 Prevotella sp. | reverse complement strand
TGCCACGTAATGAGAATTAGAGATAATAAACATTATAAACAAATAACAAAAGAGTTAAGTACGAAGAGCCGTGTGATGGGAGACTGTCAAGCACGGTTCCGAGAGAAGGGAGGGTGAAAGTCCCTCAACTTACTCGACCAAGACTATGGACTGGCAACAATTGATTTCCAACTGCCGACTAGGGCAGGAGCATCGGCACCTGGAGCGGCACGATGATCGCACGGAGTTTAAGCGCGACTACGACCGGCTGATTTTCTCGGCTCCTTTCCGTCGCCTGCAGAACAAGACACAGGTGTTTCCCCTGCCGGGCAGCATCTTCGTGCACAACCGGCTGACCCACTCACTCGAGGTGGCCAGCGTGGGTATGTCGCTCGGCAACGACATCGCACGCCATCTCTGTACAAGAAACCGTGATTTCATCGACACGCTAATCCCTGAAATCGGCCAGATTGTGGCCACGGCCTGTCTGGCCCACGACCTGGGCAACCCGCCTTTCGGCCACTCCGGCGAAAAGGCTATCCAGACCTTCTTCTCTGAGGGCAAGGGAGCATATCTGAAAGAACTGGTATCGCCGGAATTCTGGAGCGACATCACCTGCTTCGACGGCAATGCCAACGCCTTCCGTCTGCTGACCCATAGTTTCAAGGGGCGGCGGCAGGGCGGCTTCGCCATGACCTACAGCACGCTGGCCTCGATCGTGAAATATCCTTTCCCCTCGTATGCTTCTACTAAGAAAAAGTTCGGCTTCTTCGCCACCGAGCGTGCCCACTATGAGGCCGTGGCGACCCAATTAGGCATTCCTCAACTGTCGGCTGAGCCTGGTCAGGAGCGATGGGCCCGCTATCCGCTGGTCTATCTGGTAGAGGCTGCCGACGACATCTGCTACGAGATTATGGACTTGGAGGATGCCTATAAACTGAAGATACTGACCTACGATGAGACAATGGACCTGATGCTTTCCTTCTTCGATGAAACTGGGCAAAAACGTATCACTGGGCGCATCAGCGACGAACAACTGAGCGACCCCAACGAGAAGATACAGTATCTGCGAGCCTGCGTCGTCGGTAAGTTGGAGAACGAATGCGTGCGTACCTTCATAGACCACGAGGCAGAGATACTGGCAGGCACTTTCCAAGGTGCGCTCATCGACAACATCGCTGATCAGCAGCGCGAGGCCTATCGGCGGTGCACCCAGATTTCGCGGGCACGCATCTATCGCAGTCAGCCCGTTCTCGACGTGGAACTGTCGGGTTATCGCATCATGGCTACGCTGATGGAACTGATGGTGGAAGCCATCGAGTACCCCGAGCGCTACTATTCGCAGCAACTCATCGGTCGCGTCAGCAGCCAGTATGACATAGAGAGTCCTAACCTGGAGACGCGCCTGATGGCTGTCATCGACTACATCAGCGGCATGACCGACGTCTATGCCCTTGATGTCTACCAGAAGATTTGCGGCATATCGTTGCCCATCATATAATCGAGATGCTATGAATGTACAGATAGAAGAGTCGTGGAAACGACATTTGCAGGGAGAGTTTGAGAAGCCTTACTTCGCCACGCTGACGGAGCAGGTAAGGCAGGAATACACACGAGGTGCCTGCTATCCGCCAGGGCGATTCATCTTCAATGCCTTCAACCTGTGTCCCTTCGACCAGGTGAAGGTGGTCATCATTGGGCAGGACCCCTACCACGAGCCGGGACAGGCCCACGGGCTGAGTTTCTCCGTGCAGGACGGGGTGCAGTTTCCGCCCTCGTTGCAAAACATCTTCAAGGAGATTGAGATGGATCTGGGCACGCCGGTGCCGCAGACGGGCGACCTGACGCGCTGGGCCAAGCAGGGCGTGCTGCTGCTCAATGCCACGCTGACCGTTAGGGCCCATCAGGCCAACAGTCACGCCACGCTGGGCTGGCAGACCTTCACCGATGCCGCCATCCAGGCGTTGGCCACCCATCGGGAGCATCTGGTCTATATGTTGTGGGGCGGCTTTGCCCGCAGCAAGTCCTATATGATAGACAAGACCCGCAACCTCGTGCTGGAGTCGGTGCATCCGTCGCCGCTATCGGCCAATCGTGGCGGCTGGTTCGGTCAGCACCAGTTCTCACGCTGCAACCAGTATCTGGAGAAGAACGGCGAGAAAGGAATTGTGTGGTGATGGCAGGCGTGGAAGAGAAGTTGCCTCCGATATTGCAGATTGAAAATGTGCTGATTTCATCGGAGATTCTCACGGCAGAGTTCTGCTGTGACCTCGAAGTGTGCAAGGGTGCTTGCTGTGTGGAGGGCGATGCCGGCGCACCGGTGACGCTCGATGAAGTGATGCAGATAGAGGATCGGGTGGACGAGGTGTGGAACGACCTCTCGGCTTCGGCTCAGGCAGTCATCGACCGCCAGGGCGTGGCCTATACCGACGAGGAGGGCGACCTTGTGACGAGCATCGTGGGCGGCAAGGACTGCGTCTTCACCTGCTATGATGACATCAATGTGGATGGACAAACCGTCCGCAATTGTTGCCTCTGTGCCTTGGAACGGGCGATTCGAAGGAAAAACTCATCACTTGTCACTCGTCACTCATCACTCTTTGTCAAGCCCATCAGTTGTGCCCTCTATCCCATTCGCGAAAAGACCTTCAGCGACGGCACCGTGGCCCTGAACTACCACCAATGGAGTGTCTGCCAGTGCGCCCGCGACAAAGGGAAGGCTCTCCACCTGCCCGTCTGCCAGTTCCTGAAGGAACCGCTCATCCGCCGTTTTGGCGAGGCATGGTATCAGGAACTCTGCGATGTGGCGGACGACCTGAGGCGCCAAGGCTATCTGTAAAGACTATGTAAACTAACCTGATATGAAACAAATCGTTCTTTTCATCTTCTTGCTTTGTTCGGTCTGCTGCAATGCTGCCACTGTCCAGAAGCCTTGGTCGCACGGACGACTAATGGTGTCCGACAACTACCGCTTCCTGATGCACCAAGACGGCACACCCTTCTTCTGGCTGGGCGAGACGGCGTGGCTGATGCCGCAGCGGCTGAACCGCGACGAGGTGAAATTCTACCTACAATGCTGTGCGGAGGCAGGCTACAACATGGTGCAGGTACAGGTGCTCAACGAGATGCCGTCCTATAATGTCTACGGTCAGTCGTCGGACACCGAGGGCTACTGGCAGCACATGGACCACATCGTGCAGACGGCCGAGCAGCAAGGCATATACATCGGCATGGTCACCGTGTGGGGCTCGCAGGTCAAGGCCGGACGCATGACGGAGGCAGAGGCCCGCACCTACGGCACGTTCCTGGCCAACCGCTACAAGGACCGGCCCAACATCGTGTGGATCATGGGCGGCGACATTCAGGGCGACATCCACCCCGAGGTGTGGGAGGCGCTTGCCACGACCATCAAGTCCATCGACACGAACCACCTCATGACCTACCACCCGCGGGGCCGCTACACTTCGGCCCACTGGTGGAGCAAGGCGGCATGGATAGACTTCCACCTGTTTCAGAGCGGCCACCGGCGCTATGGGCAGCGGGGCAACGACAAGACCTATCCCATTCCCGACAATACCGAGGAGGACAACTGGCAGTATGTGGACTCCACCTGGGCCTACACGCCGATGAAACCTGTCATCGACGACGAGCCCATCTATGAGGACATTCCCCAGGGACTGCACGACGGCACCCAGCCCCGATGGATCGACAGCGACGTGCGTCGCTATGCTTACTGGAGTGTCTTTGCCGGTTCGTGCGGCCACACCTATGGGCACAACAGCATCATGCAGTTCTGGCGACCGGGACTGCCGCCTGCTTACTCGTGCATGAAACCGTGGTATGTGGCCCTTGGCGCCCCCGGCTTCCATCAGATGCACCATCTGAAGGACCTCCTGCTGCGCTTCCCTTATTTCGAGCGGGTGCCCGACCAGACGATCATCATGGAGAACGGAACGCAGTACGAACGACTTATCGCCACCCGTGGCAACGACTATCTGCTGGTCTATAACTTCACGGGCCGCGACATGACACTGGACCTGACGAAGATCTCAGGCGAGGAGAAGCAGGTGTGGTGGCTCGACGCTGCCACGGGCCTGCTGACCTATCTGGGCAAGCACCGCTCGCGTATCGTCACCTTCCGTCCGCAGACGCAGAGCGACGGCGTGCTCATCGCCGTTGATGCCTCGAAGGACTATCTCGACAGGGCGCAGGCAGAGATACACGACACTCCAAAAACCGCGATTTGAACGAACAAAATCAACAGATACAATGCAAGAATTAAGAGAAGGCAGTGAACTGCAAAATGGCAAGTACCGCATCGTCCGGATGCTGGGCCAGGGCGGCTTCGGCATCACCTACGAAGGGGTGCAGACGGGACTGGAGCGCCGCGTGGCCATCAAGGAGTTCTTCATGAAGGAATACTGCAACCGCGACGGACAGACCTCGCAGGTCTCCATCGGGTCGGAGGGCAGTCGCGACATGGTGAGCGACTTCAAGGTGAAGTTCCTCAAAGAGGCACAACTCATAGCCCGCATGGAGGATGCCCCTCATGTGGTGCGCATTCATGACATCTTCGAGGAGAACGGAACGGCTTACTATGTGATGGAGTTCCTCGGGGGCGGTTCGCTCAACGACATCTTGAAGCGCGAGGGGCCGATGCCCGAAGCCAGGGCCATCGGCTATGTCCGCCAGATCGGCGAGGCGCTGAACTATCTGCACGCCCTGAACACGCTCCACTTGGACATCAAGCCCTCCAACGTGCTGATCAACAAGAAAGGCGAGGCCGTGCTGATCGACTTTGGCGTGTCGAAGCACTACGACCAGAGCGGTTCACAGACTTCATCGACACCCGTCGGACTGAGTAAGGGCTTTGCCCCCACGGAGCAGTACCAGAGCGGCGGCGTGCAGCAGTTCACGCCGGCCACCGATGTCTATAGCCTCGGCGCCACGCTCTACAATCTGCTGACGGGCCAAGTGCCACCGGAGGCCAGCGCGGTCTTCGAAGACGGCCTGCCCCCGCGCCCCCACTACGTCTCCCAACAGACATGGGCCGCCATCGAACAGGCCATGCAGCCCCGCCGCAAGGACCGCACGCAGACGGTAGCGGACTTCCTAAGGGCACTGAGTGCACCGAAGCCCGAACCAGCGCCGAAGCCCCAGCCTACGCCAAAGCCTGCACCGAAACCAAATCCCCAGCCGAAACCTACGCCCGCCCCCAAGCCCGCGCAGGAATCATCGGAGACGGTCGTGGCTCAGGCAAACACCAATACCGCGAAAGGAGACTTCTTCGCGATCGGCATCATCGCTGCCCTGCTACCTCAGATGATTTGGACGATATTCATTCAAGGTAACACTATATTTGAATACAGCAACCTCGATTATTGGAGTTACTACGATTTCACCCCCTTCGACCTATTGTTCAGGGATTTACTCAATACGGCACTCATCTTGGCACTCACGGCAGGATATGGGCTGTTACGCATACGCAAAGGCAAGGCATCTCACGCTGCTGTCTACGATTTAGTTGTGGTAGGCATTGGGGCTGTCTTGTTATTCTTTTTCAGGTATTTTGGTGGTTATATAACATATCTGATGTACGACTATATGGGAGCGTATATCAAGGTCTGGACGCTGCTGGTCATCAACTTCGCATTGCTACTGGGCATTGGACTGGCCTGTGCCTACTTTATCCGCAAGAATCACCCGTGCCGTAGATGGCTTCGCTGGCTGTCCATCATCAGTCTGTCTATCTTTGTCGTCTTTTACGTTTATGACTTTATCTACATCAACTTCCTGAGATACTATTTATAATACCGTGACCTTATGCTAATAAGTATTTTTGTTCCCGTTTTTCTGTTCGTCGTCATCAGCATCGTGCTTACATTCGTATTCTTGTCGCTACCCATCAAGAGGCCTGCGGGTGAGGTGTCAACTGATGATAAACCGGCCCGTATCCAGCGCATCCTGCTGGCTATCACGGTTTCCCTCTTTTGTATTATGTTCCTACAGACAGCCATCTGTTTTTTTATGTACTGGTAATGACTAAAAGATGTCTTGTCCTGCTATTACTGCTCCCGGTGGTCTGTGCCTTGCACGCTAAGGTCTCAGTGACCGCACCGAGGGTGGAAAACATGACGGAACCGCTGGGACTGGGGACGGCGGTGCCGAGATTCTCGTGGCAACTGGAGTCGGACGAGCAGGAGGTGGTGCAGACAGGCTACGAACTGGTGGTGGAGTCGGACGGGAAAACGCTGTGGAGTACAGGGCGCACCACCGACAGCCAGCAACTGTGGATACCCTATCAGGGCAAGCCGCTGAAGAGCAACCAGCACTGCACGTGGCGGGTGAAGGTCTACACCAACAAAGGGACGACCGACTGGAGCCCGTCGCAGCGGTTCAGCATCGGTCTGCTGGAAGAGACCCGCTGGGGCGGACGGTGGATTGGCCTGGAACGGCTGATGCCTGGTGAACAGGCCGGCATCACCCATTCGCGGCTGGCAGCCCGCTATCTGCGTAAGACCTTTGCCTTGAATAAGCCTGTGCGCAGGGCTACGGCCTATGTTGCCGGTCTTGGGCTCTATCGTCTCTATGTCAACGGCACTGAGGTGGGGGCTGACGATATGCTGAAACCTGTACCATCGGACTATCGCAAGACCATCTACTACAACACCTACGACGTCACATCCCTCTGTTCCGTAGCCGACAGTATGACTGTCGGCATCACTCTCGGCAACGGCAAATTTTTTGCCCCTCGTCAGGACAAGCCCTACAAGAACACCACCTTCGGCCTGCCCAAGTGCCGCATGAACATCATGGTGGAGTATGAGGACGGCACCAGTCAGCGACTCGTGACCGACGAGACCTGGCAGGTGAGCGCCGACGGCCCTATCCGCGCCAACAACGAGTATGACGGCGAGGAGTATGATGCCCGCTTGGAGCCTTCCAACTGGCAGCCCGCCCAGCGCACCGCCATTCCGCAAGGTACGCTGCGCGCCCAGCCTACACCCTGTATGACTTCCAGGGAGGCTAAATATCCTATAGAGACCAGCGTGTCTGGAGAATGCAGCATCCTCGACTTCGGCCAAAACATGGCGGGCTGGGTGTCCTTCCTGCCTCAGGGGAAGGCGGGCGACACCATCCGTATCCGCTATGCCGAACGGCTGAATGCCGACGGATCGCTCTATGTGGATAACCTGCGTGATGCCCGCTCCGAAGACATCTACATCTGCAACGGCCACGATGCGGAGTGGCACCCGTCGTTCGTCTACCATGGTTTCCGCTATACGGAGATCAGCGGGCCTGCATCCAACGTAAAGGCCTGGCCCGTACAGGATGCGATGGAAGAGACAGGGCACTTCGAGTGTTCTGACAGCATATTAAATAAGGTGGTGACTAATGCCCGCTGGGGCATCCGCTCCAACTACAAGGGCCTGCCCGTGGACTGTCCGCAGCGCAACGAGCGTCAGCCGTGGCTGGGCGACCGCACGGTGGGCGCGCTGGGCGAGTCGTATCTCTTCGGCAACGAGCGTCTCTACACCAAATGGATGCGCGACATCGCCGAGGCGCAGCGCGAGGACGGTTGCATACCCGATGTGGCGCCCGCCTTCTGGAACTACTATACCGACGACGTGACTTGGCCCGCCGCCCTGCCGTTCATCTGCGATATGCTGTGGCAGCAGTACGGCAACGACGAGGCCCTGCGCCTCTGGTATCCCAACATCCGGCGTTGGCTGCACCACATCATGGATACCTATACCTCGAAGGACGGACTCATCACGAAGGATAAGTATGGCGACTGGTGTATGCCGCCCGAGCGCCTGAACCTGATACACAGCGAGGATCCCGCCCGCAAGACCGACGGCACCCTCATCGCCACGGCCTACACCATCCGCTGCCTGCAGTTGGCGGAGCAGTTTGCCCGCCAGCAGGGCCTTCCCGACGATGCCGGCTACTGGCAGAAGCGGCGCGAGATCATGACCGCCGACTTCAATCGCCGCTTCCTGCATGTGAGCATGAACAGCAGTCAGCGACCTGGGCATCCGCTCTATCCCGACAGCACTTTCTACGACAACAATACGGCGACGGCCAACCTGCTGCCCCTGGCCTTCGGCATCGTGCCCGACACGCTGCGCCAGGAGGTGGCCAAGCAGGTGGTGGAGAACATCATTGTCGGGAACAAGGGGCACGTGTCGAGCGGCGTCATCGGCATCTCGTGGCTCATGCGCACTCTCTCCGACTGCGGCTACCCTGAGGTGGCTTGGCTGTTGGCTACGCAGAGCACCTACCCCTCATGGGGCTACATGGCCGAGCAAGGGGCCACCACCATCTGGGAACTATGGAACGGCGACCACGCCGACCCGGCTATGAACAGCGCCAACCACGTGATGCTCCTCGGCGACCTGCTCACCTGGTGCTACCAGCACCTGGCCGGCATCCGACCCGGTGGTGCTGCTTGCTGCGATGGTATCGCAGCATACAGGACGATGACCCTCGCCCCTGCCTTCGCCATCGACGGCTGCGACTGGGTGAAGGCCGACTACGACACACCCTACGGCCACATGAAGAGCCACTGGCGGAAGACGCTGCAGCACCTCGACTGGCAGGTGGCCATCCCCTGCAACACGCAGGCCGAACTCCACTTCCCCGACGGCTCCGTCAAGACCATCGGTTCCGGCTCCTACGACTTTTCCGTCGATATCCCCACCGCCGACCCGCGCATCGTGAAGGACGAGTTCCTCTACGAAGACGCTCCCTTTGCCTCTCCCCATGCCTCTACCATCGTAGAGACCAGGAAGGGCGAACTGGTGGCTGCCTACTTCGGAGGTACCTACGAGCGCAATCCCGACTGCAACATCTGGGTGAACATCAAGGAGGGGGATGGCCACTGGAGTGCGCCCATCCTGGCGGCCGACGGCGACGGGGTGGCCTGCTGGAACCCCGTGCTGACGGCGATGCCCGACGGCGAACTATGGCTTTTCTACAAGGTGGGCGTGAACGTGGCCGGCTGGACGGGCTGGCTCACGAAGTCGAAGGACGGCGGCCGCACTTGGGGCAAGCCCGAACGGCTGCCCGAAGGCTTCCTCGGCCCCATCAAGAACAAGCCGCTCCTGCTGGGCGACCGGCTGCTCTGCGGCTCCAGCACCGAGGGCCACGGCTGGCGCTTCCACGTGGAGATCTACAACCTGAAGACGAAGGAATGGAAATACATAGGGCCCATCGAGTCGACGCTCGCTCCGCCCACGCTGACCCCCGACACGCTGACCCCCATCGACTGCATACAGCCCTCGTTCCTGCAACTGAAGGACGGCCGACTGCAGGTGCTGATGCGCTCGCGCAACGGCTTCCTGGCCACCAGCACCAGCAGCGATCAGGGCGAGACCTGGACACCCGTCACGCTGACCGACATCCCCAACAACCAGTCGGGCACCGATGCGCTGACCCTGCGTGATGGTCGTCACGTGCTTATCTACAACAACTTCCAGACGATAGCAGGCACCAAGAAGGGGCCGCGCTCGCCACTGAGCATCGCCGTCAGCGAGGACGATGGCCGTTCGTGGCAGCACGTGCTGACGCTGGAGGATAGTCCGGTAGGCGAGTTCTCCTATCCTGCCATCATCCAAGGTCGCGACGGCACGCTGCATTGCACCTATACCTGGCAGCGCAAGCGAGTGGCCTACAAGCAAGTGAGATTGCCGTAAGCAACCCCCGGGTTTCCTCCGTGGAAACTCGGGTTTTGCTTCGTCCAAACTACCAGTTTGCTTACGGCAAACTAATAGACATAAATCTTGAAGTCTTTCACGGAGCCCGGGGCACCCTGCTCAGCGCGGGGCAGATACTCCAGGGCGCTGATGGTCTGCTCGCTGCCCAGGTCGATGACGAGAAGGTGAGGCATGGAGGCGCCCTTCTCCGTCTGCCAGTAGGTAGACTCCTGCAGGTCGAAGACCTTGTCGCCGGTGTGGTTGCCGTTCTCTTCCTCGCTGTTGGCGTACTTTGTGGTCCACGGCTCGCGTGAGATGCGCTGGCCCTTTTCGTTCTGCAGGTAGAGTTCGGCGATGGCCACGCGGTCGTTGGGCTTCTGTGTCGAGAGGCACTCGATGGCGAGGTAGCGGCCTTTGGCTGGTGCAGCAAACTTGAAAGTCTGCCAGCCGTTGCCGGGGACGGCTGTAATACAGCCGTTTACGGGACCTGCTACGGTGATGGGGGTAGAGGAGTTGAGGTCGGGCTTGTCGCCGATGTTGTTGTGCTTGTTGCTCTTCTCCAGTTGCAGTTTGTTCAGTTCAGGCTCAGCCTGGCCCCAGACCACAGCCTCCTTCGGGCCGACCACATCGAGAACGATAACCTCGTTCTTGCCCTTCTTCAGCCAGCAGCCCGGCACGTAGAGCGTCTGCTGCGGGCCGATACTCCAGATGCGACCCATAGCATGGCCGTTCACCCAGACCTGGCCCTTGCCCCATGTCTCGAAGTTCAGGAACGTGTCGCCCACTTTTTTCAGGTTGAAGTAGCCGCGGTGATAGCCCGCTTTGAGGAAATCGCCCTTTGACTGTTCGGGCACCTTGGTTTCAAATGCCTTCACAGCAGTCTGGTAATCGTCGGGAAACGTAGCATTAGCCCATACCTTGGGTTTCATCGTCATCTCGTATTTCTCCAGATCGCTGGTAATCGTCACATTGCCGATAATGCCTTTGAAGTCTTTGATGGCACGACCAAAATTGATGCGTCCCATGCCTTCAACGATTATGGAAAGTTCTGCATCTTCCCTCACCGGGGGCAGGGTGAGCGACTTCTCGTTTTTCACGCGGTCAATCTTACCAATATACTTGCCATCGATAAATACCTGAGCGAAGTCGTGGAACTCGCCAGTAAGGACGCTCTGGCTCTTGATTTCAGGCAGGAACGTCGTGTAGGTCATCGTACCCCAGCCCATATCCATTTCTTCGAAAGTCTTTGGTTCAGGCGATATGACAATTTGGCTTAGACCAGTAATCAAGGGTGCGTACTCCGTGAGTTCAAACTTCGGCACGGTGATGATGGGCATTGGAGCCTTGGGAACGGCAGGCATCTTCTTGCCGTCGTTATACTTCGCCATCATCTCGCGCAGTTCCCAGAACTTGGGCGTGGCCTGGCCATACTCGTTGATGGGGGCGTCGTAGTCGTAAGAGGTGACATCGGGCGCAAAGCCGGGGCTGTTGGCACCGGCCCAGTGGCCGAACGACGTGCCGCCGTGGGTCATATAGAGCGAGAAGGAGATGCCCTTCGAGAGCATTTCGTCCATACCGGCCACCATATCCTTGGCGGGACGCGTCTCGTGGCGGGCACCCCACTTGTCGAACCAGCCGCTCCAGAACTCCGAGCACATCTTCGGGGCGTTGGGGCGCAGTTCGCCGAGGCGACGGAACTGGTCGTCGATGTTGGCGCCGGTGCCGAAGTTCATCGTCCACGTCAGGTCGTCGAGGCCGTTCTTCGTGAAGTTCGAGGACCAGTCGCATTGGAACAAACTAACCTCCTTGCCATAAATAGAACGGAGGCAATCACGGATTTCGCTGACGTAGGGCTTGTCCTCGCCATACGAGCCATACTCGTTCTCCACCTGAATCATGATGATGGGGCCGCCATTTTGGATGGTCAGCGGAGCCAACTGCTCGCCCACCTTCTCTTCGAAGATTTTTACGCGCTCCATAAAGTAAGGATCGCGCTCGCGCAGTTTGATGTCCTTCTTCTTCAGCAGCCACCAGGGCAGACCGCCCATCTCCCACTCGGCACAGACGTAGGGGCCGGGGCGCACGATGACGTACAGGCCGTTTTTCTGGGCCAGGCGGCAGAACTCGGCCACATCGTTGTTGCCGGTGAAGTCGAACTGGCCCTCCTGTTGCTCGTGAATGTTCCAGAAGATGTAGATGCACACGGCGTTCATGCCGAGGGCCTTGCACATCTGGATGCGGTGCTCCCAGTAGGGGCGGGGGATGCGGGGATAGTGCACTTCGGCTGCCTTCACCACAAAGGGCTCGCCGTTCAGCAGGAAGGTCTTGTCGCCAGTCGTAAAGGTGCCCGGCTTCGTGGCCGCCTGCACAAGGGCAGGCAACGAGAGCAGCAGGGCTGTCAGGAATAGATACTTCAGTAGTTTCTTCATGTTGTATTTAAGGATTTGATGATACAAAGGTGGTGATGCTGCGGGGAGCCAGCATGGTGTGGCCATCGCAGGTGCCTATGGGCTTGAGGGTCTCACCCTCGGCGTCGCTCGTGCGGTATTGCTGCCACTGGCGGGCGGGGGCGCAGTTCAATTGGAGGTCAATAGGTGAGGGCGCATCGCCGTAGTTGATGGCCACGACGACCCACGAGCCATCCTGGTTCTGATAAGCGGACACCATCACGCCGTAGGGATTCTCCTTCTGCTTGCTACTCACCTCGTAGCGCACGGCTCCGGGACGGACAAAACGGCTGTAGTTGCCCAGCGCCCAGAGCAGTCGGCTGTCCCTGGCCTGGTGCCGGCGGTCGAAGACGCGGATGAGGCCGTCCTTGTAGTTACCGCCACAAGCACGCCACCACGACCAACTCTCGGCATTGGCATAGCAGAGGTCGTGATGGATGATGCGGGCTACGTAGAGGGCAGTCTTCATCGAGAAGTCATAGCCGCTACCGCCGCCAATCTCCTCGTCGTTGCTCATAATGCAGATCTCCGACTGCCAGAACTTCACGCCGTACTTCTTCAGGCGGTCACGCAGTCGCAGGCGGATCTTCTTCATATAGTTCATAGGCGTATTCGTCCAGTAACTGTGGGCCAGCATCAGGCGGGACACGTTGGGCGTGTCGCCCAGATAGGTCAGTGTGCTGTCCTTCGACCAGAAGGAGGCAATGGCATTGCCGCGCTCCCACGAGGTCTTGTAGACCCCCAGCAGACAGCGCAGGTCGCTCGACTCGTTGACCATGATTTGTGTAGTCAGACCACGCTCCACGAAAGCCTGACCCGTCTTGCGGGCCACCTCGGCTATCTCCGCATTGGTGGCTGGCGACCCCTCCTGCTTCGGGCCCTGCCAGTTCCAGTGGCCGTCGGGCTCATTGACGGGAGAGAGGTAGTCGATGTGGATGCCGTGCTCACGCTCCAGTCCACTCACGGCCTCGGCCATGAACTGTGCAAACTGGTCGTAGCACTCCGGACGCAGGTTCAGCGTGCCGCCCCGTCCCGTGTTGGTGGCCAGTCCGTTCTGGGTGAAGTAGACGGGCGGTGAGTTGAGGAAGGCTAATATCTTAGGCACGCCACGCTCACGGGCCATCTTTAGGAATTTCACCTGTCCAGCCTGTCGGCTCCAGTCGTAGGTGCCGTCAGGTTGTAAGAAACATTCGGTGCGTGTGTCTCTGTTTATGAAGGAAGAGTCGCCCTGCTCCGCACTGCCAGCCCCCAGATTGAAGCGCCACAGTGAGAGTCCGATGCCGCGAGGCTGCCCGCTCACATCGCAGTCGAGGGAGAAGAGCCAGTCGGCAATCTGCTGTTGTTGGCTCTCTTCCGGCCACAGGCCGATGTTCTGCATCGACCATGCATCGGAGGCCCCGAAGTGCTCGATGGTCTGCCGAGGCTGTTCTGCCTCGATGATGTAGGTCTGTGCCTGTGCCATGAAGGGCACGGAAAATAGGAATGCGGTCAGTAGTTTCTTCATCTTTGCTGCGATTGTAGATTGCAAAGATACTACTTTTATCGGGAAACTACCGCCCTTTAACTCCTTTTAACTCCCGCAGACTCTCTTTGCTGCCGAAAATTTCGTATCTTTGCCGAAAACAACGGAAAGAGTATGAAAGCAATACAGTGTTTTGATGAGTTGGTGGACCACCTGAGCCAGAGCGGCGTGTGCCGCCGGGTGGCCGTGGTGTGTCCGGATGAGAGTACGAGAGGGGCCGTGGAGCGAGCCGCCAAGGCAGGCTTCGCTGAGCCCATCTGGGTGGAGAACGACGATGTGGATGTAGCGGCTGCCGAGGCTGTGGCCCTGGTGCGCGAGGGCAAGGCCGACGTGATACAGAAAGGCCTGCTCAACACCGACAACCTGCTGAAGGCCATCCTCAACAAGGAGACCGGCATCCTGCCCAAGGGCCAGGTGCTCACCCATCTGACCTGCGCCAAACTGCCCATGTACGCCAAACTGCTCTTCATGACCGACGTGGCCGTCATCCCTTATCCCACCAAGGAGCAGCGTGAACAGCAACTGCGCTATCTGCTCGGTCTCTGTCGCAAGATGGGTGTCGAGGAGCCGCGCGTGGCCCTTATCAACTGTTCGGAGAAGGTCAACGCCAAGCACTTTCCCTGCACCGTGGAGTATCAGGAACTGGTGGAGCAGACGCGCCGGGGCGACTTCGGCCCCTGCATCGTCGACGGCCCGCTCGACCTGAAGACCTCCCTTTCGCCGGCCGCCCTTCATAAGAAGGGACTCCAGTCGCCGCTCGAGGGACAGTCAGACGGACTCATCTTCCCCGACATTCAGGCGGGCAATGTATTCTACAAGACCATCACCCTGTTCTGCAATGCCCAGACGGCAGCCATCCTGCAAGGTCCGCAGGTGCCAGTGGTGCTCACCTCGCGTGCCGACTCTGCCGACAATAAGTTCTACTCACTGGCCTTGGCCTGTGTGTAACAGATTATAACGTAAAGAAAAGCCTATGTTTATCCTTGTCATTAATCCTGGTTCTACTTCCACGAAGATGGCCGTCTTCGAGGACGAGAAACCGATGATCCTGCGAGGCATCAGTCATACCAACGAAGAGTTGGCGCCGTTTGGCGATGATGTGTTGAACCAACTGGAATACCGCAAGCAACTGGTACTGGACGAACTGGAGCGCATGAACGTGCCTATGCAGTTCGAGGCTGTCATCGGCCGCGGCGGACTGGTCAAGCCCATCTCGGGTGGCGTCTACGAGATCAACCAGCGTATGCTGGACGATACCCACAACGGCATAGCCATGCACAACCATGCCTGCAATTTGGGCTGCCTGATTGCCCATGACATTGCCAGTCAGATTCCTGGATGCCGGGCCTTCATTGCCGACCCGGGCGTGGTAGACGAACTGAACGACTATGCCCGCATCAGCGGCTCACCCCTGATGAACCGTATCTGCATCTGGCACGCCCTGAACCAGCGTGCTATCGCCCGTCGCTTTGCCAACGAGATAGGCCGTCGCTATGAAGACCTGAACCTCATCATCTGCCATCTGGGTGGCGGCATCTCCGTGGCTGCCCACGAGCATGGGCGGGCCGTGGATGCCAACAACGCCTTGGATGGCGAAGGCCCCTTCTCGCCGGAGCGTGCCGGCTCGCTGCCCGCCTCCGACCTCATCCGCCTCTCGTTCAGCGGCAAGTACACCGAGAAGCAACTGCTCAAGCGACTGGCCGGCAAGGCCGGGCTCAATGCCCACCTGGGCACCAGCAACGTGAAGGAGATCGAACAGCGTATTGCCGCCGGCGACAAACATGCCGAGACCGTACTCAACGCCATGATCTACCATGTGGCCAAGAATATCTGCGGTCTCGGCGCCGTCTTCTGCGGCAAGGTCGATGCCATCCTGCTTACGGGCGGACTGGCCCGTTCGGAGTATGTCATCAGCCGCCTGCGCCGTAGGATAGAATTCCTCGCGCCCACTTATTGCTTCCCGGGCGAAGACGAGATGGAGGCTCTTGCACTCAATGCGCTCGCCGTGATGCGCGGCCAGCGGGAAGTGTTGGAATACGCCTAAGAGACTGTTCAATATCACTGAATTGTTGTCGGATAACGGAATTAGTAGTAAAAGTCGACAGCAATTATCTCTATTTGTGCATCGGTATCTGAAAAAAAATAGTGAAATTTGCGGCAAATAACTAGCGTGTATGGCCAACGTATCTAAGAACACTCAACATGGTTACCTAGACTTCACCAACCTGGTCGTTCAATACAACGATGGTGATGTGCGGGTGCTCGACAGTATTAGGGACATCTCCCAGTTGTACCCCCTCAAGCCGATGACCAATATCATCGCCATTTGCTGTTCAGGTCATACGAAACTGGCATCCGGCGGACGGACCATCGACTTCGGACAGGGCAACCTGCTCATCTGTCCACCCAACATCCGGCTGGAGAGTGGCGAACGGACCGAAGACTTCGAGTGCCGTGTCCTGTGCCTGACTGACCATATCATCAGCGAACTCCTGCGTGACAAAATTGATGTGTGGCATCAGGCTGTCTATGTGAACCAACTCAATATCGTCTCTATATCTGAAGTGTGCAACGAGGAGTTCATGCTCTATCTCTCACTCATCCGCTCCAAGGTGAACAATCGTCAGGAGCAGTCGCCGCGCGAGATTCTGCTGGCCTTGGTGCGCATCCAGTTGCTCGAACTCTGCTGGATTCTGGCCAACCGGCCGGAGACGGAGAGCAACCTGAAACTGTCGCAGGGCAAGATCCTCTTCAACCGCTTCCTGGGGCTTGTGTCCAACAACCCCGTGAAGCGTAGGCCCATTGCAGAATATGCCTCACAACTGGCCATCACGCCTAAGTACCTGACGATGCTCTGCCTGAAATACAGCAATAAGACTGCCTCCGACTGGGTCATCCAATATACCATCGAGGAGATCCGGTTCTATCTGCGCAGCAGCAATCTGAGCATCAAGGAGATCTCGGCTAAACTCGGCTTCTCCAATATGTCGCACTTCGGCTCTTACGTGCGCAAGCACTTGGGTGTCTCGCCCAGCGACTTCAGGCACGGGAAAGAGGTCACCACCCGTTAGAACAATTCTCTTAGTACAGGCAGCGACCGCAGTTCGGGGAACTGGGGCAGGTGCAGCCTGTAGTACAGCGTCAGCACCTCGACGATGCGGTTGCGGTCGGCACGGCTCAGGCGGAAGAGGTGCATCGTGGCGTAGTTCATGCGCATCATCAGTTGGATGCGGGCAGCCTCCTGTGGCATCAGGAAGTCGCGATGCAGGGGCGGATTCACGCAGAACGAGGCCGCACGCAGGTCGAAGTAGCAGCCTTCGTGGTAGTCGTCCAGGTTAGGGTAGAAGCCCAGGAATCGGCTCAGGTGCATCAGGAACACCAGATGGAAATTGGCATAGTCGGCCTCGCGCTGGTCCAGCCACTCTATGCTGTTTCTCACGTAGTCGAATAGCGGCTCGTTCTGCTGCTCGTCTCTCAAGGCATGGTAGAGGAATTCGCTGACAAACAGGCCTATGGCCAGTTTGCTTGGGTCGGCCAGCAGCGAGGGCAGAGGTGTGAGCAGTGAGGCATCGTGCAGTTTCTGGAACTGCATCTGCTGGCGCACGTCGGCCTCTATATATAATAAGGTGAGGGGCTGGAAATACTGCTTCTTCAGTTTCGCCTTGAGCGACTTCGGCAAGGGCACCATGAAGGTCAGCCGGCCGTGTCGTCGGCTGAACAGGTCGGCTATGATTTTCGTGTCGCCATACCTCAGGGTGTGAAGCACAAGAGCCTCTGTTTTCTCTAACATCGAGGGCAAAAGTACACAAAAATCGGCAATAACAAGCATTTTTCTTTAAGAAAATTTGGTCAGACCAGAAAAAAACAGTACCTTTGCACCCGCTTAAAGCGTCGATGGTCCCTTCGTCTATCGGTTAGGACGAGAGATTTTCATTCTCTAAAGAGGAGTTCGACTCTCCTAGGGACTACAAGCATAAATCCTCTATCTGCGTAGCGATGCGCTATCAGCCGCAGGCTGGAAAGGGGTGGAGGAGGGCTTCCGAAAGGAGTCCGCCAGGGCAGCGGCAAAAGGCATAAGACCCAAGGCTTTATGAAGTTGAAAGTTAAAAGTTAAAAGTTAAAAGTTAAAAGTTAAAATGGCAAACCACAAATCATCGGTGAAGAGAATTCGCCAGGACAAGAAAAAGGCATTGCACAACAAGTACTATGCCAAGACCATGCGTAACGCCGTTCGCAAGTTGCGCGCAATGACCAACAAGGACGAGGCCGCTAAACTCTATCCCAGCGTGCAGAAGATGCTGGACAAACTGGCTAAGACCAACATTATCCACAAGAACAAGGCTGCCAACTTGAAGTCGAGCCTTGCCAAGCATATCAACAAACTCGGATAAGATTACAACAGAATAAGTCAGACGACCGTGCAAGCACTCACTTGTGCGGTCGTCTTCGTTAAAAGGCTATGACTGACATCATCTCCAGTGCACAGAACCCTCGGGTCAAGCGCCTGCTGGCCCTTCAGCAGAAGTCTTCCGAACGGCGGAAGACGGGCCTCTTTGTGGTTGAGGGCCGGCGTGAACTGGAGCACTGCCTGGCGGCCGGCTATGAGGTCGATACCATTTTCGTCAGCGAAGAGCGCTTCGACGAGCAGAGTCCTGCCTTGCGGGAAGCCTTTGCTGTCACTCCGCTCATCACGCTCCACCCGTCGCTCTATGAGCGAGTGGCCTATCGCGGCGGCACCGAAGGCGTCATCGCCATCGTCCGTGCCCGCCCGCTGACGCTCACCGATCTCCGCCTGTCGGAGCATCCCCTCGTCGTTGTGCTCGAGAGCGTCGAGAAGCCTGGCAACCTGGGGGCCATCCTCCGTTCGGCCGATGCCGCTCGTGCCGATGCCGTCATCGTCTGCGATCCCCTGACCGACCTCTACAACCCCAATCTCATCCGCAGCAGCATCGGAGCCATCTTTACCGTGCCCTGTGTGGCATGCACCTCTGCAGAGTGCATCGCTTTCCTGCAGCAGCGTGGCATTCGCATCCTCACTGCCCAGTTGCAGGACTCCCATCTATACTACGACACTGACATGACCCTTGGCACCGCCCTCGTCATGGGCACCGAGTCTACGGGGCTCACCCCCCAGTGGCGCCAGGCCGCCGATGCCCACATCCGCATCCCTATGCTTGGCCGCCTCGATTCCCTCAACGTCTCCGTCAGCACCGCTATCCTCCTCTTCGAGGCCGTCCGCCAGCGTCATGCTGAGTGACATGGAACAATGTGCAAGATATCAGACGCAATGAAAAATTTTCGGGAAAAAACTTGCATTCGCCCGATTTAGTAAGTAACGTCATCTAAAGGCTCTCCGAACGTCATCTTCGGTGCAAAGGTATGGTACTTTAGGGAGTAAGGTATGGCACTTTACCTGGGTAAAGTCCTATCGGAACGAGCGCGACTTCCCATCGGAATGACCCGTTTGAAGCCTCCATTCAACGAGAGTCAAGCATCGGAATGGAGTCTTACTGCAAATCTGAGCATAAAATGCATGATAATAAAACATGATAATCAGTGAAAAGCAAAAGAAAAAATAACCTTTTTTCTTTTGCTTTTTGCTCTTTTTTTTGTACCTTTGCAACCTATTAAGGACATTAACAAAATGGCAGAAGATTTACAGCAAGAACAACAAAACTATTCCGCGAGTAACATTCAGGTGCTCGAGGGACTGGAGGCCGTGCGTAAGCGCCCGGCTATGTACATCGGCGATATCAGTGAGAAGGGTTTGCACCATCTGGTGAACGAGACCGTCGACAACTCGATTGACGAGGCGATGGCCGGCTATTGCACACACATCGAGGTGACCATCAACGAAGATAATTCCATCACCGTGCAGGACAACGGTCGCGGTATTCCCGTAGACGAGCATGAGAAGATGCACAAGAGCGCCCTGGAGGTGGTGATGACTGTGCTGCACGCCGGCGGTAAGTTCGACAAGGGCTCCTATAAGGTGTCTGGCGGTCTGCACGGCGTGGGTGTCTCGTGCGTCAACGCGCTGTCTACCCATATGCTGTCGCAGGTGTTCCGCGATGGCAAGATCTACCAGCAGGAGTACGAGAAAGGCAAGCCCCTCTACCCCGTGAAGGTGGTGGGCGAGACCGACCTGCGCGGCACGCGCCAGCAGTTCTGGCCCGACGGCACCATCTTTACCACTACAGAATATAAGTATGACATCATAGCCAAGCGTATGCGCGAACTGGCCTACCTGAATGCCGGCATCACCATCACGCTGAAGGATATGCGTCCCGACGAGGAGGGCAACCTGCGCGAAGAGGTGTTCCACGCCAAGGAAGGCCTGAAGGAGTTCGTGCGCTACGTGGACCGCCACCGCACCCATCTGTTCGACGACGTGATCTATCTGAAGACCGAGAAGCAGGGCGTTCCCATTGAGGTGGCCGTGATGTACAACACGGACTACACGGAGAATATCCACTCCTACGTGAACAATATCAACACCATCGAGGGCGGCACCCATCTGGTGGGCTTCCGCATGGCGCTGACCCGCACGCTGAAGAAGTATGCTGATGCCGACCCGCAGATCTCGAAGCAGATTGAGAAGGCTAAGATAGAGATTGCCGGTGAGGACTTCCGCGAGGGCCTGACGGCTGTCATCTCCATCAAGGTGGCTGAACCGCAGTTTGAGGGCCAGACGAAGACGAAGTTGGGCAACTCGGAGGTGGCAGGCGCTGTGCAGCAGGCCGTGGGCGAGGCACTGACCAACTATCTGGAGGAGCACCCGAAAGAGGCCCGCCTGATCTGCGACAAGGTGGTGCTGGCTGCCACCGCACGTATCGCCGCCCGTAAGGCTCGCGAAAGCGTGCAGCGCAAGAACCCCATGAGTGGTGGCGGTCTGCCCGGTAAGTTGGCCGACTGCTCCAACAAGGATCCGAAGAACTGCGAGATATTCCTCGTCGAGGGTGACTCGGCAGGCGGCTCAGCCAAACAGGGCCGCGACCGTCACTTCCAGGCTATCCTGCCCCTCCGCGGAAAGATTCTGAACGTGGAGAAGGTACAGTGGCACCGTGTGTTCGAGGCCGAGAGTGTGATGAATATCATCCAATCCATCGGCGTTCGCTTCGGCGTGGAAGGCGAGGGCGACCGCGAGGCCAACATTGACAAATTGCGCTACGTCAAGATTATCATCATGACCGATGCCGACGTC
>JAFUST010000090.1 GCA_017467535.1 Prevotella sp. | reverse complement strand
GGTGCCATCAAGATTGCCGAGAAGGCCAACAAGGTGCGCAAGAAGCCCCTCCGCGTCATTCTGAACGGTCTGGGCAAGGACGCCGCTATGATCATTTCACGTATCAATGGTTTCACCTACGTGCAGACACAGTTCGACTACTACACCGGCGAGGTAAAGGTCGTTAAGGAGGTGCCCTACTCTGACGGTCCTCGTGCCAAGGTGAAGTGCTACGGTGCCGACGACGTGCGCGAAGGCGTGGCTATCCTGTGGAAGGAGAATGTCGACGTCTCCATCACCGGCAACTCTACCAACCCCACCCGCTTCCAGCACCCCGTGGCTGGCACCTATAAGAAGGAGCGCGTGCTCGCTGGCAAGCCTTACTTCTCGGTTGCCTCTGGTGGTGGTACCGGTCGTACGCTGCACCCCGACAACATGGCTGCCGGTCCTGCTTCCTACGGTATGACCGACACACTGGGCCGTATGCACAGCGACGCTCAGTTTGCAGGTTCGTCGTCGGTTCCCGCTCACGTGGAGATGATGGGCTTCCTCGGCATCGGCAACAACCCCATGGTGGGTGCCACTGTGTCTATCGCCGTGGAGATTGACCTGGCTCTGAACAAGAAATAATCCCAAGAGGATTGTACACTGATAAAGAAATCCCCGCTCGTCAGATGTTGATGAGCGGGGATTTTTTATGTGAAAGGCTTTCGGAGTGCTTAGCAAGCCTTGAAACTCATGTCGAGGCCCTTCACAGAGTGGGTCAGCGCACCGACGCTGATAAAGTCGACACCCTGCTCGGCATAGTCGCGGATGGTGTCGAAGGTGATGCCGCCGCTCGACTCGGTCTCGTAGCGGTGGTCAATCAGTTCCACGGCCTTCTTCGTGTCGGGCACCGAGAAGTTGTCGAGCATGATGCGGTCCACGCCTCCGTGATCCAGCACCTGCTGCAGTTCGTCGAAGTTGCGCACCTCTATCTCTATCTTCAGTTTCAGGCCCTTCTCCTCCAGATACTTGTGGCAACGGTCGATGGCATTGGTAATACCGCCGGCAAAGTCCACGTGGTTGTCCTTCAGCAGAATCATATCAAAGAGGCCGATGCGATGGTTACAGCCACCGCCGATCTTCACGGCCTGCTTCTCCAGCATACGCATACCAGGTGTAGTCTTGCGGGTATCCAGCACACGAGTGCCCGTTCCCTCCAATCGCTTCACGTAGCGGTCGGTCATCGTGGCAATGCCGCTCATGCGCTGCATGATGTTCAGCATCAGACGCTCCGTCTGCAACAGGGAGCGCACCTTGCCTGTTACAATCATGGCGATGTCGCCCTTCTTTACCCGCGAGCCGTCGCCCATCAGCACCTCGACCTTCATCTCAGGATCGAAGCGACGAAACACCTCTTTGGCCACCTCAACGCCGGCCAGGATACCGTCCTCCTTGATCAGCAAGTGCGAACGCCCCATAGCGTCCTCAGGGATACAACACAACGTGGTATGGTCACTATCGCCAATATCTTCTGCAAACGACAGATCAATCAGCCTGTCAACAAGTTCCTCAACGCTTAACATAACTCATCAACTACTCAAAGTAAATACCAATTCCGATGCGAACGCCGAAGCCACTATACTCGTTGTGGTCCTTCAGGCTAAGATTATAGTAGACCTCTGGCTCCAAGGTCACGGTGCGATTCAGGAAGAAAGCATAGCCCACCTGCACAGTCGGCACGAAATCATCAAACTGATGACGGTGGACATAGTTGGCACCGGCTCCCAAGTAAAGACCATTCTGCTCGATGTAGTAACGCAGGCCGGCACCAGCAGTGAACTTATTCTCACCAACCTTATACCAATCGTAACCGAGCGTTGCGGTCACCATCCAGTCATCTTCAAACAGATAGCCACACTTGGCTGCAACATCCATGTGCCAACTCTGATTCTTATTCCAGTTCAAGTCAAAGCCAGACAGACTTGCCGAAGTATAGAACTTATCCTTGGCAAAAGGCAGGCGATCAGCCTGCTGTGCCTGAGTTACTACTGATGATACCAATCCGAAGATCATTAAAAACAGAAATTTTCTCATAGTCATTATGCGTTTATTATTTAGATTTGTTGTATTTCAGATACCAAGCCACAAACCACGTCAGCGCTACCAACAGCGCACTTCCAGCAATCACCCAAGTCCACATGGGAGCCAGCGTGAATACCTTCTCAGTAAAGAAGAACGTGGTACACACCACTGTCATAAACAGAGCCGGAATCAGCGTGATGAAATAGTTCTTGCGCTGGCGCACCAGATAAACCGTGATGGCCCAAAGCGTGAATACCGACAGGGCCTGATTGCTCCATCCGAACCAACTCCAGATGATCTTAAAGCCCTGAGGATCGGCCATCTGCCAAATCAGGATGCCCATAGTGACAGCAAACAGTGGAATGCACACGTAGAGACGGCGGCGGATGGTTTTCTGCTCCAGGTGCAGGAAGTCGGCAATGATCAGACGGGCCGAACGCAAGGCCGTGTCACCACTGGTGATCGGGGCAGCCACCACACCCAGCATGGCCAGAATGCCACCAAACACGCCTAACCAGTCGTTGCAAATCAGGTTCACAATGGTCGGTGCATCATTCACGGCATCGGCGCCACCTGCTATCGTAGTGTAACCGGGCTCGGGAGAGTCGTAGAAAAAATACATGGCTACGGTGGCCCAAATTAGAGCCACGACACCCTCAGTGATCATAGCACCATAGAACATGGGACGGCCCATCTTCTCACTTTTCACGCAGCGGGCCATGAGCGGCGTCTGCGTGGCATGGAAACCACTGATAGCACCACAGGCGATGGTGATAAATAGGCAGGGGAAGAGGCGATCTGTTGTGAGCAGTTCACCGTCAACACCATTCCACAACTCAGGCAGATGTGGTTGCTTAACCAGCAGCATCACCATCAGCGCAGCGGCCATGAACAGCAGCGAGAAGGCGAAGAGCGGATAAATCTTGCCGATAATCTTGTCGATAGGCATCATCGTGGCGATGATGTAGTAGATGAACACCACTGCTATCCAGAACACGTAAGGACCGAAGTGCTCGGTGAAGTAGGCAGGCTCCCAAATGCCGCCCAGAATCTTGGCGGGACTGAACACAAACACGGCACCCACCATCATCAGCAGGAACACCGAGAAGACCAGCATCACCTGCTTTGTGGCATTGCCCAAGTAACTGCCGATGATGTCTGGCAGGTTGGCACCACCATGTCTAATCGAAAGCATACCAGACAGATAGTCGTGGGTGGCTCCAGCAAAAATGCAGCCAAAGACAATCCACAGATAGGCAGCAGGGCCAAACTGCGCGCCCATGATGGCACCAAAGATTGGACCCGTGCCCGCGATGTTCAGGAACTGGATCATGAAGATCTTCCACGAAGGCAGTACCATGAAGTCCACACCATCGGCCTTGGCTACGGCCGGGGTCGGACGGTCGTCAGGGCCAAAAACTCTCTCAACAAAGCGGCCATACAGAAAATAGCCTAACACAAGAGCCACGAGGCTCACTACAAAAGTTATCATTTTTGGGGTTTAAGTGAATTCACGATGCAAAGGTAATAATAAAATAAGAATTAAGAATTAAGAATTAAGAATTTTTTTGTACCTTTGCACGGAATTTTTCAGATTGTCAAGCAATGAAGCATCTATATACCCTACTTCTCTCGCTGATGATGGCCCTCGGCAGCCATGCCCAGACGCCAGAGCAGACCCTGTGGAATGCAGCACCCACCACGAAGTACGAGGTGAGGGCCGTCTGGCTGACCACTATCGGCGGCATCGACTGGCCGCACTCCTACGACGCCGTCAAACAGCGCGAGGAGATGATCCAGACGCTGGACCGCCTGAAGCAGGCGGGTATCAACATGGTGCTGGTGCAAACCCGCGTGCGTGCCACCACCATCTACCCATCGGCCATCGAGCCCTGGGACGGCTGTGTCACCGGTCATCCTGGTCGTGCCCCCGGCTACGATCCACTCCAGTTGTGCATCGACCTGTGCCACGAGCGCGGTATGGAGTGCCACGCATGGGTGGTGACCATCCCCGTTGGAAAATGGAACAACCTGGGTTGCAAACAGTTGCGCCAGAAATATCCGCGTCTAATCAAACACATAGGCGACGAGGGCTACATGGATCCCGAGCAGCCACAGACGGGCGACTACCTGGCACGGATGTGCACTGAGATAGTGCGCAACTACGATGTGGACGGCATCCACCTCGACTACATACGCTACCCCGAGACGTGGCCCAAACTGAAGCGGGGCGAGAGCCGCAGCAAGCGCATAGCCTGCATCACCGACATTGTGCGCAAGGTTAGCCACGCCGTGAAGAGCGAGAAGCCCTGGGTCAAGATGTCGTGCTCGCCCATCGGCAAGTACGATGACCTGCGCCGCTACCGCTCGGGTGGCTGGAATGCCCGCACGGCAGTCAGCCAGGATGCACAGGCCTGGCTGCGCGACGACTTGATGGACGCCCTCTTCCCCATGATGTACTTCCAGGGCAACAACTTCTATCCCTTCGCCATCGACTGGCAGGAGCAGAGTCACGGGCGTATGGTGGTGCCCGGATTGGGCATCTACTTTCTCGACCCAAAGGAGGGACGATGGACACTGCCTATGGTTGAGCGCCAACTGCACGTGCTGCGCCAACTGGGGCTGGGGCACTGCTATTTCCGCTCGAAATTCTTCACAGACAACACGCGCGGCATCTACGACTTCTCATGCCGCTTCGACGCCACACCTACGCTCATTCCCCCCATGACTTGGGCCAACCGCCCTGCACCAAAGGCACCCACTACCCTCTCGCTGCAAGACAACCTGCTGTCGTGGAGCGGTGCCAGCGACCCCGGCGATGCGCCCTACCTATTATATAATGTATATGCCAGCGACCGCTATCCTGTGGACACTGACGATCCCCACAACCTCGTGGCCACACGCCGGACGGCCACCAGCCTCCTGGTGTCCACCCCGCAGGGCAAGTACTACGCCGTGACGGCCATGAACCGCTACGGTCAGGAGAGCCCTGCCATACAAATGGAAGCAGGCGACCAGAAGGAACAAATGGCCCATCAGAAGATACAGATTTCAACAGGACTCCCCATCATCCTGCCTACGAAAGGTCAGGTGCTCGATGCCGACTACGTCATCGTGGAGAGTATGACCGGCCAGCAGATCAGCGTCCGTCCTTATACCGAACGTCTCAGCGTGGAATCCCTGCCCGATGGAATGTACTGCCTCCGTTCACTGGGAAAGAAAGGGCGCACCCACCGCATCGGCTACTTCACCGTCTACAGAAAAGACAACCATCCAGATGAATAGGCATTTCTTGATTCTGCTGCTTTTCGCCCTGCCTCTCACAGTCTGCGCTCAAGCCGTGCAACAGGGCGTTGTGAAAACCATCGGACGACCGGGTAAGCCGGGTGTGCCGCTCAGTGGCGTGACCATCCGGGTGAAAGGCGTGGGCAATGCGGTGCTCAGTACAGAAAGCGGCCACTTCAGTTTCACGGCTCCTGACAAAAAGAACGGCGATGCCTTCGTGCTGCTGAGCGTCAGGAAAAATGGCTACGAACTGAAGGACAACGGCCTCATCGGACGCTCGCAGGTGTTCTCCACGCAGGTACCAGTAGAGATCTCGATGGTGGACACCAAGCAGTTGGAGGCCGACCGACTGCGCATAGAGCGCAACGCAGAGCGCGTGGCCGAGGAGAACTACCAGAAAAAGGCGCAGGAGATAGAGAAGCAGTTGAAGGAGAACAAAATCACTGCCGAACGCTACCGTCAGGAGTTGCAGAGCCTGCAAGACCACTACGAGAAGTACCTGTCGCTGATAGGCGATATGGCCGACCGCTATGCACGAACCGACTACGACCAACTGGACTCCATAGACCGCGAAATAAACATCTGCATAGAGAACGGCGAACTGGACAAGGCCGACTCGCTCATACACACCGTCTTCGACCCAGAGACCGTGCTGGAGCGCAACCGGGCGGCAAAGGAGGAGATACAGCAGCGCATAGCCTTTGCCCAGAGCATCATCGACAAGGCTTCGACTGACAGGGCCGCCATCCTCCGCGACATCGACTATGCCCGCCGCGTGGCAGTGCTGTGCGACCGTGTGGCCGAAGAATACATGGCCAGCGGCCAGAGCGAACTGGCTCGCGCCAACCTGCAGAAATCCTTAGATATCAAAAACATTCTTTACGGCAAAGAGAGCGAAGAGGCACAAGAGACCCTGCAGAAACTGAAGAGTCTGGAGCAATGACGCCTCCCCCCCCTTGCTACAGCAAATCCTGCAGACGCTTGAAGGCAGGAGCCAGTAGGCGCGTCTCCACCTCCTGACCGTCAGGCGAGCGGAAGACGCAGCGCCGCTGCTTGGGCATCAGGTTGCTGATATTGTGGATGTTGACCAGCGTACTGCGGTCGGCACGCACGAAGGTCTCCTTAGCCAGCGTCTTCTCCAGTGCGCCCAGACCGACAAGCACCGTGTCGGTGCTGTGGAAGGTGACTATCTGCGAGTAGTTGCCGTCGCCCTTGAAGTAGGCGATATCCGTTACGTCGACCACAAACGTGCCGCTAGCCGTGCGGAGAGTCAGACGCTCGTCGGATGCCTTCTCGGTCATCTTCACAATATCCTTTGCCAATTCTGTATTCTCGGCCTCTATAGCCTTCTGCCTGATGGTGTCTATGCGCCGCTTCTGCTCCAGTTTCTCGCGCTGCAGGCGGATCATCTTCCTGCGGTTGCGCCGCTTCTCGTACCAGAAGGCCACACCCCACACGGCCAGCACAAACGCCGTCAGTGCCAGCAGCCACACCCACCAGTGCTGCCACCAGCGCGGCAAGGGCTCCACGTAGGTGTCTTCCTCATGATGGGCCATCACATCGTCCAGACGGAACGACGTCATCTCCTCCACACCCGCTATCCACACGGTGCCGTCGCTGGTTTCGGCAATGGTGGCCTTGAGCGGCTCGAGCATCGTGAAGCCGTTATGGTGGTCGAAGAAGTGGACATCGCTAAGCGCATAGTCATCGCCAACGCGGCAGATGAACAGCCCGTCGACCACAGCCACCACCAGATAGCCGCGAGGAGAGACGTGCAGCGCGCGCACCTCGTGGCTGCAGAGTTGGGGCATCTGGGCGTTGAGGGCGGTCAGTTGTCCGTGACGGATCATGAACAGCGAGTCGGCCGAGGCGAAGAAGACGGTGCCGCGGCTGTCGGCCTGCATCGTGGTGACCACCAGCGACTGGGGATAGTCGGCCTGAGTCACCTGCCCCTCGCGATTGAGACGATAGACGCCCTTAGTGCCGCCTGCCCAGAGGCATCCCTCATCGTCGGCAGCGACACACCAGGGATAGGGTATCTGGGTGGTCAGCGTGTCTATCTGGCCGCTGCGGGGGTCGTAGGCAGAGATGACGCACCGCTGGCTGACCAGCAGCAGCCGTCCGTTGTGCTCGCTGAGGAACTTGTAGCGGTCGGGCGGAAGGCCGAGGGTGCGCGCAGTGCCGTCATCGTCGACACAAGTCACGTCGCCGTTGGCCAGCAGGAACACCTGTCGACCTACCCTGGCGGCTCCTGTGCCATAGTACTGCATGGGGTCGTCGCTGACGATGACACTATCTATCATCATTTTCCCGTTGAGTGTGCCCATCACCAGCCGGTCTTCGGCATCGGCAGCCACCGCACGCACGATGTCGTTGCGATCGGTCAGCGTGTGGTTAGTGAAATTGCGGTTGAAGAAGCAGTAGACGCCCTGATAGGTGGCCACCCAGAGGCGGTCCCAGCGGTCGACCAGCACGTCGCGCACCAGATTGATGCCCGTCATCACCTGTCGGAGCGTCGCACCGTCGTAGAGATAGACTGTATGCTCGTCGGCCACCACCAGACGGCCCGACTGCAGCGGCCTGACGATGATGCCAAACGAGGCCTCGCTCCAACTGACCGCCTGCAACAGGCGGAGGCCCTCGGACTCGACGGCATAGATGCCATCAGCGGCGAAGGCCAGCAGGGCAGAGTCGGTGCGTAGCAGCGTGTAGACGTCGGGCTTGTCGGCCACTTTCTTAGCCGCCCCACTGCCCCACTGCCTGCTGTAGAGGCCCTGCGGCGTGGGTATGAGCACCACCTGCGAGTCGGCATAGAGTTTGCGATCCATGCCCATCAGGTCGAGCAGCGTGTCGGCGAGTATCTCGTCGAACTGCTGTCCCCTGACGCGGCACAGCCGGCGGTGCGTCTCCTGCTCGTCCTCCAGCAGCACCATGTCGCGGGGCAGTCCGTCGGCATTCAGGTTGTTCAGTTGCCAGTGATTGTCGCCGTCTATGGGGCGCATCTTCACGTCGCAGCCGTCTACCACCCACTGGCGCCTGAAGCCCAGGGCCGTCACCTGCCCGTCGGTCTCGGTGAATCCCACGATGTTTTCGCGCCGCCCCTTCAGATAGGGGTCGAACGCACGGCCGTCGAAGCGGACGAAGCCCGACAGCGTACCTATGTAAATATACCCGCGCGCGTCCTGCCACAGCCGCTCGCTCTGCACCTGTGGCAGTCCGTCCCGTGTGGTGTATCGGCGGAAGGTCAGGTGGCTCTCCATCTGCGCCTGTGCGTTCAGGCAAGCCAGCACCCAGATTCCCACGCCAAGAACCCATCTCGTGATTGTCTGCTTTGATTTCATGTCACAAAGTTACGAAAAAACTATGAACCGCCAAAACATTTGTCAACAAATATTTTTCCGCCATCCCAGTTCGTCACTCAAAAGGGGGAGTTCGTCAAAAGGCCAGCAGGCACCGTGCATTTTCTTACAGAAAAATTCCATCACGTTTGATTTTGAGAAACAGAACGAGAAAAGTCTTGCTCGTTTCAGATAAAATGTGTAACTTTGCAGCCGCGAAACGAAACAAACAATAATAAGACAATGACCACAAAGAATCTAAAGAAGGTGCTCGTGCTCGGATCGGGCGCACTGAAAATCGGACAGGCAGGTGAGTTTGACTACTCGGGATCGCAGGCTCTAAAAGCCCTGCGCGAAGAGGGAATCAAGAGCGTGCTGGTGAACCCCAACATCGCTACCATTCAGACATCGGAGGGCATCGCCGACAAGGTGTACTTCCAGCCTGTGAACACCCACTTCGTGACGGAAATCATCAAGAAGGAGCGCCCTGACGGCATCCTGCTGGCTTTCGGCGGACAGACGGCCCTGAACTGCGGCACCGAACTCTATCAGACGGGCGTGCTCAAGGAGTATGGCGTCGAGGTACTGGGCACCTCGGTAGAAGCCATCATGAACACGGAGGACCGCGATCTCTTTGTGAAGAAACTGGACGAGATAGAGTTGAAGACACCCGTGAGCCACGCCGTGGAGAACATGGACGATGCCCTGAAGGCTGCCCACGAGATCGGCTTCCCCATCATGATCCGCTCGGCTTACGCCCTGGGCGGACTGGGCAGCGGCATCTGTCCCGACGAGCAGGCGTTCAAGGAACTGGCCGAGAGTGCCTTCACCTTCGCACCGCAGATTCTGGTGGAAGAGAGCCTGAAGGGCTGGAAGGAGATTGAGTTCGAGTGCATCCGCGATGCCAACGACCATTGCTTCACCGTGGCCTCGATGGAGAACTTCGACCCTCTGGGCATCCACACCGGCGAGTCGATCGTGGTGGCTCCCACCTGCTCGCTGAAAGAGGAGCAGGTGAAGATGCTGCAGGACATCACCATCCGCTGCGTGCGCCATCTGAACATCGTGGGCGAGTGCAACATCCAGTTTGCCTTCAACGCTGTGACCAACGACTACCGCATCATCGAGATCAACGCCCGTCTGTCGCGCTCCAGCGCACTGGCATCGAAAGCCACCGGCTATCCCCTTGCCTTCGTGGCCGCCAAGATAGCCCTCGGCTACACGCTCGACCAAATTGGCGAGATGGGCACCACTTCGTCGGCCTATGTGGCTCCGAGCCTCGACTACATGATCTGCAAGATACCGCGCTGGGACTTGACCAAGTTTGCCGGCGTCAGCCGTCAGATCGGCTCGTCGATGAAGTCGGTGGGCGAGATCATGAGCATCGGTCGCTCCTTCGAGGAGATGATTCAGAAGGGCCTGCGCATGATCGGACAGGGCATGCACGGTTTCGTGGGCAACGACCACACCCGCTTCGAGAATCTGGACGAGGAACTGCAGAACCCCACCGACCTGCGCATCTTTGCCATCGCACAGGCCTTGGAGGAGGGCTACACCGTGGAGCGCATTGAGCAGTTGACGAAGATCGACACGTGGTTCCTGGAGCGCCTGAAGCATATCGTAGATTTGAAGCACAAACTGCAGGAATTCAATAAATTGGAGGACATTCCCGATGCATTCCTGCTGGAGGTGAAGCAGGCCGGCTTCTCCGACTTCCAGATTGCCCGCTTCGTGCTGAAGCCCAAGAACGGCAACATGGAGAAGGAGAACCTCGAAGTGCGCCGCTACCGCAAGGAGCGCGGCATACTGCCCTCGGTGAAGCGCATACCCACCGTGGCCTCCGAGCATCCCGAACTGACCAACTACCTCTATTTTACCTATACACACGTACCCGCCTTCCAGGATGCCTTCACCCTGGGCAGCAGTGCTCCAGCCGCCTATACCACCAAGCACGACATCAACTACTACAACAACGAGAAGTCGGTCATCGTGCTCGGCTCGGGTGCCTATCGCATCGGATCGTCGGTGGAGTTCGACTGGTGCTCGGTCAACGCCATCAACACGGCACGCAAACTGGGCTACAAGTCGATTATGATCAACTACAACCCCGAGACCGTGTCGACCGACTACGACATGTGCGACCGCCTCTACTTCGACGAACTGTCGCTGGAGCGCGTGCTCGACGTCATCGACCTGGAGTCGCCCCGCGGCGTCATCGTCTCGGTGGGTGGACAGATTCCCAACAACCTGGCCATGAAACTGCACCGTCAGGGTGTGCCCGTGCTGGGCACGAGCCCCGTGGACATCGACCGCGCCGAAAACCGCGACAAGTTCTCGGCCATGCTCGACAAACTGGGCATCGATCAGCCGGCATGGCGCGCGCTGACCTCGTTTGACGATGTGAAGCAGTTTGTCGACGAGGTGGGCTATCCCGTGCTGGTACGTCCGTCGTATGTCCTCTCGGGTGCTGCGATGAACGTGTGCTACGATGACGAGGAGTTGCACCGCTTCCTCAACATGGCCACCGAGGTGTCGAAGGAGTTCCCCGTGGTCATCTCGAAGTTCATGACCGAGACCAAGGAGATAGAGTTCGACGCCGTGGCCGACAAGGGTCAGGTGGTGGAGTATGCCATCTCCGAGCATATCGAGTATGCCGGTGTGCACTCCGGCGACGCCACGATGGTGTTCCCCGCCCAGCACATCTACTTCTCCACCGTGCGCCAGATCAAGAAGATAGCCTACAAGATAGCCGCCGAACTGAATATCAGCGGCCCGTTCAACATCCAGTTCCTGGCCAAGAACCGCGAGGTGAAGGTCATCGAGTGCAACCTGCGCGCCTCGCGCTCGTTCCCCTTCGTGTCGAAGATTCTGAAGCGCAACTTCATCGAGACGGCCACGAAGATCATGCTCGACGCCCCCTACTCCAAGCCCGACAAGAGCGAGTTCGACATCGACCGCATCGGCGTGAAGGCTTCGCAGTTCTCGTTTGCCCGTCTGCAGAATGCCGACCCCGTATTGGGTGTCGACATGTCGTCTACGGGCGAGGTGGGCTGTCTGGGCGACGACCTGCACGAAGCACTGCTCAACGCCCTCATCGCCACCGGCTACCGGCTGCCAAAGAAGGCCGTGCTCATCTCCTCTGGCGCTGCCAAGGGCAAGGTGAGCCTGCTGGAGCCCGCACAGCAACTGGTGAAGAAGGGCTACGAGGTGTACGCCACCCCTGGCACCGCCCGCTTCTTCTGCGACAACGGCGTAGAGGCCAAGGCCGTCTGCTGGCCCGACGAGGAGGGTGAGAACAAGGTGATGGAGATGATTGCCGACCACAAGTTCGACCTGATAGTCAACGTGCCGAAGAACCACACCAAGCGCGAGTTGACCAACGGCTACAAGATTCGTCGCGCCGCCATCGACCACAACATCCCCCTGATGACCAACGTGCGACTGGCCAAGGCCTTCATCGAGGCCTTCACCGCCATGAGCCTCGACGACATCAAGATCAAGAGTTGGCAGGAGTACAACGCCTAAGTTTTCTACGGGAGTTAACAGTACTGTTAACTCCCGTAAATGACAGATGAGCAAATACGCACTATTCTTCGATATCGACGGGACACTGGTAAGTTTCAAGACGCACGAGATTCCGCCGTCCACCATTCTGGCACTGACGCAAGCCAAGGCCAACGGCCACCGCGTGTTTATCGCCACGGGCCGTCCGCCGCTGATCATCACCAACCTCGGTGCCATAGAACATCTGATCGACGGCTACGTGACCATCAACGGTGCTCTGTGTTTCGTAGGCAGCGAGACAGTGAGGTGTCGCGAGATTAACCACGGGGAGGCTGAGACGATGGTGGCCGATGCCCGGCAACGGGGCTACGGCCTCATCGTAGTGGGCGAACAGGATGTGGCCGTGCTCGACCCGAAGGGCGACGTGGACAAGGTGTTCCGACAGGACCTTGCCGTCAAGAACCTGGAGCAAGTGAAGCCGCTGGAAGTCGTCATGCAACAGCGCATCCTGCAACTGACACCGTTCTTCGACGAGGACTACGAGCGGCAGATGATGGCCCGCATCCCCGGCTGCACCTCGGGCCGCTGGCATCCCGACTTCACCGACGTGACGGCCAAGGGGGCCGACAAGGGCGAAGGTGTGCTGGCGATGGCCCGCCACTTGGGCCTCGACCCGCACCACACAATGGCCTTCGGCGACGGCGGCAACGATGTCGCGATGATTCGCACGGCAGGCATCGGTGTCGCGATGGGCAACGCCCTCGACTCGCTCAAACAGCAGGCCGACTACGTGACAACCTCCGTCGACGACGACGGCATCATGAACGCCCTCCGCCACTTCGGTATCGTATAACCATGTGTACAGCACCCGTGCCTTTCCTGCTAGGAAAGGCACGGGTGCTTTTTCTTTGATGACCTGATGATATCAGAAACTCATATCCTGTTTCTGCTTACTCATCACCTGCCTCGGCCGACAACAGGGGAAGGGAGGAGCAGGTCTTGCGGCCCTTGACGTAGTATTGCCACAGGACGGAAAGGGGGATGCGCTCTTGGGAGGCATCACCTACACGGCTTTGCTGTATCTGACGGCGATCGGCATCGAAGTCGTGGCGCCAGCGCTTGAAGTCGCGACGGGCACGGAAGACGGCCTTGAACTCACCCACGTTGCGGCCCAGCAGGAGCGACTGGAAGGCGGCCATGTAGTCGAGCCACCAGCGCAGGCGCATCACCCGACGCAAGTCACTCTGCGGCAGACACTTGTAGAGCATCGTCAGGTTGTTGCGGAAGTTGAGGTAGGTCTTCATCGGGTTCGACGTGGGCAGCGTGCCGCCGCCCACGTGGTAGACCTCGCTGTCGGGCACGCAGTAGATCTGGTAGCCGCGGATGCGCATGCGCCAACACATCTCGATCTCCTCCTGATGGGCGAAGAAACGGCTGTCAAGACCTCCCACCTCTTTATATATAGAGGCGCGAACGAGGAGGGCGGCACCCGTTGCCCAGTGTATCGCGCAGGGCTGGTCGTACTGGCCGTTGTCCTGCTCGACGGTGCTGAAGATGCGGCCACGGCAAAAGGGGTAGCCGAGGCGGTCGAGATAGCCACCGGCGGCACCGGCATACTCGAACTGGTCGCGGTGGAAGATGCTGAGCAACTTGGGCTGGCAGGCGGCCACGCGCGGATGGCTGTCCATGAACTGCAGCAGGGGGGTGAGCCAGTGGTGGGTCACCTCGATGTCGCTGTTGAGCAGCAGGTAGTACTCGGCATCGACCTGTGCCAGCGCGCGATTGTAGCCTTCGGCGAAGCCCCAGTTCTTGTCCAGCAGAATGAGGCGCACCTCAGGAAAGTGTTCGCGGAGGAGCGACACACTGTCGTCGGTCGAGGCATTGTCGGCCACGTAGACGGTGCCCTCGTCGCGCGAGTAATTCAGCACGCCGGGCAGATACTGACGGAGCATCTCGGCTCCGTTCCAGTTGAGAATGACGATGGCTACTTTATCCATTGACGATGGCTTTTAGTGATGTCTTGTCGTGATTGAAGTCACCCAGGGTGACGGTGATGATCTGGTTGTCGTATTCGGGGCGGGCATCGCGCGGCGAGAGTTCCACCCGCACGTAGTTTCGGGTGAAACCGTGCATCGCCCGGCCGCGGGTGGTCTTTTCGAAGAGCACCTCCGCCTGCTGTCCGATGTGCTGGGCGTAGAAGGCCTCCGTCTTGCGGTCGGAGAGGTCGAGCAGCCGCTTGCTGCGCACCTTCTTCTCGCTGTCAGCCACCACATAGGGAATCTTGAGCGCAGCCGTGCCGGGGCGCTCGGAATAGGGGAAGACGTGCAACTGGGTAACGGGCAGTGCGTCGAGAAACGTGTAGGTTTCCTCGAAGCACTCCGGCGTCTCGCCCCTACATCCGACCATCACGTCCACGCCGATGAAGGCCTCTGGCATCGCCTGCTTGATGCGCAGAATCTTGTCGGCAAACAACTGGCGGTCGTAGTGGCGGTGCATCAGTTTCAGCACGGCATCGCTGCCGCTCTGCAGGGGAATGTGGAAGTGAGGCATGAAGGCGCGGCTCTCGGTGGCACAATAGTCGATCAGTTCATCGCTCAGCAGGTCGGGTTCAAGACTGCTGATGCGGTAGCGGCTGATGCCACCCACCCCGTCGAGCGCTTTCACCAAGTCGATGAACCGCTCGCCGGTGGTCTTGCCGAAGTCGCCGATGTTCACGCCCGTCAGCACAATCTCCTTGCCACCCTCGCTGACGGCCTGCTCCGCCTGACTGACGAGCGAGGCGATGGTCGGGTTGCGACTGAAACCGCGGGCATAGGGGATGGTGCAGTAGGTACAGAAATAGTCGCAGCCGTCCTGCACCTTCAGGAAATAGCGGGTGCGGTTGCCCCGCGAGCAACTGGGCGCAAAGGTCTTGATGTCCTTCGTCTTCTCCACATGATAACCGCGCCTCACCTCGCCGCCGCTCCATGCGTCGGAGAGGAACTGCACAAGGTTAGCCTTCTCATTGGAGCCGAGCACGAGGTCGACGCCCTCGATGCGGCTCACGGCCTCGGCCTCCAACTGCGCATAGCACCCTGTCACCACGACAAAGGCACCAGGATGCTGGCGCACCATGCGATGGATGGCCTGTCGGCACTTGTGATCGGCCATCTCGGTCACCGAGCAGGTGTTGATCAGACAGATGTCTGCCTGCTCGTCCTTCGCCGCCGTACGCACGCCGAGGTCCTCGAGCATCTTACCGAAAGTGGAGGTCTCAGAGAAATTGAGTTTGCATCCCAGAGTGTAGTAGGCAGCCGTCTTGCCCTGAAAAGCCGATGTATCTATCATATATATAATAAGGTGTATCTGCTTGCGCTTTGCAATGATGATGCAAAGGTACACAAAAAGAACCGAAAAAAGCCGTTTTTTGCTTTAAAATGAGTTAAGTGTAGTTTTTATACTATTTTTAACATTTCACACTTCACTGAATATCAATGAGTTACAAAAAAGTTACAAAAACGACCTAAAAAAAATCGAAAAAAAAGTATCATCGTATCAAAAAAATGCCTACCTTTGCAGCGTTTTAATAAACAAATGATTGTTTTACAGATTTAAAAAGCAAAAGAAATGAAAAAGATTGCATTCATGTTCGCCGCTGCTGCTCTGTTCGCAGCATGCACCAACACCGAGAAGCCCGCTACTGAGGCTGTAGAGAACGATTCAACTGTTGTTGAGGAGGCCGTTGAGGTTATCGACAGCGCTGCTGTTTGGGCCCTCGTTGGTGACACCACTGGTCTGGAGTGCGACTCTATCTGCGCTAAGTTCGAGGCTGCTAAGGCTCAGTTGAAGGCCGAGGCCGAGGCTGCTGCTGAGGTCGTTGAGGAGGCTGCTGAGGCTGTTGAGGCTGCTGCTGAGTAATCCACGTACGAACTGAAAAAGTACAAATACCACTGGTCAATTGGCCAGTGGTATTTTTTTGCATCCTAAACATGAAACTACAGTAATGGCGTTTTACATTGTGATACGCAGCGTATAACATCGTTTTACAGCGCTTATTAAAATGTATAACGCGTCGTTTTTGTCGAAAGAGCCGTTGGCGGAAATGCCAGTTTCCTGCTAACGAAGTGCCTACTTTCTCTCGACGAAGTGCCTAGAATGTGTCGACGAAGTGCCTACTTTCTGTCGACGAAGTGCCTAGAATGTGCTGACGAAGTGCCTAGAATCTATGCGAAGGCAGGGATTTGCTGTGTACTGATTTTGGTTGACAGTTTTGTTCGTTATTCCTAATTGGGTTTACACTTTACTTTTCTTATTCCTATACAGGTTGTCAGTTCTGTGACTTTATTCCTGTTTCGGTTTACACTTTTGTCTTTATTCCTAAG
>JAFUST010000089.1 GCA_017467535.1 Prevotella sp. | reverse complement strand
TGCTCCGAACTCAGATGTTTATGCCACTGCAAAGGTACTAATTTTTTAGCAAATCACAACTGTTAAACGCGCTCAGTCTATTAATGCTGGATGTTTATGCCACTGCAAAGGTACTAATTTTTTAGCAAATCACAACCATTCTACAGGAGAATCTATCGGTTTGTTTGATGTTTATGCCACTGCAAAGGTACTAATTTTTTAGCAAATCACAACAGCAGTTGCTTCGTACACAGCCGTTGAATGATGTTTATGCCACTGCAAAGGTACTAATTTTTTAGCAAATCACAACATTCGTATGAGGGATAGCGGTGCATGAGGCGATGTTTATGCCACTGCAAAGGTACTAATTTTTTAGCAAATCACAACTAGGTGTCTACGGCGATACCGGCGTAGGCAGATGTTTATGCCACTGCAAAGGTACTAATTTTTTAGCAAATCACAACAAAAAAACCTTATAGAGTATATCGAACGGGATGTTTATGCCACTGCAAAGGTACTAATTTTTTAGCAAATCACAACAGAGTACTCGCTTGATATTCAGCAGTTGCTGATGTTTATGCCACTGCAAAGGTACTAATTTTTTAGCAAATCACAACCGTTCATACGTTCATTGCCATGAGTCTAATGATGTTTATGCCACTGCAAAGGTACTAATTTTTTAGCAAATCACAACCTTGTCCCGGTGATCTTAAACTCCAGCACGATGTTTATGCCACTGCAAAGGTACTAATTTTTTAGCAAATCACAACGTAACTATTCAGATTGCTGATAGTAATACTGATGTTTATGCCACTGCAAAGGTACTAATTTTTTAGCAAATCACAACCGAGGTCATTCAGGCGAAAGGGTTTCCGAGATGTTTATGCCACTGCAAAGTTACTAATTTTTTGGCAAATCATAACAGTGAACCATTCAGATAAATTTCTGTTTCAGATGTTTATGCCACTGCAAAGGTACTAATTTTTGAGCCTGCCGGAGTTTTTTAAATGGTGGTTTTATTTGCCATCTGCAACCTTTGGTTGATAATCTGGTAGTTACGGGGTGGCAGATGGGTGGCAGATGGCAAATAACTTGCTCCGAGGGGGCTCGCTGCCGTGAAAATAGGATACTGCCACTGGGATATGACTTACCGCTACCGTGACATGGGGCTTTGAAACTGTTTGTTTCAAGGCGTTGCACACTTTGTTTCAAGGCATTGAACACTTTGTTTCAAGGCGTTGCACACTTTGTTTCAAGGCATTGAACACTTTGTTTCAAAGCGTTGCACACACTGTGCAGATGGGATGCGCACACTGATTCAAAGGGCGGCAGGGAGCGTGCTTTTGGGGTGTAGGTGCGCTTTGGTGCGAAAAGGGAGCAAGAGGTGCGAAGGAGGTCATTTGCCATCTGCCACCCATCTGCCACCCCGTAAGTGTCTGACTTTCAGGGGAAGGTTGCAGGTGGCAAATAAAATGGCGATTTTTAAAACTACAGGAGGGCTTCAAACTATGCGTATGGAGGGTAGTGGAAAATTATCAGGAAAAAGTTGGCTGATTGGGAAAAACTTCGTATCTTTGCCATCAAATTAGATTGAAAAAATGGCTGCACACAATGAACTGGGGAAGTGGGGCGAGGAGGTGGCTGCTGCCTATCTGGCGGAAAAGGGCTATGTGATCCTGCACAGAGACTGGAAGTCGGGGCATCGCGACCTGGACATTGTGGCCCGCGACGGCAGGCAGATTGTCTTCGTGGAGGTGAAGACGCGCCGGAGCAACTACTTCGGCGAGCCGCTGGAGGCGGTGGACTACCGGAAACAGATGAACCTGCGGCGGGCTATGGACCACTACCTGAAATTCTATCGCATCAACGAAGAGGCCCGCTTCGACATCGTTTCCGTGGTGGGAACGATGGAAGCGGAGCCCCAGATAGAACATATTGTCGATGTGCCGCTTTAGTTGAACAGGCCGACCGACAGGCCGACGGTCTTGCCGTCCAGGTGTCCGCGGGCTGTGCCGTTGGTGCGCAGATAGTCACCATAGGCCTTGACATACCACAACGACTTGGTTTTCTTGATGGTCAGGGGGAACTGGTATTTCAGTTCCACGTGGCCGCGCCAGTAGTTGGCACGGTAGTACGCCATATCGGGCAGGAACACCTGCCGGGCATACTCCGTGGTGGGGTCGGCGAGGTTCATCTCGACGTTCTTGGCAAGATGGTAGGTGGCCGACAGGTCCAGCCAGAGGCTGTTCTTGAGCAGGGCCTTGCCACCCTCGAGCGTGAAGTCGAAGTGGTCGTATTGCAGATTGGAGAGCGGCAGTAGGTGCTTGTTCTTGATGCTGCCCACGCCGAAGCGGAGTCCAGCGTAGCCGTTGATGTCGGAACCGCTGACAGCGGAGGCCCGGTAGTGGAAGTCGGCATCGAGGGTCTTCACCTGATAACGCTTGCGGAACTCGATGAGCGTCTCATAGTGGTAACTGGTGTAGCCATGCTCGGCATCGCGCTCCTGGATGAGTTGCTGACGATACTCGTCGGCATAGCCCTCGGTGAAGTTCATCGCGAGGTCGACCTGATGGAGCAGGCTGCCGCTGCGGATGCGGTTGTATGAGTTTACTCTGTATTGATAAGAGGTGTACTTGCCCGGCTCATATTTGTAGGTGCCCCAGATGTTTTCCGCCCCACGGGCGATGCTGACCGACGTGAGGCTGTTGAGCCCGTCGGCCTGATAGCCATAGTTCAGTTCGGCCCCAAACTGATGGTTCACCCACTCGCGGTTGTAGCCGCCATAGCCGCCGACGATGCTGGTGGCCTGTTCCATGCCCGTCATCTGCCAGTACATCAGGTTGGGATCGGTCTGCACGGTGGTGATGTTGGGAATCTTCTCCTTGCGGCGGTCGTAGAAACCGCTCAGACCCAGCGTGTGACGGCCGAAGGTGTAGGTCACGGCGGGCGTCAACTTATAGTCGAGCAGTTCGGAGCGGGAGCGCGGGTCGCGCAGACGGCTCAAATCGCCCACCTGGTAGTCGATTTTCATGCCGAGCGTCAGTTCGCGGTCGCCACCCTCGCTGGCCAGCGGGATGGGTATGGTGCTGATGGCGGCGGTGAGGTCGAAGTCCTGGGTGTCGTATTTGCCGCGGACGCTGCTGCCTCCGAAGAAGGGGTCGGCGTTGTAGGGGCGCATCACGTCGCACCAGGCGCGGTCTTTGGTGCGGTCCATGTCGAAGCGGAAGCGGCCGTAGCCCACCAGATACATGCCTATCTTCTGATAGCGCTCGGTCTGGAAGGTCAGCAGGTTGCGCTGCCCGCCTTCCTGCACACGGCGATAGTCGCCCTCGCGGTGCTCCAGCGTGAACTCGGCATAGCCGCGGTTCTGGCTGTTGTCCTGGCCCAGGCCGGCGGCATTGTCGGTGAGTCGCCACAACTGGGTGGCGTCGGCATAGCGATAGGCTGACTCCTGGGCTTGGAGGGGGAGGGGTTTGGGGTTGGCATGATATGCCAACATACAGAACATGAGGGCTGTCTTATTCATCGTATTCGCGGGGCTTAATGGTTGCTGATGTCTGGAAGTCGTTGCTCGAGTTGTTGGTGTCGGTGAGGATGGCGTGGCCGTCGGCTGCCCGCTTGTTGGTCTTGCGATAGACCACTTCGCCGTTCCATCCGCTGGCAGCGTTGATGTAGGTGTAGCCGGCATCGATGTCGTCGTAGAGGCGCTTGGTCTTCACGTCGATGCCCGTGGCCTTGTTGCTCAGCACCTCCACGCCGTCGATGATGACGCGCTTGGGCACCAGCATCCACTGGCTTCCGCTGCTCTTGCCAAAGGCATAGGTCTTGGGCCAGGTGGTGACATCCTCATCGGTGCGGAAGATGACCACGCCGCACGGACCGCTCTGAACCAGGTTCATGTTGGAAACAGCGGCATACATCGAGTAGCCCAGTTCCAGTGCCGGTGTGGCGGGATTGTTCTGGTTGCGACCGCTCTCGTCCTTTGCCTCAAAGTCAGCATCGGTCAGATTGTTCTCCATTGCGTTGTTGGTGGTATGGTCCACGGCACTGTTCACGATGAGCACCGTGCCGCCGGCGGCCACCTTGTGGCCCGATGCGGCGGGAATGCGGAACACCTGCTTGAGCAGCACCACTGAGTCGGCATAGGCCTCGTGCAGATTCTCCAGCGTGTAGGCCTGCTTGCTCTCGGCCTCCACCATTCCGATGTAGAGCCCGGATACGTCCACCTCCTGGTCGCTCTGGTTGTAGAGTTCAACGTATTTGCCCGCCATGTAGGTACGGTTGTTCAGGTCTTTCGAGCCGGCATAGTAGATCTTGCCGATGATGATGTCGCGGTTGATGCTCAGGTTGGTGGTCAGGGTGATGGTCTGCTCCTCCTTGATGAGATGAGCGTTGAGCGAGCCGCTGACGGTGCAGCCGCTGACCACCTGCTGGTCGCCGGTGAGTTGCTGGTATTCTTCGGCCGTGAGTTCCCATGAGCAGGAGATGTCGTAGACGTCTGGCACGATGCCGCGGAAGGTGGCGATGCCTTGTGCGTCAGTGATGGCCGTCAGGACTTGTCCGCCCTGCATTAGTCGTATTTCGTGGCCTTCGAAGTCGTTGGCGGTGAATTCCTCGGGCATGGCCAACTGGATGCGGGCCGAGATTTCCTGGGTGGCATCGCTATAGTCGACGCAGGCGGTGAGGAGGCCCGCCGTGAAAAGATATAGGAGTCGTTTCATATTATAGATTCAGATAAAGTTCTGCACCAAATTGGAATGTACCAGTGTTGCGCTGCGAGAGCGTCGTGGTGTTGTTGCCTTTCAGGAAAGGCTCGTAGAAGAGCGCGTTGTTCACGTAGAGCGACAGACCGCCCACGCGGCCCAGTTCCTTGGTCAGTCGGGCCGACAGGTTCCAGGTGACGGGGTTCTTTGTCGGCTGGTTGTCGGTATGGCTGATGGCCAGGTCGGCTACGTTGATTGCCCCACCGTCGTAAGCGATGGTCGGCTCGCCGCTGAGGCGGTGGTAGGCCAGGTCGGGTGTGATGTAGGCGATGGGCTGCTTGTCGGCCACGTAACTCCAGTTGCTGTCGTGCCAGATGGCCTGTGCGGTGAACGAGGCCACCATGCTGAGTGCCGGAATGTGGGTGACGGCCCGCAGCGTGTTGACGAAGCGGCGATAGCGGTCGAAGTCCTCCCCCTCGGGATAGACCACCTTGAATGGCGTGAGCCCGACGGCCTGGTAGTAGGGCGGCAGCAGGGCCGAACGCACCGACTGCGAGTTCATGTCGGTCGACCAGGTCTTGGTCTCGCTCCAGGCACCGCTCAGGTAGAAGTTGGTGCGCAGCACCTTTACCTCGCCCAGGTCCATGTCGAACTCGATGCCGCGGTTCACGGTGGTGTTGGTGTTGCCTATCTTGCCCGTGGTCATGTAGACCAGATACTGTGCCACATCGGCAGGATTGCTGATGGTGGGGTGCTGGGCGTCGAGGGTGTAGCGGTTGTAGTTGTAGGTGAAGTGCTCCGTGGCGGGTCCGAAGCCGTTGGGCGTCTTGTCGCGATAGGCCAGCAGGCTCAACTTGCGGTTGCCGGGGAGACGGATGTCCAGTCCGGCCTCGATCTTGGTCGTGGTGGCGTTCTTCAGTTCGGTGGAGCGCTGCACGTCGTAGACCTGTGTGTGGTAGTTGAGCACCTGTGCCGATCCGTCCTGCGGCAGATAGTTGGCGGCCACGCGGTCGTCGTACTTCTTGTCAGGATAGAGATAGTTCAGGCCCGGCGTCTTCGAGTTCATGCCAATGCCGCCGCGTATGTCGAGCCACGGGGTGACCGAGAAGGCGACGTTCAGGCGGGGCGACAGGGCCGTGGTGGCCAAGTCGGAGAAGGGCTGCAGGGCCGTGAAGCGCAGGCCGAAGCCGATGCGCAGTCGGTTCACCTTATTTATGTTATAGGTGAACTGATCCTCGGCATAGAAGGCCAACTGGTGCAGGCCGGGAATGTCGGAGAAGGCACGCGGACGGCCGTTGCTGTTGGGCCGGTAGGGCAGGAGCGGGTCTTCGTTGTAGTAGCCCTTGCCGCTGTTCCAGTCGTAGTGGTAGTCGGCACCCAGTTTGAAACTCTGCACCGTCTTGCCCTTGCGCCAGAAGAAGTCGTCGCCAATCTTTGCAAACACGTTGCCGGGACGGCTCTCCGTGATGCCCGTAGCCAGATAGGAGGTGGTCATCCAGGGCACGTCGTAGTAGCCGGTCTCCATGGCCGTGAGGATGGGCAGCAGGCCCGTCGAGTTAGCCACGTAGGAGGAGTTCTTCGTGTCCGTCTGACCGATGGTGATGCCCAGGGTGTACTTCAGCGAGCGCATCAGGGGCTTGTCCATGCTGATGCGACCGTTGTGGGTCAGTCCGAAGGTGGTTGTGGTGTTCTTCGAGTAGGTGCCGTCGTCGATGGCATCGGGGTCGTTGCCGCTCCAGTCTTTGGCACTCATGAAGCGGAGTTTCGTGTCGGTGTGCCACTTCTTGCTCAGGTCTTTGCCGTAGCCCAGGTTGACGGTATAGCGGTCGTAGGAGCGTGTCTTCTGTCGCGGGTCTCCCCAGGCCTTGGCATAGTCGGCACTGATGTTGACAATGCCGGCCTCACCCAGGTTGAAGCCTTTGCCCACGCTGTAGTTCTGCAGGCCAGGGTTGATCTTGGCCTTCACCTGATAGGGGGTGACGCCCACCTTCGAGTGGACCACCACGAGACCGCTGGTCAGGTCGCCGTATTCTGCCGACGGGATGCCGCGGATGACCTCCACATTGTCTATGTCGTCAGCCGAAATCTGGCGCAGGTCGGTGCCCGTGAAAGCCGTCGACGAAAACTGGCCCTGCGACAGGGCGCCGTTGTTGGAAATCGGCATGCCGTCGACAACGATGCTCGAACCGAAGGCCGAGGTGTTGTTGTTCACCAGCGTGCGCAGTTGCAGGTTGGACTGCTGGGTCAGGTCGTGGTTGCCCATCAGTTGGCCGGGTATGAGTTGCATCACGTCGGCCAGCGAGGTGGCCTGCAGGTGGTCGATGGCCTGTCGGCCGATGACGCTCGATGTCGATGCGCCCGACTCCTTCTGGCGTGCCACCACCTTCACTTCCCTCAGGGCCAGCGAGGTGGGCACCATCTGGTAGGTCAGTTGCAGGTCCTTCGTCACCTTCAGCCGGGTGTTGATGGGCTCGAAGCCCACGTAACTGATCTGCAGGGTGTAGTCGCCGGTCGGCACATTCGCTATCTTGGCCTGTCCGTCGACGTCGGTCACGGCCATGGCGCCTGAAGGCTGCAGTTGCAGCGTGGCCATGATGATGGCTTCACGCGAACCTTTCTCTGTCACGGTGATGCTGAGCGTGTGGCCGTCTTTCTGGGCAGAGGCCCAGAGCGGGCACAGGAGCAGCAGTGACAATAATGTGGTTAGGGTTACATAGTGTTTGTTTTGCATATTATTGTCAATTCTCAATTGTCAATTCTCAGTTTATCTGACCGTCGTTCGTCGGTCACGAATCAGTTTGATCTGTCGCAGCAGGTCTTCATAGTGCAGGGCGTTGAGGCCGCTGCTGCCCTTGGCCTGTTGCTGGCAGAAGTCCTCTACCTGCTGCAGGTTCTGAAGCAGGTAGAGCGGGGCATCGGTGGCGTAGAAGCGGTTGGATGCTGCCTTCAGGTCTGCCTCCGTGGGGTTGAGCAGCCCGTTCATGTTCTGCAGATACTGTCGCTGCAACTGTCGGCGGGCGCTGGCTTTCAGCGTGCTGGTGGCGTCGATGGGCTTCCACACCTGTGCAAACAGGTCGCCGAGGTACTGCTCGGTGGGGTAGTTGCCCGAGGCGATGTTGGAGAGCATCGTGGGCGTCATCAGGCGTGTCAGCATGGTGGTCTGCAACTGTTGCTGCGCATTGGCTGCCGTGGTTCCGTTCTTCGACAGGATGTTGTCGGGATAGAGCCATTCGGGAGCATCGAACATCTGCGTGCCGATGAACTTGACGGCCTCGCGCTGACGCTCCAGCGGTGTGTTGACGTAGGGCTCCTGACCGGGCATGTTGTTGATATAGCGGCTGCCGATGTTCTTGGCCACATGGTTCATGTAGCGATTGAACTGGTCGGTGACGGCCTTGTACATCTCCAGCAGGTCGTCGTGCTGGTCGTTCTCCTGACGTGTCCATTGCGGCAGGTTCTGCATGATGCGCTGCAGGTTCTTGATGCCGTACTCCGATGCCTTCACGTTGTTGTCGCCTAGGTCTTCGGTCTGGGCCCGCGGATCCTCGTTGCGGCCCTCGCCGCCGAACCACAGGCGTTGGTTGCCGCGCAGTACGTTGGAGGTCTCTGTCATCAGCGCGTCCTTCTCCTCATACTCGTCCTTGAACTCCGGCCGCCACTGGTAGCCCCACTTGATGGCCCACTTGTCGTAGTCGTTGATGCGGGGGAAGAGGCCCTTCGGACTGATCTTGTCTTCCGGCTGGGCCACGTAGTTGAAGCGGGCATAGTCCATGATGGAAGAGGTGTGGCCGTTCTGCTCCACCCATTGCTTGTCGCGCAGTTTCTCAACAGGGGTGGCAAACGAGGCACCCATGTTGTGGCGCAGGCCCAGTGAGTGGCCCACCTCGTGGGAAGACACGAAGCGGATGAGTTCGCCCATCAGTTTGTCGTCGAACTTCATCGTCTGGGCGCGCTTGTCCGACAGGCCGCACTGCACCATGTACCACTTCGTCAGCAGGTTCATCACGTTGTGGTACCAGCAGATATGGGCCTCGATGATCTCGCCCGAACGGGGGTCGACAATACGCGGGCCGTAGGCATTCTCCGTCTCAGAAGGCAGGTAGCGCAGGGCCGAGTAGCGGGCATCGTCGAGGCTCACGTTGGGGTCGTCCTCAGGAAATTCCTTGGCCACGATGGCGTTCTTGAAGCCGGCAGCCTCGAAGGCCACGTTCCAGTCGTTGATGCCCTGGATGAGGTAGGGGATCCACTGCTTGGGCGTGGCAGGGTCGATGTAGTAGACAATCTGCTTCTCCGGCTCGCTGAGTTCGCCGCGCAGATACTTCTTCTTGTTCTTCGGTACCAGACGGTAGCGCGAGATGAACGACTCGTGCTGCGTCTTGTGCTGGTCGTCGCTGAAGCGGGTGAAGCGGTTGACGAAGTAGCCCACACGCTCGTCCCACAGTCGCTTGCGCATCGGCTCCTTGGGCAGCAGCACGATAGAGGTGTTCATGCCCAGCGTGATGATGCCAGCCTTCGATGCCTCCGAGCGTCCGGCCGTGGCACTGTAGGTGCGGGTGGTCACCACTTCGATGTTGGTGGGGAAGACCTTCAGCGTGTCTATGTAGGTACGGTCGTTCTGCAGCCCGCCCAGTTTCAGCGCGGTGCTGTTGGCCGTCGACAGGTTGGTGAACTTGCTGCCGCCCTTGAAGAGCGACGTCACCTCCACCATCTGGGCGTCTTTGGCCTCGTTGCGGCCTATCACCTTGAGGGCCATCACGATAGGGTCTATCGTCGAGCGTTCCAGCGTGCGTGAGATGTTGTCGCCCTCGTCGGCCAGATGGCTCAGCACATACTGGCGCATGAGCAACTGTGCGGTGTCGCGCTGCTCGAAGTAGACGGTCACGTTGTTCACCTCCTCACCGGGGAATTTGCCGAAGTCCTGGGGCACGGCCGTGAAGCGGCTCACGCAGAGCAGCAGGCGGCCCAGCATCGAGTCGGGCACCTCGAAGTAGTATTTGTCCTCGATGTGGCGCACGGTGAAGAGGCCCGTCTGGGTGAATCCGCCCTTCTTGACAATCTTCTCGTACTCCGACTCCTTCTTCTCTTCCTTTTTCTTCTCCGGCTTCTTTCCCTTCTTTTCCGCCTTCACGGTGTCGGCAGGAATAGAGTCGTTCACGATGGTGTCGTTGGGCATCGTGTACAGTCCACGTGCCTCCATGCTGGCCGCCAAGAGCAGCCCCAGTGCTATTGCTATGATTCGCATCTCAATCTTCAATCTTAATCTTAAAACTTCGTTTTGACTTTTCTCACGCTCGGCCATTCATGCAAGCATGATGGCTCTCGCTTAATCGAAAAGTTCAATTTTCAATCCTATAAGCCAGCGCAGCCCCGATGGCTGTGCAGAACTCCGCGTATTTGGGGATGTGGAAGTGCACCCGATAGAGTTTCTCCAACATCGGGTAGATGTCCTTGCACTGCGGCAGCAGCGTCAGGTTGCCTATCAGCACGAAATCCTTGATGCCCGAGTTCAGGGCCGACAGGATGGCGGCCGAGCCGATGGTCTGCAGCACCATGACGATGATGCCCAGGGCGATGTCCTCCTTGGGGGCATCGTACTGCGCCTTCGAGAAGAGGCTGGCCGTGGCATTCATGGGCAAACCGGGCAGCGGATGGGTAGAGATGTCGCCGATGAGCAGGTTGATGTGGCTGATGTCGCCCTGCATGGCCAGACTCTGTATCTGCTTGGGGTCGCGGGTGTTCAGCATCACGCGGCTCAGACCCTGCAGCGTGCCGCCGCCGATGCCTATGCCGCCAATGTGGCGGATGTCGTCGCCATCGCACTGCACGAAACTGGTGCCCGTGCCCATCGACACGACGATGGCCTTCGTCAGGCCGCTCTCGAAGCGGGCACCCAGGCCGTCGGCAATAAACTCGTCCACCTTCTTTGTGGGAATGCCGTAGACGGGCTCGTCGATGTAGGCCGCGCCGACACCTGTCAGCATCACCTGCTCTACGTCCTTCAGTTCTATCTTGTTGTCGTGCAGATACTTGCCGAAGGCGCCATAGAGCGATGTCACCTGGTCGGCAGCCGTGATACGTATGGGCGACACCACGCGTCCGCTGTGCAGCCCTACGATCTTCGTGGTCGATATGCCCACGTCTATACCTATTATAATACCCATAGTTTTAAAGAATTTGTGGGCAAAGGTACATAAATTAATTAAGAATGAAGAATTACGAATTAAGAATTTTGTGGTTTCACGTTTTTTTTGTACCTTTGCCATCAGAAACCTAAAGACATGCATATCGCCATCGCAGGAAACATAGGCAGCGGCAAGTCGACGCTCACCCGAATGCTCGCCCTGCACTACGGGTGGGAGGCTCGGTTTGAGGCCGTCGACCATAACCCCTATCTGGAAGACTATTACCGCGACATCCATCGCTGGTCGTTCAACCTCGAGGTCTACTTCCTGAAGGAGCGCTTCCGCGACCTGCTGACCATAGCACAGTCTGACCATACCATCGTGCAGGACCGCACCATCTTCGAGGGGGTCTATGTGTTCATGCAGAACAACAAGGCGATGGGCAATCTCTCCGACCGCGACTACGACACCTACATGGAACTCTTCGAGCAGATGATGACCGTGGTCAGCCTGCCCGACCTGATGATCTATCTTCGGGCCTCGGTGCCCCATCTCGTGGGCAATATCCAGAAGCGCGGCCGCGGCTATGAGCAGACCATGCAACTGGAATATCTGGAGAACCTGAATCGTCGTTATGACGACTTTATATATAAGATGTATAAGGGCCGTGTGATGGTGGTCGACAAGGATAGCCTCGACTTCCAGAACAATCCACGCGACTTCGCCCAGATTGTCGATCGCATCGACAGCACGCTCTTTGGACTCTTCGCCCCCTAAGTTAGGGGGTTGGGGGTCTGAACAAGCGCAGATACCCCAGCCCCGCGGAATAAAATACAATAAAATAAGAAGGTTTGATTCACGCTTGTTCAGACCCCCATCCCCCTAACTTAGGGGGCTAAAAGATATGCACATCGCAGTAGCAGGAAACATTGGCAGTGGCAAGACCACACTCACCAAGATGCTGGCCCACCGATACGGATGGACGCCAAGGTTCGAACCCGTTGACAACAACCCCTACCTGGAGGACTTCTATGCCGACATGAAGCGGTGGTCGTTCAACCTGCAGGTCTACTTCCTCAACAAGCGTTTCAAGGAGGTGGTGGAGATTGCGCAGTCTCAGGACACCATCATCCAGGACCGCACCATCTTCGAGGATGCCTGCATCTTTGCGCCCAACCTGCACGGACAGGGCATGATGAGCGACCGCGACTTCGACAACTACAAGGATCTGTTCGACCTGATGATGTCGCTGGTCAAGTTGCCCGACCTGATGATCTACATCCGTTCGAGCATTCCCACGCTGGTGGCCCAGATTCAGAAGCGCGGCCGAGAGTACGAGCAGACCATGCGCCTGGACTATCTGGAGGGCCTGAGCCGCCGCTACGAGTCGTGGATTGAGGGCTACAAGGGCCAACTCATCATCATCGACGGCGACCACTGCAAGTTTGGCGACAAGCCTGAGGATTTCAAGCAGGTGACAGATATGATAGACGCCAAACTCTACGGCCTCTTCCCGATGGAGTGAGAAAGACAGAAACAGGGTGTACGTTGCGATGTACACCCTGTTTCTGTTTTTATTATTGATCGTGTGATTAGAAGTTCACACCGATGTTGACGAAGAATGCGCCGTTGTGCATTGAGAGATCGTCGTCCTTGGCAATGTTGGTGATACCAAACTGATAGCCGGCCTCGAGATAGAGTTTGTTGTACTCGGCACCGCAACCAATCTTGATACCTACGTCAGCACGGTCGCAAAGATTCTTGAAGGAACCTTCTTTGGCCGAAACACCAGCCACAGTTGCTTTTGTCTCACCAGCAATACCCAGTCCGAAGGTCGGGCCGATGTAGGGCAGCACGGCGATATCGTCGGAAGCCTGGATGCCATACTTCAGCAGGATGGGGATTTCCAGGTAGTTCAGGTCTACATAGTTGTTCTTGTCCTCGCGGGCACCACGCTGGGTGAAGTAGAGACCACTCTCAAGGAATACGGGGGTCGTGTCAGAAACACGCAGGCCGATGACACCGGCGAAGTTCAGACCAGCCTTCGAACCCAGACCGTCGGGGGCATCGCCCGTCAGGTTCGACACGTTCAGACCGAGACGCATACCATAATATACTGTACTCTCACTCAAAGAAAAACCGCCGCTGCTGTACTGAGCGAACGAAGGTGCTGCGAACAGCACGGCTACGATAGCCACTAAAAATTTCTTCATAACTTTTGTCTTTTAGTTAATGTTTGATAGTAAAACTGCTGCAAAGTAACACATTTTTTCTTAAATATGCAAACTTTTCTTTGTTTTTTTACATCAGCGAGATGCTAAACAGATAGATGACGGCAGCGGGGATGGCCAGCAGCGACGAGTCGAAGCGGTCGAGCATACCACCGTGGCCAGGCAGTATGCTGCCACTGTCCTTGATGCCGAGTGTGCGCTTCAGCAGACTCTCCACCAGGTCGCCCCAGGTGCCGAAGACGACGACGGTCAGGCCCAGACCCATCCAGTGCCATACGTTCAGTTGGGATGACTCAGGGGCATACTGCTCCAGCAGCCACCATACGAGCACGGCCACGCCGATGACGAGCACGCCGCCGCCTATGCTGCCCTCCCAACTCTTGCCTGGCGACACGCGTGGGAAGAGTTTGTGGCGGCCCAGCAGCGAGCCCACGCAGTAGGCCCCCGTGTCGTTCATCCAGAGGAAGACGAAGACGCTCAGGGGCAGCACAAACGAGTACTGACCGGCCTGCGGGAAGGCCAGCACGTTGATGGTCGAGAAGGGTAGGGCGATGTAGAGTTGGGGCAGCATCGTGTAGGCCCAGTTGTTGATGGGGTCCTTGGCCTTCAGGTAGAGTTCGGCCACCAGCAGATAGATGATGGTGATCAGATAGGGAATAAACACGGTGTCGGTGCTCACGAAGCCGCTGCAGTGTCCGGCCATCGCCAGAAACAGGTAGACGCCGGCCACGGTGGAGATGAACTGGTTGACCTGCACATACGGCCTTTCATTCACCAGGCCGCAGAACTCCCAGATGGTCAGTCCCGTGACAAGTGCAAACAGGAACACCATAGCCATGGGGTTCAGAAAACTCACTACGATGGCGGCTACGAAAAACACGCCAGTGATGGTACGTACGATAAAATTCTTCATATTGTTATTGTGGCAGTAGCCAATTCTTCACTCTTCACTCTTCACTTCTGAAAGTTCTCGCTCGCGTTCCTCGGCCATGCGCTCTGCCTCCTCGCGCATCTGGGCCTCCAGCAGTTCGTCGGCACGACTGGTCCAGGGGCGCTTGCCGAAGATGCGCTCCACGTCCTCAGCGAAAATCACCTCGCGCTCCACCAGCAACTGTGCCAGTTGGGCATGGCCCTCGGCGTGCTCGGTCAGTATCTGCTTGGCACGCTCATACTGCTCGTTGACCATCTTCAGCACCTCGTCGTCGATGATCTTGGCCGTCGTCTCCGAGTAGGGACGCTGGAACTGATATTCAGCATTGTTGTAGTAGCACAGGTTGGGCAGACGCTCGCTCATGCCAGCATAGGCAATCATGCCGTAGGCCTGCTTCGTGGTGCGCTCCAGGTCGTTCATGGCACCGGTGGAGATATGGCCCACGAAGAGTTCCTCGGCCGCACGGCCACCCAGCAGCGAGCACATCTCGTCGAGCATGGCCTCCTTGGTCTGCAGCACGCGCTCTTCAGGCAGGTACCAGGCGGCACCCAGAGCCTGACCACGCGGCACGATGGAGACCTTCACCAGCGGGTTGGCAAACTCCGTGAACCACGAGATGGTGGCGTGGCCGGCCTCGTGGATGGCTATCGAGCGCTTCTCGGCCTGTGTCATCACCTTGGTCTTCTTCTCCAGACCGCCTATGATGCGGTCTACGGCATCCAGGAAGTCCTGCTTGCCCACGGTCTGACTGTCGTGGCGGGCGGCTATCAGGGCGGCCTCGTTGCACACGTTGGCAATGTCGGCACCCGAGAAGCCG
>JAFUST010000007.1 GCA_017467535.1 Prevotella sp. | reverse complement strand
TCTCAAAGGCCGTTCTTGACATTCCGGAGGACAGATACTCCTGTAATAATGCCATTCTCTTCTCATCTGTCTTCTCGCCATTTTGTCGCATACTGATACACTTTTTTATTGTAAAAGTGTCAACTTATTCAGTACACGTCACCAGTGGAGGAGAATGCTCAGGCATCCTCCCCCACTCTCTTTTAGCATTTATGTTGGTTGATTTATTAAAAGTTCATCCTGACGTCGACACCCAGTTGGAGGGGATTGCCGCGCTGACCGATGTAGGAGCCGCTGAAGGGCTGGGCAAAGGTGCAATAGCGAGTGTCGGTGAGGTTGCGACCCCAGAAGTCGACGTTGACACAGCCCATGTCGACCAGCACGTGGGCACCGAGGGTGGCGTAGAGATTCTGCCAGGCGGTGTTGGCATCATCCCAGTAAGTGCGGCCGTTGCCTGCGACGTTGGCTCCGAGCGTCACTGAGCGGAGCACGGCATCGCCCGGCACGTCGAAGCGATAGTCGGCCATGGCGCAGAAGGTATGAGCCGGCACATAGGGAATCTTGTTGTCCTTGTAGTCGACGACGGTGCCGTCTTCCTGCTGGTCGGAATACTCGCGGAAGGTGGCACGGGTGAAGGCGTAGGAGGCAGCCCAGGACAGATGGTTGTCGAGGGCGAGACCGCGCAGGGCCACTTCCAGACCGCAGGTGCTGCTCTTGCCGGCATTGACGGTCATGCGTCCGAAACCGTAGTTGGGAGCCATGACGGAGAGTTGCTGGTTGCGCAACTGCGTGTAGAACGTGGCCACGTCGGCCTGCACCTTGCCGTCGAAGAGGTTCAGGTGGACACCCAGTTCGTAGTTCCAACTCTCCTCGGGCTTATAACTGATGGCCTCCTCGATGTTGGCATAGTCCTGCTCGGTGTGGTCAATCTCGACGTCGCCGCGCTGAGCCTGCTGCTGGGCCTGCGGGTCGTTGAGGTCGGCCTGCAGGATGTCGCTGAAGAGTTGGATGTTGTAGCCACCGGCCATGTAGCCCTTGCTGACGCTGGCGTAGATGTTGCTGCCGCTACCGTCGAGTTTATACGACAAGCCGAACTTGGGGAGCAACTGAGTGAACGAGGTGGAGTGGTTGTTCAGGATATGCGAACTGAGCGTATTGGTAGCCACGGCGTTGGCCGTGCCGCCGGTGATGGCCATGTAGCCATAGGAGTCGTAGTCGATCTCCACCTTATTGTAATCGAGGCGCAGGCCCACGGTAGCGGTGAGCAGGTCGGCCAGCGTGATGCTCGACTCATGATAGGCGGCCAGCGTGGTCTGCGGCTGACGGAACGTGTTGGGCACGGCCATCTCGGCCTCCATCGTCACGCCCATAGCGTCCACTTGTGCCTGGGCAGCGGCAGCAGCGGCTGCAGGCGTCATGCCCTGTGCCATGTTGCGACCGATGAAGCCCTGCAGCATGGCGTTCTTCATGGCGTTCTCGATAGCCAGACTGATGGGGCGCATCAGGCCCTGACCGAAGGTGACGGTGGCATCGGTGTGGAGCCACTCGCGCGAGGCGAAGAGGCCGGTGGCGTGGCGCCACATACCGTAACTCTTCGAGCGCAGCGTGAGTTCCTCGGTCACGGCGTTGGCCTTCTGGCGCTGGAGCAGGGCCATGCGGTCAGCGGGTGTATAGTCGATGTCCATGTCCATGCGGTCACGCAGGAACTGATAACTGGTGGTCGAGGTGAGCAGCAGGCGGTCCATGTCGTAACTAATGCCAAGGCCGGTGTTCACCATGTTGCGCTTGTAGCCCGGCATGAAGGTCGTGCTGGGCAGGGCAGCCCACGACTCATCGGGGTCATACTCTGCATAGGGGAAACCGTTCTGGCGCGTGAACTGGTAGTCGGCGGTGAGGTCGATGAGCAGGCGCTCGGTGGGCTTCCACATCAGGCGCAGTTTGCCGCCGGCCTCATCCATCTTGTCGGCCTTCTCGCCCAGGTTCTGGTTCTGGAAGAAACCGTCCTGACCATTGTAGAAGCCGGCCACGCTGAAGGCCAGTTGGTCGGAGGGATGCTGATAGGTGGCCACCTCGGCACGACGACCGAAGGCAGAGGCCATACCCAGAGTGACATCCGTTCCCTGATAGTTCATCGGGTTCTTCGAGTAGATACGCACAATGCCGCCCTCGGTGTTGGCACCGTAGAGCGTGCCCTGTGGGCCACGAAGCACGTCGACGCGGTCGATGCTGTAAAGGTGGGTGTTGTAGGCAGCCTTCGACTTGAGGGGGATGTTGTCGTAGTAGACGCCCACGGCCGAGTTGCTCACACGGCTGCCCAAACCACGGATATACATCGACGAGGTGAGGCGCGAGCCATAGGCCGGCATGGCGAACGACGGCACATAGGCCGAGAGTTGGCGCAAGTCGTGAATGTTCAGTTTCTGCATTTCGTCGCTCGTAAACACGCTGCTGCTCATGGGCTGCTGGCGCAGGCGGAAGGTTTCCTTGGGTTGAGCGACGACCTTCACTTCGTCGAGGTCGATGACACGCGAAGTGTCGTTGGCTAAGGTTGGGTTGGCGGGGTTTGTCTCTGCCGTCACAGGCAGTGCGGCAAGCAGGGCCAAACCGAGTAAGAGTTTTTTGTTCATACGTTCTTTTATGTTGATTTTCGGCTGCAAAGGTAGTCATTTCCAGCCGAACAGGCAATCCCCATTTATGTGGATTTTGCTACACGTTGTGGTAGCCGCAGTGCGGACAGACACCCTTTTCCTGCAACCGATGGCCGCAGTGGCCGCAGATGTAGACCGTGCGGCTCTTGCTGAAGTAGCGCCAGAAGGCAAACACGGCATAGGCCACGAGCAAGGGATAGCCCACATAGTAGAGCGTGGAGACGCTGAAGACCACATAGTTGATGGCACAGACGGCTATCAGGCCCAGGCAGTAGAAGATGGTCTCCGACGTGGACAGATGGCGGCGGATGTCGTCGAAGGCAGCCAGCGTGATGAGCAGCATGGCCCACACGGTGAAGAGAAACAGGGCCAGATGGAGCGGCACGGAGAAGGGATTGAGCGTGGGGTGATAGTAGTAGTGTCGCCACGAGTCAGGGTCGGCCAGTTGGATGGTGCTGTAGAAGACGGCCGACGCTGCCACGAGCACCGCGAGCAGCGTGGGATAGAAGGAGGGTATATCGTTGAAATGCACGATCTTGGCATTGCGGCGGAAGAGGCTCCTGATGAGATAGGCGGCCGCCACGATGACCACAAAGGCCAGGATGATGAGCAGGTGCTCGTCGGAGAAATAGTCGATGAAGCGGGAGATGGGGTTGTCGGGGGCCACGCCCTTCAGCATCTCGCTCTCGTGAATCCAGCCCATGGTCTGCTGGTCGCGGGCTATCTGCACCCACACGGAGTCGACGCTGTCGGTGGAGAGCGTCATGATGTCGGCCACCACGACCACATCGTCACGAAAGACGAATATCGTGTCGACCAGCATACCGCTGACCACCTCGGACGGCTGCTGGCAGACAAGCAGCAGCGAGTCGGCCTTGACCAGGAAGTTGTAGTTCTGGGTGTAGTGGTGGGTGGTGTAGAACGAGATAGAGTCCATCTGTTCCTCGGTGACCACCCAGGCATCGCTGGTCTGTCGCTCCTCGCGATAGCAAGAGGACAGCAGCAGGGCGATGACACCTATTATATATATAAGGCTACTCTTACGCATCGGCATAGACATTCATCTGACAGTTCTTGCAATCAAACTCCAGGCGGAACCGCCGCCCGTCGCCCAGCCTCAACGAAAGGGGCTCGCGCCACTGAGGCCTGCGTCCACCATGCTTGACGCAAAAGCCCAGCGCATAGCGCAGACAGTGGCGGCACTGCATGAGCAGCCGCTCGGCAGGCTCCTCCAACTCGAAGGCCGGCCCCACGCTGATGCCCTGCTCCGCGTAGAACTGGCGGGCCAAGGCGTTGGAGACGTTGTAGAGATAGGAGTTTCGAAGTGTTTCTCCTGGAGAAACACTTTGTTTCTCCTGAGGAAACACTTTGTTTCTCCTGGAGGAACAACTGAAAACTGCCGTCGAAACGACCCGACGGCGCAGTTCGGCCAGCAGGCTGCTGGGGATGAAATAGTTGAAATCGGCGGGGATGTCCACCTCAAGGCACTCGTAGGGCGTGCCGCCCAGACGGGTCAACTGGCGCACGATGTTTTCACGCGGGTCCTTCTCGGCCTGCTGGTGCTCGGCCTCGATGGTGGCCACAGCCTCGCCCATGCGCAGTTCGAAGCCGTCGGCCGTCGGGCGCAGGGCCATCGTGACCGGCATCTTGCGCTCGCTGCTGGGCCTACCGAGCAGACGCTCCATCTCCTGGTCGTTGTTGCGATAGAGGCGGAGGCCAGGACGGAGGCCCGCCGGCATCTTCAGGGGGAACAATCGATTGCCCTCTACCCTATTCACGCGGAAGCCCTCCAGCGCACGCTCGTCGTTGACGAAGCACAGGCCGTCGCCATTGCTGAACGAGGCCACGCCAGCCACCGTGAACGACTGGCCGCGCATCTCTTTCACCGTGCCCACGAACTCGCCCATGGCCTTGGGCGTGTCAAACGAGGCGATGTCGGGCTGACGGCCATGCAGGAAATAGGTGGTATAGCCGCGATTGAAAGTCTTGCGCAGGTCGGGACGGAAGGTATAGGTGCAGCGGCCCTTCGATGCCCGCACGTAGTCGTCGGGGTGGCGGGCTATGTACTGGTTGAGGCGCTCGCTGTAGGCGGCAGTCACATTCTTCACGTAGGCCACATCCTTCAGGCGGCCCTCAATCTTGAACGACGAGGCACCAGCCTCGATCAGTTCGTCCAGGTGGTCGCTCTGGTTCATGTCCTTCAGCGACAGATAATAGCGCTGACGCTGCTCGACGGGCTGTCCGTCGGCATCGAGCAGGTCAAACTTCATGCGGCAGAACTGGGCGCACTCGCCCCTGTTGGCACTGCGGCCGAAGCAATGCTGCGAGGCATAGCACTGACCGCTGTAACTGACGCAGAGGGCTCCGTGGACGAATACCTCGAGTTCGGCCTCAGGCACCTGACGGTGAATCTCGGCAATCTCGGCCGCAGAGAGTTCGCGGGCCAGCACCACACGGGCAAAGCCTTGCCCGGCGAGCCAGCGCACCTTGGCGACGGTGCGGTTGTCCGTCTGCGTGGAAGCATGAACGGTGAGTCCCAACTGGCGCGCCATGAGCATCACGGCCATGTCTTGCACCAGGATGGCATCGACCTCAGCCTCAGCCAGTTGCGTCAGCAGATGGCGCATAGCATCGAGTTCGTGGTCGTAGACGATGGTGTTGACCGTCACGTAGACCCGCGCCCCATAGAGATGGGCGTGCTGGCAGAGCAGGCGGATGTCGTCCACGCTGTTGCCTGCCGCTGCACGGGCCCCGAAATGCTGAGCACCTATGTAGACGGCATCGGCACCGTGATCGATGGCAGCCAAGCCGCACTCCAGGTTCCTGGCAGGCGCAAGCAGTTCGAGTGGTCTCATCCTATCTTGTTGATGTCGTAGGGGGTCTCCTGGTAGATGTAGTAGTTGATCCAGTTACTATAGAAAAGGTTCGCGTGCGCGCGCCAAGAGACCAGCGGCCCTTGACGGGGGTCGTCGTTGAGATAGTAGTTGCGGGGCAAGTCCACATCGTCGCGCACACCGAAGTCGCGCTTGTATTCGTTGTCCAGCGTGTTGGGCGCATACTCCAGGTGGCCGGTGACGAAGAACTCTCGTCCGCCGCGTGCCATCACGATGCTGACGCCGCTGTCCTCCGACTCCGCCAGCAGCGTCAACTCTGGCCGGGCCTCAACATCGGCGCGCAGAATCTCGGTGTGACGGCTGTGCGGCATCATGAAGCAATCGTCGAACCCGCGGAAGATGGGCAACTGCGGCTCGAGCGTGTGCTGACGGAAGATGCCGAACATCTTCTTCTTCAGCGGATACTTGGGCACGCCATAGAAATGGTAGAGTCCGGCCTGTGCCGCCCAGCAGATGTAGAGGGTGCTGGTGACGTGGGTGCGGGCCCAGTTGAAGATGTCGACTATCTCGTCCCAATAGGTCACTTCCTCAAAGTCGAGCGTCTCCACGGGAGCGCCGGTGATGATCATGCCGTCGAACTTCTCGTTGCGCATCGACTCGAAGTCGCGGTAGAACATCATCATGTGCTCGATGGGCGTATTCTTGGGCGTGTGGCTCTTCAACTTCATGAAACTGATGTCGAGTTGAAGGGGGGTGTTCGACAGCAGGCGGATGAGGTCCGTCTCCGTGGTAATCTTCAACGGCATGAGATTGAGGATGACGATGCGCAACGGACGAATGTCCTGGGCATGGGCCCTGGAGTCGTCCATCACGAAGATGTTCTCATGCTTGAGTATGTCGATGGCAGGAAGCCTGTCTGGAAGTCTTAATGGCATTTTGTGTTCGGGTTTTATTCTATCTTGATGACGACAACCGACACGTTGTCGTAGCCGCCGGCTGCCTCAGCAGCCAGGCAGAGGTCGGTGGCATTGCTGCCTTGCTGGAGCATCTGGCTGATCTTGTCGTCGGGCAGCAGGTCGCTGAGTCCGTCGCTGCAGAGCAACAGCACGTCGCCGGGCTGTATCAGGTCGTTGCACTGCACCATATCGATGAAACTCGACCGGCAACCGCCACCGATGCAATTGGTGATGATGTTCGTGGGCGTGTTGCCACCCAGTTCGTTGGCCAGGGAATGGTCGGTGGTCACCTGAGTGAACTCGCCCTGATGAAGGCGATACAGGCGACTGTCGCCGCAGTTCAGCCAATAGTAGTTGTGGGCATAGCCGACCAGTGCGACCAGCGTGGTGCCCATCTTCGCATAGCGCTCGTCGGCACGTCCTTTCGAATCGAGAATGGAATGGATGCTGGCATGCCAGTTGACGATGAACTCGCGGAATTGCTCGTCGGACAGGCCGACGGGCAGGTCGCTAAAGAAATACCTGAGATTCTCGATGGTGTCAGAACTGGCCACATCGCCACTCCTGTGTCCCCCCATGCCATCGGCAACGGCAACAACCAGCCGGTCGATGTCGTCGACAGACACGGAGAGGCTCGTCTCTCCGTCCCTGATCACCTGGTCGCCAACCAGCACCATATCTTCGTTGTGGGCTCTGACGCATCCCACCCTGCTCGAAGCAGTAATATTGAAAATCGGCATCTTCTCTTACTTTATACTAACTCTCAGAGCGACATTGGCCAGCGTGACGATATCGCCGCTCTTCAGCGGTGTCTCTACGTCGGGCAGCAACTGGCGGTCGTTCACTTTGGTTCCATTTGACGAATGTTTGTCTATCACACACCATCCCGAAGCATCATCGAACTTGATCTGGGCGTGCACACCTGAGACATACAGGTTCTGCTGGAAGAACTGCACGTATGGCCCCTGACGACGGCCAATGATGGCTCCGTTGGTGCCCGCAATGCGGATGCCCAGTGAGTCGTTGAAGAGCATCAGTTGAGGCGTGGCATGAGGCATGTTGCGGTCGGTCATGGTGATGTCTCCCGGCGTCCCGGCTCCCGCAGCATCTGATGCAGAAGAGGTGCTCCGGCCATAGTATTCCTCCGACGGCAGCATCACGCCACCGCAGGAGGTGCAACGCTTGCCGTTGCCCACCCGACCACAACGCTCACAGAAGGCCAAATGCTGGCCGCACTGGTCACAATACCAGGAATCGTCATCTATTTCTTCCTTGCAATTCGGACAAACTATCATATCTGCAATTATTATTTACGAGTTCTTGATTTTACTTGCTCAGCCTGACATCCTCAGGCAGTATCAACTGGTAGGTCTCCTTCGTCACCTGATCCTGAGGTATCTGCGACACACGGATGGAGAGTTGCTGGATGGTGGCATCGAGCATATTGCGGACGGTGCGGGCATTGCCGAAGTTGGGGCCCTTGGGCATGGTCTCCAGAATATGCTCCGCCTTCTTCTCTGCCTCCGGCGATACCACGTACTGCTCCTTCTTTGCCATCACCTTGAAGATTTCCAGCAGTTCCTTGTCAGTGTAGTCGTCGATGTGGAGTTTATAGGTGAAGCGACTGGCCAGGCCGGCGTTCATATCGAGGAACTCCTCCATCTTGTCCTGATAGCCGGCGGCGATGACCACAAACTTGCCGCGATCGTCCTCCATGCGCTTCATCAGCGTGTCGACGGCCTCCTTGCCATACTGGTCGTTCTGGTCGCTGAGCATATAGGCCTCGTCAATAAAGAGGATACCGCCCAGGGCCTTGTCGCACATGGAGTTGACAATCTTCGGCGTCTCACCCATATACTTGCCCACGAGGGTGGCACGGCTGGCCTCGATGACACGCGAGGTAGGCAGAATCTCCATCGACTGGAGCACCTCGCCCATCTTGCGCGCAATGGTGGTCTTGCCCGTACCGGGATTACCCGTCAGGATAAAGTTCATCGACATCTGCTGCACACTGCCGGCGCCTACGGCGGCACGCTGCTTGACAAACAGGCTCTGCACGGCCAGGCGGCGGATGGCATCCTTGACGGACTGCATACCGATGAAGTCGTCCAGTTCGGTGAGCACCTCCTCCAGCGGACGGGCCTTGGCACTCTGCATCATGGGCAAGTCTTCCACCTTCAGGGCGTACATATCGGCCTCGTTGAAGAATCCCTCTGACAGACCGTCACTAATGACCACGTCTGGCTGACTCATCATCTCGATCAGTCGCTGGCTCTGGCGCTCCACGGTTTCGTCGAAGACGCGACGGGCCTCGCGGGCATTGCCGAAGTTCTTGTCGCGACGCAGGTATATCTGCTCAAACAGGCGACGGATGGCCACCTTCACCTCGTCGTCCATCACGAAGTGCTTGGCCTCGGCCATGTTCATGAATATCTGCGTGAGTTCGTCTGGCTTATAGTCATCGAAGTGGATGGTCTGCGTGAAGCGGCTCTTCAGGCCCGGATTCGAATCGATGAAGTCGTGCATCTGGTCGGTATAGCCGGCCACAATGCAGATGAACTTGCCACGATCGTCCTCCAGTCGCTTCAGCAGCGTGTCGATGGCCTCGCTGCCGAAGGAGTCGTTGTCGCTCGACTTCAGGGTATAGGCCTCGTCGATGAAGAGCACACCGCCCATGGCGGTATCGATGAGTTGGTTGGTCTTGATGGCCGTCTGGCCAGCAAAGCCTGCCACCAGTTTAGAGCGGTCGGCTTCCACCAGTTGTCCCTTGGAGATGATGCCCAGCGTCTTGAACACATCGGCCATGATACGCGCCACGGTGGTCTTACCCGTACCGGGGTTACCGGTAAAGACGTAGTGCTTGCCCTGGAACATATTCGTCTCGCCGCGCTTGATCTGCAGGTTCAGGAAGCCAGCCAGGTTGGATATCTCCTTCTTGACGGAGTCCAGGCCGATCAGGCCGTCGAGACTCTTCAGGCACTCCTTGTAGTCAACCTCCTTGGGAGCCTCGTAAGGTATATCGCCCACCTCGATGGTCATCAGTTGCTCGTTGGTCATCTCGGCGACATTGCCTTCCTGCAGGCGACGGGCCTGCCGCTTGCATATCTCATCGAAGAGTGAGCGCATGGTACGGCCGTTGGCAAAGTCCTTGTCGCGATGGTCGTACATCTCGCCTATCATCTTGCGGGCCAGTTTCTCTGCTTCCTCGGAGAACACGTATTGCTTGCCGTGGGCAAAGACCTCGAGAATCTGGTAGAGTTCATCGGGCGTGTAGTCCTCCAGGTTGAGGAAATAACTGAAGCGGCTGCGCATGCCGGGGTTCACGCGGAAGAGGTTCTCCATCTCCGTCCGATAGCCGGCGGCGATGACCACAAACTTGTCGCGGTCATCCTCCATGCGCTTCATCAGCGTCTCCAGAGCCTGTGCACCCTGATTGTCGCGGTCGCCGGCTTGGCTGACCGGTGCCAGCGTGTAGGCCTCGTCGACAAAGAGGATGCCACCCATAGCCTTGTCACAGAGGGCGTTGACCACCTTGGGCGTCTCTCCCTGATAGGGCGACACCATCTTCGAGCGGTCCACCTCGACCACGTGGCCGGAATCCAGATAGCCGATGGCTGCCAGTATCTCGCCCAACTTGCGGGCAATGGTTGTCTTACCCGTGCCGGGGTTGCCGGTCAGCACCGTGTGCATCGACATCTTCTGAGCCTCACCCAGTCCGCGCTCCTGACGCTGCAGGCTGTTCTGCACCGAGTAGGCCATCTCGCGAACGGCCTGCTTGACCTCGGTCATGCCAATGAAGGTATCCAGATCGCCCAGTATGTCGTCCAGCGTGCGCTCCTCGGGCACGTAGCCCTTGATGTCCTCGCGCTCCACGCGGGTCTCAGCAGAACCTCGGCTGATGAACAGGGTGAAGATGTCCTCGGCCGTCTTCATGGCCAGATGGGCATTGCCAAAGGTCTCGTCCTTGATCTTGATTTGATACTTGAAGTAGCGGGCCAACTGCTCGTCAGCCTCAGGCGAGAACTCAGACAGGCCATACTTACGGCTCAGTTTCTGCTTGACGATGTCGCACAGTTCCTGATAGCCGGGCACCGGCAAGCGGAAGATATACTTGAAGCGGTTCTTCACCGCAGGGTTGTTCTCCAGGAAGTCGTCAAGTCCCTTGGGCAGGCCGGCCATGATGACGATGGGGTTGTCGTCCCACTTGTCCATCTCGACGAACAACTTGTCGAGCGGGTTCACCTGATTGGAGTACTTGTCGGGCAGGAGTTTCTGCACATTGTCGAAGAAGAGGATACCGTTGCGGGCCTTCTTGATATTGTCATCCCACTTGTCGACGAAGCGCTGGTAGTCCACGGCGTCGACCATCGTCAGTTTGGGCTTCTCGATGATCTTGTGCTGGAAGAAGTAGTCGCGTATGATCTCTGCCAGGGCCGTCTTGCCCGTGCCCGTCTCGCCGATGATGATGGCATTGACCGAGAGGCGGACGGCTGCAATATCCTTGCGCGAGCGCAAATAGGCATAGGTGTCGACAATGGTCTTCAACTGCACCTTCACGTCGTTGAGCCCGATCATCTTGTCAAGCACGAACTGCGACACCATCGGCTGTCCGCACCACTTACAGAACTTTGCGCTGCTTCTGTTTTCCTTATGACATTGTTCGCAAATCATTCTACGTTTCCTTGTTCTTGAATAGTTATAGTCTCAGGGGTAGCCTGCTTGGACGACTGCCATCCGATCACTTTAGGGCTGAACAGACAAAGTTCCAGTATGAGGACAACGGCCGTCAGTGCCCAAAGTACATAGTGGATGACCAACTCGCCCGATATGGAGTGAGTCTGGTCGGCCACTTCGTCAAGGAGTCCGAAGTTGGAGGCTTTATAGCGTTGAGAACGTGTCTTGAATGTAAAGTACAGAGGATCCAGCAGCGTGGAGCGCACATCCTGATTGCTCAGTACTTTGTCCACGAACTGGGTGTCCCTGTGCTGATCCTTGCTGAAGTCGGTCAGCAGGGCTATGACGACATAGACCACTGCCAATGCGGCAACGACATAATGGAAGAGAGCAGGATAGTTCGTATCTACATATTTCAGGAGATAATAAGGTATCAAGGCCGATGCCAGGCCCAGACCACCGAAGAGCATCGACATCATGGCACCATAGCCCTTGAAGTAGGCCCTCACTGCCACAATGATGCCGATCATGCCGCCCAGCGGGAGAATCATCGTCATGAAGTGATGGTCGAACAGATAGGAGCGGTCGTCCAAGCCCAGGATGAGCACCATCACAATCCAGACGGCAGCCAGTGCCAGGAAGGTGTACTTCCACATCTTCTCCCGCATGACGGTCTTCTTCCACAGACGGCGCACGTCCGACACACGCTCCTTGGTGTCCTCGCAGGCTTTCATGTAGCGCCTGTAGTATATCTGCTGCGGATCCAGATTGCCGAGGGCCAATATCCACTTCTCCAGTTCGCGCTCATAACTGTACTCCTCGGTGAAGTCGCGCGTGGGATCTTCGTGGTAGAATACGGCCAGCCATTGCGGGAAAGCGCCGTTGCGGATCTCCAACTTGATAGACGACACATTCTTAGAGTCGAGGTCGCGCCCGTCGTTCAGCATTACGCCACCCGGCAACCTGTAGGTCGGCGTGGCGCCAAGAATGCGTACAAAGCGATAGAGGGCCGTGCGGAGGTCGTAGGCACCCAGCCGTTCGCGGTTCTCCTCCGACTTGAGGTCGAAGCACTGCTGAGCCATGGCCAGCAGGTCCGTCCAACCATGCAACTGGGCATAATAGAAGAAGCGCCCGTCAATGTCGGTGAAGTCATTGGCCTGCTCTGCCAGTTCCTGTGCCGATGAGTTCTGCTCCCTGACCAGTATGTCAGACAGCAGTTGGCCTATTCTCTCCGGGGTGATGGCTTCCTGCAGGTCATAGGCCGCAGAGCGATCGATGTTGTAGAGGACCTTGTAGCCCAAGGTGCGAGACGGCGTCTGGCCCTTCGTCATGATGCGCAGGGCCTCGCAGGCCATCACATCCTCATGGGAATACATCCACGACAGCAGTCGGCCGTCGCTGAGCGACTTCCACTCGTCATCGCTCACCTGACAATAGCCAAAGGAGTGAACAATCTCTTCCAGCGACGACGACGGGAAGCGGGAGAGGAAAGGCACGTCGTAGTCAATTTCGTAGACCATCCTCAGCACGCCGAGGCGACCGTCCTTGCCCTCCACGAAGTAGGAGCGCAGGCGATCCATGTCGCACTTCAGCCGGCACTCCAGCCACAGGAAGAGGCTATCATTGGGATTACGTAGCGTCAGGGCATACTTCTCAGGATAACTGAGCAACGACAACGAGACGGCATGCTCGTCGTCACACTCCACGCCCTGTATGTCGGTATAGGGCAACGAGGGATCCATCGTGTAGCACGCTGTCATCAGGCCGGCCTTCTGGTCGGCAGGATAGCGGTTGGTGACCACATCCTTAATGACCGTCGCCAACTTGACATTGCCGCTGGACTCGAGCCACTGGACGATGCGACCGCCGTACAGATAGTTCATGGCGAGTTGCTGGTTGCTGAGCAGCATGGGCACCAGTTCCTTGACGTTGGACGCAATCAGGTTGCGCTCCGGGTCGACGACGAAACTCTTATAGCGCAGGAAAGGCGACGAGATGTCCACCTCGACGTTCTCGCCCTTGAACCAGCGCTCCACCTCATTGAAGCCCCAGCGATTCTGCAGGTTCACCGATGTGAGGCCCTGCACCAACTTCTTCACCTGTTCAGGGAGTTCCACCAGACGGGGCAGACGGCCCTCGTTCTTCTGCTTCATCATCGTGCGCTCGTTGGCACTCATCGGGTTCTCGCCCAGCCAGAGCGCAAAGAGCGTGATGCCCAGCGAATAGAAGTCGGCGGCATAGGTGATCTCCACCACGCCATCTATCACGTCGGAGTACATCTCCGGTGCGGCATAGATGGGCGTTCGGGCCTGGGTCGTGCGGAACGAGTCGCCCTCGTCCTCCTGCAAGGCCGATATGCCGAAGTCGCCCAGCACCAGTTGCTGCTGCTGCTCATCGCGGAAGAAATAGTTGGTGGGCTTCACGTCCTTATGCAGCAGATGGTTCTGATGGCAATAGGCCAGGGCGCCTGCGGCCTGGAGGGCAAGACGGCGGAAGCGGTTGAAGTCGCCGTTCAGGTTCACATCCTTCAGGGTGCCGCCCCGCAGATACTCCATCAGTTCGTAGAAGCGACTGACGCCTTCCACGTAGGTGCGTCCATAGTCGAAGACCTTGACAACCAACTCGAAGTCGAACGACTTGACCACCTGCATCAACTTCTTGTTGACGTCGAAGTTGGGATAATATATCTTCAGCACAAATTCCTGCCCGTCACGCTCGACGAGGAAAACCTGCCCCTCGCCAGAGTTGTCGCTCAGGCATGCCTTCTCAATATACTCGTCGCCCTTCAGGCAGAACCGCCGCTGCTTGGCCTGCTCGGCGGCTGCCTCCATCTGGGCCATGCCGCCCTCGGGGCGCAGCGTGCGCTCGACGGAGGAAAGGGGAAGGTCGACCATCAGGGGCGACGTGTCGAGTGTCGTGTCCGGCTTCAGCGTGCGCTCCAGATTGTCGTCGGCATCAACATTGTGCACAGGGACTCCGCGTCCTAACACGTTGGTTTTCTCGTAATCAATGTCAGCCATTATTTATCGTCCTTTATTACTTGATTAGAATGATATCCCAAGACTATCCACTTGCCGCCCAGGTGCGGCTTGGCACATCCGCAGGGGCTGGAGTGCATGGCATTCTTGTAGTTGCACTGCCAGGCCAGGCGCACGCCTGCCGGCTTCTGGGCCATCACATAGTTGCGGGCCTTCACCGGCGACGGCATAGGCGGCACGGTCAGGCTGTCGAGCATCTTTGCCAACTGCTCCATCTTCATCTGCTTGCGAAGGTTCAATTCCTCCAGCGAGCAGCGCTTGCGGGTGGGGGCCGGTGCCACAAAGTCTTTCACGCCCTCGTCTTCTGCCAACAGGGTCAGGATGCGCTCCCTGAGACGCTGCGACGCCTCATCGCGCTCCTGGTCTTGCTCAGAACTGTAGGGCAACTGCATCTGCAGGTCGTCATACTCCTTGGCAAGTGCACGCAATTGCTGATACTCCGGCATCTGCTGTATCTGGTACTGCAGGGCCCTGGCTTCCTCCGTCAGCGGCTGTCCGCACTGCTTGCAGAACGAGAACTCGTTCATCGTGTGGCAAGTGGGGCACTTGATGCCGCCTCGCGGTGAGCCGCACTCAGGACAGAAGGAGTCCTGATCGGTGAGATGAGCGCCACAGAACGAGCAGACATCCTGACGGATATAGTGATGACAGACCTCACAGAAGTCGGCATCCTGGTCCACCGGGCTGCCACAGTTGGGGCAGGGCTGCTGCCGCAGGGATGCGCCGCACGAGGCACAGAACTGTGCATCGGCGTCGTTCATTGTGCCGCAGTTGGGGCAGACCACACCTGCTGCATACCGAGCCTGCATCTGCACCTGAGCCTGAGGTTCTACCTGTACCTCCTCACGCCGCAGTTCGGTTTCCAAGTTCTTCTGGTCGGGACGAAGGGTATTACTTTCACTCATTTCGTTATCGGTATCTTGTCTAACAATTCACGTGCAAAATTACAAAAGATTGGCGACATTTGCAAATAATAAGGAGAAAAGTTTAGCAAAAACTACCAGAGTGGCAGGCGCTGCTCCTTGGGGATGTACATCTTGTCGCCGGGCTTCACGCCGAAGGCCTCGTACCAGGCATCGATGTGCGGCAGGGCGCCGTTCACGCGCCAGCGGCCCAGCGCATGCGGATCGCTCTTGGTGCGGTTGCGGATCTCGGCTTCGGTGATGTTGCCAGCCCACACGCCGGCATAGGCCAGGAAGAAGCGCTGGTCGGGAGTCAGCCCGTCGATGACGGGCAGCGGGTTGTTCTTCGTGGCGTTCTTGAAGGCTGCATAGGCCACCTGCAGACCGCCGTGGTCTGCCAGGTTCTCGCCCAGCGTCAGCCGGCCATTGGCGTTCAGGTCGGGCAGCACCTTGATGGCCGAGAAGAAGTCGGCGTACTTGTCGGTGCGCTCCTTGAACTGCTCGCCGTCGCTCTTGGCCCACCAGTCGTGCATGTTGCCGTCCTTGTCGAACTGGCGGCCCTGGTCGTCGAAGCCGTGGGTCATCTCATGTCCGATGACCACGCCGATGGCACCATAGTTGAAGGCATCGTCGGCCGTCATGTCGAAGAAAGGCACCTGCAGGATGCCGGCAGGGAAGCAGATCTCGTTGGTGGTGGGGTTGTAGTAGGCATTCACCGTCTGGGGCGTCATATACCAGTCATTGTTGTCAACGGGCTTGCCGGCGGTGTGGCCGATGTAGTAGTCGTTCCAGAACTTGTTGCAGGCCTGGGCGTTCTCGTAGTAGGACTTCGAGGGATCGATGGAGAGTTTCGACATGTCGATCCACTTGTCGGGATAGCCCACCTTCACGTAGAACGTGTTCAACTTCAGCAGGGCGTTCACCTTGGTGGAGTCGGTCATCCAGTCCTGGGCGGCAATGCGCTCGCCGAGTGCTATCTGCAGGTTCTTCACCAGCCGGATCATGCGCTCCTTGGCAGCGGCGGGGAAGTAGCGCTCCACATACATCTTGCCCAGGGCCTGGCCCATGAAGCGCTCCACCTGATTGGTGGCACGGCGCCAACTGGGATGATCCTGCTGGCGACCAGACATCACCTTGCCAAAGAACTCGAAGTTGGCCTCGCGCACCTCGTCGTTCAGGTAGCCCGTGGAACTCAGGATGACGCCCCACTCCATCACGTCGCGATAGACGGCGGGCTTCATCGTGGCCAGCAGTTGGTTGGCGCCCTCCATGAAGGCGGGCTGACCCACCACCAGTTCCTGCATATACTGACTCTGCAGACCCTGGGCGTTCATCACCTGCTCGAGTTTCAGGTTGGGGTACTTCTCGTTGAACTCCTTCAGCGTCATCTTGTTGTAGTTGGCCTGCGGATCGCGCAGTTCGGTGCGGCTCTTCGAGATCTTGGCCAGAGCCAGTTCCATGCCGAAGATGTTCTGCATCTTCTTCGTGGCCGCACTCTTGCTGAACCCAAAGAGTTGGAACATCCTGACGATGTGCTTCTTATACTCATTGCGGATGTTCGTCGTAGCAGGGTCGTTCTCCAGGTAGTAGTCCTTCATGCCGAGGGTCAGTCCGCCCTGGTTCACGCTCAGGATATTCTGGGTGGCGTTCTTCTCGTCGGCACCCATGCCGGCACGATAGAACTCCGAGTCGCCATACTTGGCCATCTCCAGTTGCACGGCAAAGAGTTGGTCGATGGTCTTGGCAGCCTCCAGTTTCTTGAGCATCGGCATCACGGGGGCTATGCCCTCCTGCTCGCGGCGCACAGAGTCCATGGCCAGTTTATAGAGGTCGGAGAGTTTCTGCTCCGTGGTGCCTACGGCATAGGTGTTGGTCAGCAGTTCCGACAGGATGCCGTTGATGCGCTTGTTGTTGTCCTCGGCCAGGCGGTCGAAGGAACCGAAGCGCGAATAGGCGGCAGGCAGCGGGTTCTGCTTCATCCATCCGCCACAGGCGTACTCATAGAAATCGTCGGCCGGACGCACAGAGGTGTCCAGGTCTCCCAGGTTGATACCAGAGCGCAGCGTCTGCTGAGCCGAAGCGTTGAGCGACATTGCGGTCAATGCCATAAGTCCAAAAATCTTGATTAGTTTCATATTGTTATTAGTTTAATTGTTTTGCAGTTTCTCCATCTCTTCCGACAGCGTCTCCCAGCGCTCCACCTCCTCGTCCAGTTGGCGCTTAATGTCGGTATACTCGGTCACGAGCGTCATGTCGGAGGCATTCTTGGGGTCACAGAGCAGGCTGTCGAGTTCCTTCAGCCGCTGCTCCATCTTGGCTATCTTCTTCTCGCTCTCCTCCACGGCCTTCTCGGCACGCTTCTGCCGCTTCTGCTGCTCCTTCCGTTCGGCATAACTGACGGTGGCGGAGGAGTCCGATTGGTCAGACTGGCCTTTCTGACTGGTCCGACCGGAGGGGCTGGCCTGTCCGGAAGGGCGAGGTTGGCCAGAGGGGCCAGGCTGGCCAGAGGGCTCGGCCTGCCGGGAGAGCAGGTAGTCATAGATGCCGCCTATATGCTCGCGCACCTTGCCCCCGCCAAACTCGAAGACCTTGGTCACCAGCCCGTCGAGGAACTCGCGGTCGTGGCTGACGATGATGGCTGTGCCGTCGAAGGCGCGGATGGCCTCCTTGAGCACGTCCTTCGAGGGCATGTCGAGGTGGTTGGTGGGCTCGTCGAGAATCAGCAGGTTGACCGGCTCGAGCAGCAGGCGGATCATGGCCAGACGGCTACGCTCGCCGCCACTGAGCACTTTCACACGCTTCTCCGATGCCTCGCCGCCGAACATGAAGGCGCCCAGGATGTCGTTGATGCGCAGGCGCACCTCGCCACGGGCCACGCGGTCGATGGTCTCAAAGACCGTCAGGCTCTCGTCGAGCAACTGCGCCTGGTTCTGGGCAAAGTAGCCTATCTGCACGTTGTGCCCTATCTTCAGGTTGCCCTCGAAGGGTATCTCGCCCATGATGCACTTCACGAGCGTAGACTTGCCCTCGCCGTTCTTGCCGACGAAGGCCACCTTCTCCCCTCGCTTGATGGTCAGGTTGACGTGGTCGAAGACCAGATGGGCATACGCCTTGCGCACCTCGTCGCAGATGACGGGATAGTCGCCGGAGCGCAGGCAGGGGGGGAACTTCAGATGGAGGGCGGAATTGTCCACCTCGTCCACCTCGATGATCTCCATCTTCTCCAACTGGCGCAGGCGCTGCTGCACCTGCACGGCCTTCGTTGGCTTATAGCGGAAGCGCTCCACGAAGTCGCGTATGTCGGCCATCTCCTTCTGCTGGTTCTCGTAGGCCCGCAGTTGCTGTTCGCGGCGCTCGCGGCGCAGCACGACATACTCGTCGTATTTCACCCTGTAGTCGATGACGCGGCCGCAGGATATCTCCAGCGTGCGGTTCGACACATTATTAATAAACGCCCGGTCGTGGCTGACCAGCACCACCGCCCCACTCCACGTGGCCAGCAGTTGCTCCAACCACTGGATTGACTCGATGTCGAGGTGGTTGGTAGGCTCGTCGAGCAACAGCACGTCGGGCCGGCGGAGCAGAATCTTGGCCAACTCGATGCGCATACGCCAGCCGCCGGAGAACTCACTGGTGGGCCGTTCCAGGTCGGTGCGCAGGAATCCCAGGCCCGTCAGCGTACGCTCGATCTCGGCCTCATAGCCCTCGGCCCCCAGCATCTGGTAGCGTTCATGCTCGGTGGTAAACTTCTCCACCAGGGCCATATAGTCGTCGCTGTCGTAGTCGGTGCGCTCGTTCAGTTGGCGCTCCATGCGCCGGATGCGGTCGGCCATCTTCTGTATGTCGGCAAAGGCCTTCTGTGCCTCCTGCCTGACGGTGGTGTCGTCCTGCAGGATCATCACCTGGGGCAGATAGCCGATGGTGGTGTCGGTGGCCACGCTGACGGTGCCCGCCGTGGGATGCTCCATGCCGCAGAGAATCTTGAGCATGGTCGACTTGCCCGCACCGTTCTTACCGACCAGTGCGATGCGGTCTTTAGCGTTGATCACGAAGGTGGCATCGCTAAAGAGGGGCTTCACCCCAAACTCCACCTTGAGTCCTTCTACAGATATCACGTCGCTGAATTATCTATTGTCTTTTGTCAATGATCTATTATCCGTTTACTGCCCCACTTCCTCCCAGCGCAGCACGGCGCCGTTCTTGCGGGCAGGGTCGGCACCCGCGTAGTCCATCGAGTAAGGACTGCCCGTGGTGGGGCTCTTGCCTATGTAGCGGTGGTTGCGCAGCGAGAAGAGCATGAAGTCGTGGTCCAGATAGTCCTGCCAGAGGAAGACCTCGGCCTCCTGCTCGCTGGCCGTGAAGCGCACGTCGCCGGGCAGGCCCTCGCCGTAGACCTTCAGGTAGCGTCCGTCGACGCACTTGAGCGACACTTTGCCTTGGCCGCGGTCTACGATCTGGAACTGCGTGCGCGGTCCCTTGTCGTCAGCCCGCGTGTCGTAGAGCACGCCGTGCGGGTCGCAGTTGGCGGGCCGTCCCGTCGCCTTGTTGATCATGCGGAAGGTCTTTCCGTAGGGTATGTTTCTGCTGCGGTCGGCATCCGGCTCCTCGACGGTGAAGTTGTCAAACTCGGCATAGCCGCCGCGGTGTCCGTCCTTGTTGAAGGCGAAGAGGGCGTGGCGCGAGCCCTGGAAGGTGGTCAGTTGGTAGGACAGGGGCATCATGCGGCCCAGCGTCTGATAGTGTTCGCCGTCGGTGCTATAGGCATACTGCGCCTGGTCGTTGTCGTAGTCGCCGATGCTGCGCAGCCATACCTTGCCCTCAGGCAGGGCGACGGACACGTCGATGGTGTCGTTGGTCAGTTGCTCGAAGCAGCGCAGGGTGAGCGTCTTGCCCTCCTTGACGATGCCGATCCACGAGCAGGGTATGTTGATGTTGCCCAGTCCGCTGACGTCGCCGTCCTTCATGCCCTTCGTATAGAGTTCCACGGTGGTGATGCTCCTGGGGCCGATGACGCGCTGGGTGAGCGTGTTGCGTGCCCACATCAGTTGGCTGGCGGGCATCGTGTTCAGGCGCAGGCGGCCGCCCTTCAGGCTCCACATCCGGTCGTCGGGGTTGTGGTTCCACTGCCAGACGCGGCCCAGCGTCTTTCCGTTGAAATCTTCGCTGCGCTGGTAGGGGGCATGCTTCTCCCCCTCCAGTCCCGTTTGTTGCGATGCTATCGCAACAGGCTGGACGCCGGGCTTGAACCACGTGCGGGGCGCGCGCCCCAGGTTGCCCTCCAGGCCCACCATCGGCCAGCCGTCCTTCCACGTCATGGGCATCAGGCAGACGGTGCGGCCGATGCTGTGGAAGTCCTGCATGAAGAGCGCCCACCACGAGCCATCCTTATACTGCACGATGCCGCCCTGATGGGCATTGGTGCAGGCCGTGGCGTTGACGTCGACAGGCCCCAGGCGGAACTGCGATCCGTCGGGCACGATGCGGCCGCGCCACTGGGTGAGCGAGGCTGGATGGTAGCCGTAGGTCTCGTCGGCGGTGATGACGCGCGTCTCATAGGGGCCCCAGATGCTCTTCGAGCGGGAGCAGAGCGTGCGCCCGTTGGGGCGGTAGTCGGTGGAGATGAGATAGTAGGTGCCGTCAATCTTGTAGATGTGGTGACCCTCGCCCACGCCGCTGCCTTCGGGAATGATGACGCGGTCGGTGCCTTCCACGGGGCCGCTCATGTCGGGCTGCAGTTCCGTGCAGTGCACCTCGCCGTAGCCGTGGATGGCGTAGATCTTGCCGTCATCGTCGAAGAGCACGCCCAGGTCGTAGATGCGGCCCTTCATGTTGTGGTGCTCCCACGGGCCGCGTATGTCCTTCGAGGTGTAGCACTGCAGGCCCTTGCCGTTGACGTTGGAGAAGACGTAGAACTGCCCGTTGGCATAGCGGATGCAGGGGGCCCAGATGCCCTCGCCGTAGACCTCGCCGCGGCTCTTGCCCTGGGGGCCGAGGAGCGAGAACGAGGGGTCGTCGAAGTCGAAGCGGTCGAAGCAGTAGGAGATGTTCTCCCAGTTCACCAGGTCCCTGGAGTGCAGGATGACCAGGCCCGGCACGGCGTGCATCGTGGTGCCGGCCAGATAGTAGTCGTCGCCCACGCGCAGGATGTCGGGATCTGAGAACTCGTCGTAGAACAGCGGGTTGGTGAAGGTGCCGTTACCGTTGTCGGCCGTCCACGACTGAGCCGTCGTGCCCAGCGAACAGAGGCCTATAGCAAAGCATAGTAAAAGTCGTTTCATAGGTTATAGTTTGAATTTCTTTGCAAAAGTAATACTTTTTTCCGATATAGCAAAACATTTCCACATTATTTAAAAAAGGAGGCGACACAATCGCCTTCCGTCTCTCAGTCCTGAATCATCTGCAGGAACTCGTCTTCGCCCACGATTCGCACGCCCAATTTGCGTGCCTTCTCCAGTTTCGAGGGGCCCATGTTGTCGCCCGCCAGGATGAACGAGGTCTTGCCGCTGATGGAGCCCACGTTCTTGCCGCCGTGCTGCTCGATGAGCAGTTTGTACTCGTCGCGCGAGTGGTGCTGGAACACACCGCTGATGACCACCGACTGTCCGGCCAGCCTGTCGCTGGCGGCAGCCGTCTGGGCCTCGCTCAGGGCAAACTGCAGGCCGTACCCTCGCAGGCGCTCCACGATGCGGCGGTTCTCCTCGTTGTGGAAGTAGCCGATGATGCTCCGCGCCATCACCAGGCCGATGCCCTCCACCTCCTGCAGTTCCTCCAGGCCGGCCGCCATCAGGGCGTCCATCGACCGGAAGTGGCGCGCCAGCAGACGGGCCGACGTCTCGCCCACGAAGCGGATGCCCAGGGCGAAGACCACGCGCTCGAAGGGCACCTCCTTCGACCGGGCAATGCCGTTGACGATGCGCTGGGCCGACTTGGTGCGCGACCCGTCGCCATTGATTTGCTGCACGTCGATGTCATACAGGTCGGCCACGTTGTGTATCAGTCCGCGGCGGTAGTAGTCGTCGACGGTCTCGGGGCCCAGCGAGTCGATGTTCATCGCCTTGCGGGCTATGAAGTGCTCGATGCGACCCTTGATCTGGGGCGGGCAGCCGGCGTCGTTGGGGCAGTACCAGGCGGCCTCGCCCTCATAGCGCACCAGCGGCGTGCCGCACTCGGGGCAGCGCTTGATGAACTGCACGGGCTGGGCGATGATGGGGCGCTCGTCGATGTCGACGCCCACAATCTTGGGGATGATCTCGCCGCCCTTCTCCACGTAGACCGTGTCGCCCAGGTGCAGGTCGAAGGAGCGGATGAAGTCCTCGTTGTTCAGCGTGGCGCGGCGCACGGTGGTGCCGGCCAGTTGCACGGGCTCCATGTTGGCCACGGGGGTGACGGCTCCGGTGCGGCCCACCTGATAGGTCACCTCCAGCAGGCGCGTCCTGGCCCGCTCGGCCTTGAACTTATAGGCGATGGCCCAGCGCGGACTCTTGGCCGTAAATCCAAGTGAACGCTGCTGGCGCAAGGAGTTGACTTTCAAGACAATACCATCCGTAGCAACAGGCAGATTCTTGCGTGCCGTGTCCCAGTAGTCGATGAACGCCAGCACCTCCTCCACGGTCTTCACCTTCTTCATGCCCTCGCTGATCTTGAAGCCCCAGCGGCGGGCCTCCTCCAGGTTCTCGTAGTGGCCCTCGGCGGGCAGTTCCTCGCCCAGCAGGTAGTAGAGATAGGCATCCAGCCCGCGCTGGGCCACGACGCGCGAGTCGAGGCTCTTCAGCGTGCCGCTGGCAGCATTGCGCGGATTGGCAAAGAGCGGCTCCTCGGCGGCCTCGCGCTCGCGGTTCAGCCGCTCAAACGAGGTCCAGGGCATGAGCACCTCGCCGCGTATCTCAAACTCGCGGGGATAGCCCTGTCCGGGCAGGATGAGGGGGATGGCGCGGATGGTCTTCACGTTCTGCGTCACATCGTCGCCCTGCACGCCGTCACCGCGCGTCACGGCCTGCGTCAGGCGGCCGTCTACGTAGGTGAGCGAGATGCTCAGTCCGTCGTACTTCATCTCGCAGCATACCTCAAACGGTTCGCCCGCAAGTCCCTTGCTGACAGACTCATACCAGTCGCGCACGTCCTGCTCCGAGTAGGTATTGGCCAGCGAGAGCATGGGGTAGCGATGGGGCACCTGGCGGAACTCCTTCTGCAGGTCGCTGCCCACGCGCTGGGTGGGCGAGTTGGCATCATACATCTCAGGATGGCGTGCCTCCAGGTCCTGCAGTTCGTGCATCAGCATGTCGAACTCCTGGTCGCCTATGGTGGGCTGGTTCAGCACGTAGTACCTATAATTATGTGCGTGCAGTTCCTCTCTCAACTGCTCTATCCGCTGTTTTTCGTTCATCATATCCATAGAAATTGTTTTGGTGATGCAAAGGTAAGAAAAATCGGGGGAAACACAAAGGAAACTTCCGACTTTTTCAGCCTCAGGTTCGTCCTAACCCGGGGTTTGCTCCGTCCAAACTCCAGGTTTGCTTCGTCCAAACTCCGGGTTTGCTCCGTCCAAACCCCACATCCGGACGAAGACGATTTTCAGAGGAAAAGGTAAGGTGTTTCGAAAAAAATGATTACCTTTGCCAGCGTTTATGGACAACCCGCTGAAGATACTATCGGCCATCCGACACGCCCGACGGCCCAGCCGGCTGAGCGACATGCCCACCCTGCGCAACAGTTTCTGGCTGCGCAAGGGCTACGCCGGACTGACCTTCTTCGGCACCATCATCGCCCCCAGCGACGACGACGTCAGGGCCTTCGAGCGCAAGGGCAGCACCATGAAGAACCACGAGATGATTCACCTCAGGCAGGCACAGTCGGCCCACGACTCGTGGCTGCTCTTCTACCTGCTCTACGGCTGGTACTACCTGACGGCCCTGCCGCAGAACCTCAAGATGCGCAACGCCGCCTACTGGCTGAACCCCTTCGAACTGGAGGCCTACGCCCACCAGAACGAACTGGACTACCTGAGCCGCCACGAGGCCACCGAATGGCGCCAGTGGGCACGGCTCTCGCCACGCCAGCGCAGAGAGAAAATGGTAGGCAAAAGGGGCAAAAGTCAAGCAAAAGGATAGATTTTTCGCAAAAAAACGGCAAAACATTTGTACATGCAAGAAAAAATCCCTAAATTTGCAAATCGATATGCGCCCGTCTCCATGACGGCAGAAGCCTAAACAAGCCTGAACAAACAAAAAACTGATAAAAATATAGATTGATGGAACATCTTATTGCGAACAGCGGAATTCATTTCATCGCCACCGAGAAAGAATTCAACCCAGCCGAGCAACTGGCTTTCCCGAACGGGAAGATCCTGAAGTACGCCTTCTGTGAGACCGCAGACTTCATCACAGGCGAGCAAATCTTCGACCTGCTCTACTACCACAGTCAGGAAGGTCTGTACATCCCTCTGAGCGAACTGCGACAGAGCGACATGACAGAGAAACGCCCCAACGGACGCGAGGAACTGGACGACGCCGGACTGATCAAGATGAAGAAGGACGAGTCGACAGCACTCTTCTCTTCCTATCAGGACGGCGACAGCGAGATCTTCAACATCAACTCGCTGGCAGGCTACCGCGTGAAGGACCAGCAGGGCAAGATCAACACGGCCTTCGACCTCATACTGGGCAAGTGGCTGCCAATGCCGATGTTCGAGAAGGAGATCGACGGCGTGACCGCAGGCGACCCCTTCACCTGGTGCCGCGTCAGGATAGACTGTCTGGGCGAGGGCAGCAAGAAGGGCAACATGCGCTACCGCTTCCTCTGGGCCTTCGACACCACCCTGGGCGACCCCGACCCACTGGCCGAGCGGTCTAACACCATCTACTTCAGCGACGACATGGACGAGTCGATGGTGCACTACAAGCAGCCGTTCTTCTATGAAGACGAGGAAGACCACAAGGAATTCTGCCTGTGCAACCGGGCCGACGAACTGCTCGACTTCATGTCCGTCTCCGACTACTTCCCCGCCTTCTCCGACTATTTCTCCAGCCTGCTGGGACAGTACAACCGCACCGAGTCGCGCAAGTACATCGGCTACTATATCTATCTGGTCAACTTCATACGCACGCTGGGAGCCGCCCCCGAGATCATGCTGCACAACAACCAGCGCAAGACCATCGACGTGGACCTGGTGCTCGACATCGGTAACTCGCGCACCTGCGGCGTGCTCTTCGAGGAGGGCGACTTCACCAAGGCCGCCATGCTGGAGATACGCGACCTCTCTGACCCCAACATCACCTACGAGAAGTCGTTCGACATGCGACTGGCCTTCCGCAAGGCCGACTTCGGCAACGCCATCGTGCTGGACGACGACACCTTCGAGTGGAAGAGCCTGGTGCGCGTGGGCGACGAGGCCAAGCGACTGGTCTACCGCTCGCTGGAGGAGGACGGACTGAGCGAGAAGACCACCAACTACAGCAGCCCCAAGCGCTACCTGTGGGACGAGAAGCCCTTCGACGGCCGCTGGGAGTTCCTGACCACCATCGACGACCCCAGCAACGTGCGACTGTCTGACAATATATATATCGCGCGTCTGTCTGACCTCTTCGACCATGCGGGCAACTACATCGGACCTGACGGCAGCGACGACAACCTGGACGGCAGCAACTACTCGCGCGCATCGCTGATGACCTTCGTGCTCATCGAGATACTGCAGCAGGCCGCCGCTCAGATCAACAGCATCAAGTTCCGCACCAAGCACGGCAACATGGACTGCAAGCGACTGCTGCGCAACATCATCATCACCTGCCCCACGGCCATGCCGCGCAAGGAGCAGGAGAAACTGCGCCGCTGCGCCGAGAACGCCATCGAGGCCCTGCAGCACTGCACGCCCGCCTTCGGCCAGCCACGCGTCATACCCACCTCGGCATCGCTCCGCATCAAGGACGACGAGATGGACTCGAAGGACCGCATGTGGAGTTTCGACGAAGCATCGTGCTGCCAACTGGTCTACCTCTACGCCGAGATAGCCCAGCGCTACAGCGGAGAGATACACAAGTTCATCGAACTGAAGGGCCACGTGCGCCCAGAGGAGAAGGCCGAGGGCTACGAAGGCAAGTCGCTGACCATCGGAACGATAGACATTGGTGCCGGCACGACCGACGTCATGATCTGCTCCTACCAGTACTACGGCGAGGGCCGCAGCAAACTGGTGCCCACCCCACTCTACTGGGACAGTTTCTACCTGGCCGGCGACGAGATACTGCACAACCTCGTGCAGAACCTCGTCATCGAGGGCAAGGAGCACGACAATCCCAACCTGGGCAACATCTTCAGCGCGCTCTACACCCGACTGAAGAACCTGAGCGACGAAGAACTGCAGACGCTGCCCTGCCTGGAGGACAACCAGGTGTACAGGGGCAAGATGTACGACATCATCAGCGAGAAAGACAATCCTGAGCGCCGGCAGATGCTGCTGAAGGCCTTCGCCTCCAACCTGCTGCGCGACTTCTTCGGCTTCGACAGTTCGATGATGACCCACCGCGACCGCCGCTGCCGCGTGGACTTCAACACGCAGATCAGCGTGCCCATCGCACAGACCTTCATGGAGCACCTGCGCCTGCACCGTCCGCTGCGCACGTTTACATTCGACGACCTCTTCGCCAAACTGAAGCCCGCCGACTATCTGCTCGAGTACTTCGAGCACCACTTCGGCTTCTCGTTCACCGAACTCAACTGGCGCTTCGACCCGCAGGAGGTGGCCACCATCGTGAAGAACACGCTGGAGCCCCTGATGAAGCAACTATCCGTGGTGCTCTACGCTCACCACTGCGACGTGCTCATCCTGGCCGGACGTCCCTCGTCGCTCGATGCTATCACCGAACTCTTCATCAAGTACATACCCACCCCGCCTGACCGCCTGATCCGCCTGAACGACTATCGCATCGGCACATGGTATCCCTTCGCCGACGGCCAGGGCTACTTCTACGACCAGAAGTCGGTAGTGGCCGTGGGTGGCATGGTGGGCTATCTGGCTGCCAACCAGGGTTTCAACGGCATGAGCATCGACTTCAGCCGCATGATCAAGAACATGAAGTCCACAGCCTGCTACCTGGGCAACTACAACTCGCGCCGCCAGCAGGTGACCACTTCCTACCTCACGCCAACCAACGGCTCCGCCACCATCGACTTTGCCGTATTCCCGGCATTCATCGGCTGCAAGCAGTTCAACTCGCCCCTCTACCAGGCCCGTCCGCTCTACGCCATCTACAACCACTCTTCGCACCCGTCGCTGCGCATCACGCTCTCGCGCAACTACTATGAGAGCCGCGAGGACCTGATCGTCGAAGAGGCCATGGACGACGAGGGCAACACCCTGCCCAAGCGCGAGGTGGAACTCGTGCTCCAGTCTATCGTCGACGACGGCAAGTACTGGCTCGATAAGGGAGAATTTGAACTTTCAGTAAAGTAAACGTGTAGAAAGAAACCAAGCAAAGAACTATGATACAGGAGATATTTAGCCAAATAGAGGCCATCAACAAGTCGCTGGCATGGATCAGGAAGAACAAACCCGAGCAGTACGACCAGAAGTTCATTCCCCTGATTGAGTGCCGTAAGGAACTGAAGAAAATTGCCGCCGCCGCCATCAACAACCCCGGCATAGCCGCCTTTGGTAAGAGCCAGGTGGGAAAGTCCTACCTCATCAGTTGCCTGCTGCAGGACAACGGCAAGCCCTTCATGGTGAAGGCCGGCAGCGAGCAGTACAACTTCGTGAAGGACATCAACCCGCCCAGCGAGGAAGGCGGTGGACGCGAGTCGACAGGCGTGGTGAGCCGCTTCTCGTCGTTCAAGCGCCGTCCTGAGGCCTACAGCCAGGAGTTGCCCGTGATGGTCAACACTTTCTCGCTGACCGACGTCATACTGATTCTGGCCGACAGTTACTATAACGACATCTCCGAGCGCTCATCGCACAGCGACAAAGAGATAGAGGCCCTATGCGACAGCATCACAGAAACCTATCGCACGAAGCCCCTCATCGACAATCCCGTCATCGGGCCCGACGATGTACTCTACATGAAGGACTACTTCAAGAAGCACAACAGCGAGGCACAGTCCATCAACCGCTCGGCTTTCTTCGACCGCGTGTCGCTCATTATCGACCGCGTACCCTCGTCAGAGTACATCAACATCTTCGGCAACCTGTGGTACAAGAACGAGAACATCACCAACCTCTACAACGTGCTCTACGACGTGCTGCGTACGTTTAGTTTCGCCCGAAACATCTACCTGCCCATCGACTCGGTGCTGCATCAGGGTGTGAAGGAGAACACCATCATGAGCGTGCAGTGTCTGAACCAGATACTCGACGGAGCCACACAGTTCACCACCGATGTCTACCTGCTGGAGAACGGCCAGTTCACCAAGCGCGCCACCAACTTCTCGAAGAGTGCCGTCTGCGCCATCTGCTCGGAGGTCATCTTCAAGATTGAGGAGAGTTTCCTCTCCAGCAAGAGCCGCTACGACTTCTCTCACATCGCCAGCGACGTGGCCAGCCGACTGACCCACGACGATATCGAGATGGAGATGCTGCGCGACAACGACCTGCTGGACTTCCCCGGCGCCCGCTCGCGCCTGGAACTGAACGAAGTGAAACTGAGCGACAAGGGCACCCTGCTCAACTGCTTCCTGCGCGGCAAGGTGGCCTATCTGTTTAACAAGTTCAACGAGGAACTGGGCATCAACATCCTGCTCTACAGCCACCACAACAAGGACAACGACGTCACCTATCTTTATAAATTGGTAGAGGAATGGGTGAACACCTACGTGGGCTCTACCCCTGAGGAGCGCCGCCGCAAACTGGAGACGACAGAGATTTCGCCCTTGTTCTACATCGGCACGATGTTCAACCTCGACATGCAACTGGGTGTGGAGAAGACCACTCCCACAGAACTGAGCATCCACCAGCGCTGGAAGGGCCGCTATGAGACGGTCATGAACCGCCAGTGCTTCAACCGCGACGTGGTGGACTGGCTGAAGAACTGGACGCGCGAGGGCGAGAGTTTCCAGAACAGTTATATGCTGCGCGACTATAAGTTCTCTGGCCCCAAGGCCGGCCTGTACGGCGGCTTCGAGGCCAACGGCCGTGAAACGGAACTCATCATGAGCGAAGAATACTATCAGATGATGCGCAAGACCTTCGTCGAAGACGAATACGTGCAACAGTACTTCGCCGACCCCGCCTTGTCGTGGGATGTCGTGGCATCGATGAACAACGACGGTGCCCTCTGGGTGATGCAGAACCTGGACAAGGTGGCCAAGCGCATGGATAAGGCCCGCGAGCAGCAGTTCCAGGACATCATCCGCAAGAACGTGAACCGCGTGATCACCATCATGAAGGAGTATCACGTGTCGGAGAATGCCGACGAGCAACTGAAGAAGAACATCCGCAAGGCCAACTCTATCATCCGCGAGATGGACTTCACCTGCAACGAGGACAGTTACTTCTTCGGACACCTGCTGCAGTCGCTCGAACTGACCGAGACGAAGAGCCTGCAGGTGATCCACGACCTGATTCAGAGCGGCGAACTGAGCGAGAAGATCCACGACACCAGCAACTACGAAATCATCGTGAAGCGCTGCGGCCAGCAACTGAAGGCCTGCAAGAACAACGACGAACGCTGGCAGGTGCTGATGGACTACTACGTGTTGGACTCGCAGGAAGAGGCCGAGGCCTATCTGGTGAAGCACAACGTGGACTACAAGAAACTCTTCGACGGCTCGTTCAAGAAAAAACTCAACTCGGTCATCATTGCCGAGAAGGTCTACACGCTCTGGAAGAACCAGATCAAGTCGCTGGAGTTCATGAACCAGATGACCAACAACCACAAGTTCGACAAGGACGTGATGGCCGAACTCGTAGACGATATCGTAGAGACCAGCAAAAGCCTGCACTTGGAGGATCTGCTGGCAGAAACCATCACTGAATACGTCAACGTGGTATCCGTCTTCACCATCAACGAGAGTCTCATTGCCGACATCCTGGCCAGCACCATCAACGCCTTCGTCATCGACCTGGGCTACCACCTGCTGGATCAGGACGAGATCAACAAGGCTCACCAGATAGCCGAAAAGCGCCATCTCGACGTGTTCAACTACATCGAGAAGCCGCGCCCGTCGACCTTCGAGGAAGAGGAACTCACGGCCATGTTCGACGAACTGACCTCTAACCCCAAGGCGCTGACCACCGCTTTCGAGAACAACTACTATTCTTGGCTGGAGTACATGTACGTCTCGTTCATCACCCATCTGAACATCCCCGACTACGACCACGAGGCCAACGAGCAATTAACTAAAATCATCAACGAACTATCATAAGCGACTATGAAGAAAATCTATTTTGGCCCGAAAGGCACGGTAAACCCGCACGAACCCTTCTGGAAGCCCTGGGGATGCCTGGGCTGTCTGGGACGACTGCTGTTGTATTTGGTTCTCCTGCTCACACTGATGTTCCTGCTCAGCATGTTCAAGATGTGCAGTTGTTCTAACCCGTTCCGTCCCACACCCGGCGAGATTACCAACCCGACGGGCGAGAATCCCAACCCGCGCGTGCCAGTGGACACCACACTCGACATTCCGCGCAACATCATCAATCCGGGTGAGAACCTGCCCCAGCCTGACGACAACTATATCCCGCCCTATACTGACGACGAAATCGTTCGCGACAGTATGGGCCAGCAGACCGTGGGCGACCGCCTGAACGTCATCCTCGACTCCGATGCCGAGGACGAGACCTTCCGGCAGTTTGCCGACGAGTTCAAGCAACTCTATCCTGGCGACCAGTACACCATCCGCTTCTACGACCCACTGACCAAGGCCCTGCAGATTGAGGTGCCTACAGAGGAGCGCGACGCGATGATCGAGAATCTGCCACAGCAGATTACCGACATCAACTTCCTGGTATTCCCAGAGAGTGTGATGGGCAGTTTCCAGGCTGAACGCCCCAACGACCCAGCCTTCAACTATCCCGACTACTCTTGGCACTTTGAGCCCATCCAGGCCTACGAGGCTTGGGAGATCACCAAGGGCAGCCCCGATGTGACCGTTGCCATCATCGACAGTTACTTCGACCTGGAGCACGACGAACTGAACAGCGACCGCATCGTCAGTCCGTTCTGTGTGCCTCGTCGCACGGGCAATGTGGCTCCTCCCCAGGAGGGCTGCGCTGACGCCCCATTCAAGCACGGCTCACTCGTAGCCTGCACCACGCTGGGCAACATGGACAACAACCGCGGTACGGCTGGTATTGCCCCCAACTGTAAGTTCATGCCCATCAGTGCGGGACACCAGTTCACGTCGTTGACGCTGCTGCAGGGTCTGCTCTACGCCATCTACAAGGGTGCTAACGTAGTGAATATCTCGGCTGGCGATGCCTATCCTGAGGACAGCCCCATCTACAGCCTCACCACCGAAGAGCAGATTCAGTTGAGTCAGGAGTGGCGCAAAGAGGAGGAGGCCGTCTGGGACTATGCCTTCGACCTGGCCAACGCCCGCAACGTGACCGTGGTCTGGGCTGCCGGTAACGAGAACCTCTACACGGCCCTCGACCCCAGCAAGCGTGGCGACCGCTCCATCAAGGTCTCTGCCGTTGACACCAACCTGCAGAAGGCCAGTTTCAGCAACTTCGGCAACTTCGAAGAGCACAATGTCGAGGAGTCAACCATCTCGGCTCCCGGTGTCAACATCTTCGGTGCCTGCCCCTACAACGACTACATCCCCCTGGAATGGGGCATGGGCACCAGTTTCTCGGCTCCTATCGTGACGGGTGCCGTGGCCCTGATGAAGAGTCTCAACCCCGACCTGTCTACGCCAGACATCATCCAGATACTGCGCGAGACCGGCAAGCCCATCGACAGCAATCCTGAGATCGGCAAACTGCTGCAGATCAAGGACGCCCTGCTGCGTGTGCAGAACGGCGACGAATATGCCAACATGGAGGAGATTCAGAACGACCACAGTCGTTTCCTGGGTCTCTGGCAGAGCACCCAGCAGTTGCGCAAGACCACCGACGGTCAGGCCACGGACGAAATGATTCGCCTCTACTTCAACATCACGAGTGAAAACGCCGGCGAGATCATCTACTTCGAGCAGAGCACCCGTCTGGACTTCACCGCCCCCCTCTCCATCCAGTGGGAGGACGACAAGATCGTGCTTACCCAACGGGAGCCGGCCAGCAATCCCGACGCGTCGAACCACTATGTCGTAGCCACCTACTTCTGCACGCCCGACGAGGAGCAGAAAGTGCAGTGCTACCACAGTTCGCAGTACGGCACAGCCACGCCCTACTACCTGCGCAAGGTCAATGAGCGCATCGATGACTAACACCTTATTATATATATTATGGCACAGAACAAAAGTAACGGCATATCACTGGCCAACATCATTGCCACCATCGGCATCGTACTCCTGTTGGTCTTCCTTTTCCTGGGATATTTCTACTCTGGCGACAACCTCGGCATTGCCATCCTGAAGGCAGCGGCCTGGACGGCCGGCTTCGGCATCCTGCTCTGGCTGCTCATCAAGGCCAAGACGGCAGACACCGACCTGCTCAAATGGCGCATCATCGAGGGTATTCTGCTCTTCCTCTATATCGTCATTGCCGCGCTGTCGAGCAACAAGGTGGCCCGCTTCGCCACCATCTATGCCTCATCCGGCGAACTGAAGGCAGCAGCCACAGAGGATCTCAGCCTGATTCGTCAGAGCATCCAGAAGTTCCAGAGCACGGAGAATGCCGCCCTTACCAATACGATCACGGGCCTTGAACTGGCTGCACAGGGAGAATCCACCGACCAACTGATGGAGTTTGTAGACGCCAACGGCTTCGAACTGACGCCGGCCAGCATCGCCAACTTCAAGGACAAGTGGCAGGACCGGATAGAGAACGTCACCGACCAAGCCCAGAGCAGTTTCTACGACGCCTGGGAGGACGAACTGGAGCGTTGCACGGAGCAGATTCAGAGTTGGAGCGTACTGAAGATTCCCGAGGCCGCCAACGCCATGAAGGGCCTCGGCCCTCAGGTGTCGGCCAAACTCGAGGAGGTGTCGGCCACCCTGCCCTTCCCTGTCATCCATAAGAACGAGGCCGACGTGTCTGACATCGTCAAGAACCACGAGCCCAACCAATATCCCATCGCCACCACGTTTGCCGAGCGGTTCAGCGACATGAGCAGTTACTCCATCATCGGCGTGGCCATCTGCATCGTGCTCCACCTGATGGTGCTGTTCAACTACATCGTGGCCTATCGCACCAAGCGTAACCGCATCAAGCGGAACAGCATCCCCGTCAACGACGGCGGCATGAGCATCTAATCATACAGACAAAGCAGAAAAGAGATATGGCACTATCAGAACAACAGATACAGCAGTTGAATGCCCAGTGCAACAAACTGCCCATCGCCAAATTGGTAGATTATATCGACAAGGGCTTTGTGCGCTTCCCCGACGACCTGTCGGCACTGAGCGAAGACCGCAAGAATGCCATCGCAGCCATTCTGAACTCACGCCCCAACCCGCAGGAGCAGGCCGAGTGGCGGGCTGCAGAGTCTGCCGCCTCCAACCTCAGCGGGCTGGAACTCGACGAACTCAGGTCACGCCTGGCCACCGTCAAGGCTTACCAGGACAAGTGGGATGCCAGCCGCCCTGTGGGCAACCATGTGGATGATGCCCCGGCCCTCATCGAGCGCATCAAGGAGCAGATCAAGACCAAGATAGGCGACATCGAAGAATCAGACTGGCAGGCCGTAGACCAGGACAGCGTGGAGTCGCTGATAAAGCACAAGGAGAAGTATCCCGACACCTGCCATCTGGACGAAATAGACCGTCGCGTATGGACGCTGCTCAAGCAGATCTTCGATACCGTAGAGGCTGCCGACAAGTACCTCGGCTACTTCCCCGACGGCCTCTGCGCTGCCGAAGCCCGCGAGGCCAAGGTCTGCTACGACGAGTGGGATGCCGTGAAGCAGCAGTACGACCTGATAGCCACCAGCGAGTTCATCAAGTCCCATCCCCTGAGTCCCTTCGGCGACGAGGCCGAGGAACTCTTCAGGATGCTGAAGGCCGACGAGGTGCAGGGCATGGTGGAACTACAGGGCAACTACCCCATCGAGAACCTGCTCTACTACCTGGACAACGGCATCTTCACCGAAGAAGAACTCATCGAGCAGAAGGTGGCCACCAGTGAGTCCATCCAGATACTGAAGAATCTGGAGCGCATCAAGAACGACCTGCCCGACGTGAACGCCGAGATAGCCAAGTGCCGCAAGGTGTGTGCAGACAAGCACACCGACGTGTTCCTCTTCGGTATCCCCTCAACGGGCAAGACCTGCATCCTGATGGGACTCATCGGCTGCACAGGCATTGACGTAGACACCGTCAGAGCCGGAGGCCCCTACTCCAGTGCCCTCGACCAGTACCTGAAGGCCGGCCTGACCATCGGCCAGACGCCCAAGGACTTCGTGGCCACCATCGAAGCCGAGATCACCGATGGCAACAAGAAGCACCTGCTCAACCTCGTGGAGATGTCGGGCGAGGACTTCGCCTTCAAGATTGCCGACAACGAGAACGGCAAGATCTCCTTCGAGGACATGGGCAACGGTGCCACCCGCCTGCTGTGCAACAACAACCGCAAGGTCTTCTTCATCATCGTCGACCCCACGGCGCGTGTAGTCGCATTCAACCATCTGGTGGAGAGCGAGGAAGGCAGTTACCTAATCCGCAAGAACGTCAACCAGCGCGTCATACTGAAGCGAATGGTCGACCTGCTGAAGCAGCCGGAGAACAAGGACATCCTGAAGAAGGTGGAGGCCATCAATATCATCGTCACCAAGAGCGACACTCTGGGTTCCGAGGAGGAGCGCGACCAGAAGGCCCTACAGCACTTCCGCGACAACTACGAGAACATCATCGCCCCGCTGACAGCCCTCTGCCGCGAGTTCGACATCAACCGCGACAACGGCGGCCGTCCGAAACTCTACACCTTCAGCCTCGGCCAGTTCTACGTGGGCGGCATCTACAAGTACAGCGACCGCGACGCCATGAAACTGGTACAGGTGCTCCGCAGCAACACCGAGACCTTCAGTTCGGGCGGCTTCGGCGACAAACTGAAGAAAGTGTTCAACTAAAGCCTGACGCGATATGATGGACAATCCGAGAATCACACTTGCCATCTTCGGCAACCAGAATAGCAACAGTGGCTTCCAGCCGCTCTACTGGATCAACAATCCCGTGCAGCAACTGGAGAACCTCATTCCGCCCGGCATGGAGGACAATTCCTATTTCTTCGTGCTCGAGACGGGAGAGAAGTTCACCCATTATACGCTGGTGCAGAATCATGTCAGCAGTTATATGTCGGTACGTCCGGGCGCGCTGAAGATGGCCATCGGCATCCCCAATGGCTATCGCCTGGCGAACGACGAGAGCCCCCTGGCCCTGCTGATGGACGTCCACGACACCTTCCTGCAGGAGTGCATGACCCAGAAGTCCTCTCTCAGCGAGACCCACAACTTCAAGGAGGAGTTGCCCGACGAACAGTTGTTCAAGGACATCGTGGCCCGCTACAGCCTGGTGCCGTCCTACGATGCCGTGTACCCCATGCATGGAGAGGCCGATGCCGTGCTGCTGCTGCCTGCAGACCAGATGGACGACTTTTTCCGCAACGTGCACTATCAGGAGTTGCAGGGCTATAAACGCGTGGTGATAGGCGAAAAGGGCAACACGACGGTCTATTCCGCCGTGGTCAGTGGCCTGCAGATTCCCCTGCCCATGACGCCACCGCCCGCTCCCCCGAAGCCACAACCCCAACCGCAGCCACAGCCGCAACCGCAAAGCGCGCCGAGACCTCAGGCCACACAGAGTGCACCGAGCACTCCCAAGCCTCAGTATGCCCCGGTAGTCAAGTCGCCATCGGTTCCGCTGCCCGAACTGCCACAGGAGCGGGTCTACATGGATGTGGGCGAAAAGCCTAGCACTGTCAGCAGCATCCTCGGCCCCATCATCAAGTTCTTCGTGGTGCCTCTGGCTGCCTTCTTCTTCGGTCTTGCCATCACAGGCATAGCCAGCATCTTCTACAATAAGCAAGATGCCCCCGCTACCCCTCAGGAGACCGTCACCGAAAGCACCGACACTCCCGCCCCGCAGCCTGAGACCCAGCCTGAAGAGGAAGTCATCACGGCAAGCGAAGCGATAGAAGACGAAGAAGCCACGGTGACCGAAGAGCCTGCAGAAGTGGTGCAGGAGCAGCCCGTCACGCAGCAGGAGCAGCCCGCCGTCGAAAAGAAACAGCCTGTCACCCAGCCTGCCAAGCCTGTCAACCCTGCTAAGCCAGTGAAGAAGGCTGACACGACAACAGGTGGTAACCCAGTAGAAGAAAGATAAGTAACAACATCAACAACGAGATATGAAAGTACTCAAACTTATAGCAATAGCCATCGTCGTGCTGGCCGCCGTGGTCGGACTGCTCTTCCTGAGCGGAGGCAGCGGTTCTACGACCATCACGGGCGACAAGGGCCGACTGATGGAGAAGATGAAGGGCGAACTGCTGACCGAATGGAACGCCAGCCAGGAGTGGGATACCGACCTCTTCGACAACTCGCTGGACCGCCTCAAGCAGAACCGGCGCGAACTGGGCGACGGCTACCAGACGCTGGTCGACCTGACCGGCGAACTGGCCTGCCACCGGCTGGACTCCGTCATGATGGCCGAGTGGGCCAAGTCCGACTGCGACCACACGCAGATAGAGGTCTACGGCAATGCCCTGGACCACCTGCTGGCCAAGATTTCCCACTTCAACAGCAACGCCGACGTGAACAAGATGAAGGCCACGATGGACCTCTATCGCAAGGCCCGCAGCCTGTCCAGCCGCAACCTGTCGCTGGCTCCGCGCTTCAATGCCGAGACCGACCAGTGGACGAGTTTCGCCAGCCATAGCAGCGCCATCAAGCGCCAGTGCAGCGACATCAAGCAGAGTCCCTACTGGGCCAACATCAGCAACATCACCGAGATCACCAGCGGACTGGCCCAGATAGACAGCCGTCTGCAGGCCGCCAAGGGTGCCTACAAGACCCGCCTGGCCCGCGAGATCATCGCCGCCTACGAGCCCCTGGAGCCCCACGAGACCGACCGCCTGGCCCAGGTGCACAGCCGCTTCCTGCGCGAGTTGGGTGGCGACAACGACCTGAACAAGTTCGTACAAAACTACTAAGCCCATGAGACAGTTCCTACTAACGCTCGCCTGTCTGCTCGCCGGCACCGCCTCATGGGCCGACGACACCAGCAAGGCTATAGCCGACAGCCTGACCATCGACTCGCTGCGCCATGCCAACGATTCGCTCCGCCAGACCGTAGACTCGCTGCAGCGCGAACTGAGCGACCTGTCGCAGTTCAGGGCCGAGTTCATCAAGGACCGCCTGCTCCGTCAGTCGCCCGACCTGCAGAAGCCGTTCTCGCAGTCCGATGCGGCCGAGATCGACGCCTACATCCTCAGGCTCACCCCCTTCAAGGGCAACCAGGAGATCGACGAGCAGTTGGCCCGTGTAGAGACCTTCAAGCAGTATCTGACGCTCTACCACCATTACTCACGTCTGCTGCAGATGCCGTTCGCCCGTCAGGGCATCACCGATGCCACCACCGACATCACCAAGAACCTGAAGGGCAAGGCGGGCAGCGAACTGACAGAGGCGCAGTTCAACGACTTCGACACGCTGGCCATCTACATGTCGCGCTACTATCCTGGCGCCAAGGACTTTCAGGCCCTCATCCGTGACGTGGATGCCAAGTTGAAGAACTACAAGGGCAACACCGACGAGGCCTCACGCGACTTCTGCCGCGAACTGGTACAGAAGGTGCTCGCCCAGTACGAGGAGACCGTGCAGAAGCGCATCATGAACATTCCCTACCTGCGCCAGCGCTACGACGTTTATACCGCCAGCCTGCTGGCCAATCCCCTCAGTCTGACCAAGGATGCCGGGGATGCCGTCAGCGACATCAACAACCTTAAACTCGATTAAACAACACCAAGCGATATGAAAGTAAAAGAAGCAGCATTAAAAGAGATTCACTGGCTTCTCTCCTGGAACGAAGGCCCGCAGGCCAACGACCGACTGAGGGAGAAACTGGGCGACGCCCTGAGCCAGCAGTTCGCCCGTGTCAATGTGGGAGGCAACGCCCACGTGTGGACAGTCAACATCAACGGCAAGTGGACCCCCCTGCCCAACGCCCAGGGCGCCGAGGAGATGCTGGTGCGCCAGCGCTGGGATGAACTCAAGCAGGAGGTGCGCACCCGTCTGAGCAGCGACCCCGACCTGGCCGAGAAGATCCTGACCATCCCCAACGATGAGTATGTCTTCTACCAGATCGATGCCGCCGGACAGGTGAAGGTGCTCGTCACCGGCTGGGGCTCCACCAACCACAAGAAGCCCATCATCGACGATCAGCGCGTGAAGATGGAAGACAAGGGAGCCCATCCCGTCAGCATCGCCTTCACCATCGATGACGAGAAGATGCCCAACCGCCCGTTCTTCATCGTCACCTCGATGAAGAATGTGCCCCACACCACCGATGCCCACGGCGACTATGCCCTAGGCAAGATCAATGCCGACACGACCATCGAGTTCATCGACGAGGCCACGGGCAAGCGCTTCAGCATCCTGACCGACCGCAGCACGACGGAGTACACCTTCGACATCACCGAGCGCGTCACCGTGCGCGTAGAGGCCTCTCACGACAACCAGCCCATCAGCGGCGAGGAGGCCACCATCGACTACCACGGACGCACCTATCAGTTGACGCTCGAGGCCGGACAGGCCACCGTCGGGCTGGCTCTCCATCCCGGCGACGTCTGCACGGCCCGCTTCCGCGATGCCATGCAGCAGCAGACCCTCAACCAGGCCGGCCACACCTTCCGCTTCGACAGCATGACGCCTCCCCCACCCCCTGAGCCCGAACCCGAGCCAGAGCCGGAGCCCGTCATCCCCGAACCCGAGCCAGAACCGGAGCCCGAGCCGGAGGAGCAGCTGGAGGAGCAGCCCCACGACATCAGCGTGCAGGTGATCGGGCTCAACAAGTTGCCCATTGCCAACTGCAACATCCGCTTCTGTCAGGGCGAGCAGCAGGTGCTGGCGCGCCTCAACGAGCACGGCATCACCTACCTGGGCAACGAGACCTTCCGCCCCAATGTGCCCCTGACGGCCACCATCGAGGCCCCTAACCGCAAGTTGCCCCCCATCACCTTCACCCTCGAGCCCGATGAGAAGGAGTACGTGCTCCAGGAGGCAAAGGAGCAGGGCATGGGCGACTATCTGCTCGAGATCCTGGCTGCGCTGGGAGCCTTCGTCGGACTGGTGATCATCTTCTTCGTTGCAGGCGGAGCCATCGACCTGGCTACCAAGGCCATACTTCAATTCGTTTAATCAATCAGACACACGCTTATGGACTACTTAGCATTAGTATACCTGGGACTGCTTTTCTTCCCCAACGTCATCTCGTTTGCCCTCTTCGGCTACGACAAGCATCAGGCCACCTACCAGAAGTGGCGCATACCCGAGTTCGTGCTCATCCTCTCGGCCTTCTTCAACGGGGCCTTCGGAGCACTCTGCGGCATGGTCTTCTTCAAGCACAAGACCCAGAAGAAACTCTTCCTCTTCGCCGTGCCCATCCTGCTCTTCCTGCAACTGGCCGCGGCCATCGTTGCCCGCCTGATCATCTCGCCGTTCCAGACTCCGCTTCCACTCTAACCACTTAACACACTGACGATTATGAAAGCAATGCGAATCATACTGGTACTGGTCTATGTACTGCTCATCATCCTCCTCCTGCTCGGCCTGCTGCTCAACTGCCGCGGCTGCAGCCTACCCCACCTGCCGGACGGCCCTGACGACGTGCTCAACATTGGCGGCAACGGCGACCTGAAGGTCACACTGCAATGGGAGTTCTATGCCGACATCGACCTGCACGTGGTGGAGCCCAGCGGCGAGGAGATAGACTACACCCACAAGCACTCCCGCAGCGGCGGCGAACTGGACGTAGACGACACCAGCGGCGGTCGCGGCTCGGCCGAGAACATCTTCTGGCAGTCCAACCCGCCACGCGGACAGTATCAGGTCAGCCTGGTCTACTATGCCGAGAAGACGTCACACCCCGAGAACGAGCGCCACGGCGACTGCAAGGTGACCATCCTGCTCAAGGACCACCAGCCGCAGGTGTTCAACATACACATGTCGCCCAACAACCTGCGCCAGGCTGTGCCGGTGACCACCATCACCGTGCCATGAAGCCCGCTCCCGTAGGACTCGTGCTGGAGGGAGGCGCCATGCGCGGCCTCTTCACGGCAGGCATCACCGACGTGATGATGGAGCACAACACCTACCCTGACGCCCTGATAGGCGTCTCGGCAGGTGCTGCCTTCGGCTGCAACATGAAGAGCCGACAGGCGGGACGCGCCATCCGCTACAACAAGCGCTTCGCCCGTGATGCCCGCTACAGCGGCTGGCGGTCGCTGCTCAGGAGCGGCGACTACTTCAACGCCGAGTTCGCCTACCACGTAGTGCCACGGGAGTACGACGTCTTCGACGACGAGGCCTTCAACGCCAACCGCATGCGCTTCTGTGCCGTCTGCACCGACGTGCTCACCGGACAGCCCGTCTACCGCTGGCTGGACCGTGTAGAGGCCACCACCTACGACTGGATACGTGCCTCGGCCTCCATGCCCCTCGTCTCGCGCGTGGTCCGCATCGACGGCTACAGCCTGCTCGACGGAGGCATCAGCGACAGCATACCCCTGCAGCACATGGAGGAGCAGGAGGGCATCGGCCGCAACGTAGTCGTCCTCACCCAGCCCCAGGGCTACCGCAAGGAGCACAACAGTCTGATGCCGCTCATGCGCATCGGCCTGCACAGGTATCCGCGCCTGCTGGAGGCCCTTGACCGCCGCCACGAGATGTACAACCGCCAACTCGACTATGTGGCCGAGGCCGAACGCCAGGGCCGCTGTCTGGTCATCCGCCCCGACGGCCCCATACCCATCGGCCACACCTGCCACGACCCCGAGCAGATGCAGCGCGTCTACGACATGGGCCGTCGCAAGGGCGAGCAGTGTCTGCAGGCCATCCGTGACTTCTGGGGGGCTTGGGGGTAGTGGAGGAATGTTTATCGAGGAGCGAGGAACGAGGAAGGAGGAACGAGGTCAGATTTGTAGGCTGTGTCAGAGCGTGCGTGAGGTCTATCCTCGCTCCTCGTTCCTCGCTCCTCCTTCCTCGAAAATCGCTCCTCCTTCCTCGAAAATAAAAAAAGAAAGAACAAAAATGCGAATAGACATCATCACCGTACTGCCCGAGATGCTCGAGGGCTTCGTACACGAAAGCATACTGGCACGGGCCGAGAAGAAGGGCCTGGCCCAGATACGGCTGCACAACCTGCGCGACTACACACTCGACAAGTGGCGGCGCGTGGACGACTATCCCTACGGCGGCTCCGCAGGCATGGTCATGCAGTGCGAACCCATTGACCGCTGCATCAGCGCACTGAAGCAGGAGCGCGACTACGACGAGGTCATCTTCACCTCGCCCGACGGCGAGCGCTTCGATCAGCACATGGCCAACGAACTCTCCCTGAAGGGCAACCTGATCATCCTGGCCGGCCACTACAAGGGCATCGACCAGCGCATACGCGACCACCTCATCACGCGCGAGATCTCCATCGGCGACTTCGTGCTGACGGGCGGCGAATTGGTGGCTGCCATGATTGCCGATGCCGTGGTGCGCGTGGTGCCGGGTGTCATCGGCGACGAGCAGTCGGCCCTCTCCGACTGTTTCCAGGACGACCTGCTGGCCGCCCCCATCTACACGCGTCCTGCCGACTACAAGGGCTGGCGTGTGCCCGACATTCTGCTCTCCGGCAACGAGGCGAAGATACGCAACTGGGAACTGGAGCAGGCCCTGGAGCGCACTCGCCGACTGAGGCCAGACCTGCTGAAAGGTTAGAAGTAGTTGATCTGCATGGCGCGGCGCACCTCGTCCATGGTCTGGGCGCCCACCTCGCGGGCCCGCTCGGTGCCACGGCGCAGGATGTTGTAGATCTCGGGGATGTCCTTCTCCAGTTCGGCTCTACGCTGGCGCATGGGCTCCAGGAACTGGTTGATCACCTCGTTGAGGAACTTCTTGCACTTCATGTCGCCCAGTCCGCCGCGGCGGTAGTGGTCCTTCAGTTCGTCCAGGTTCTGGTACTCCGGCCAGAAGTTACGGAAGTCCTCGTCCGTCGAGAAGGCATCCAGATAGGTGAACACGGCGTTGCCCTCCACGTGGCCCGGGTCGTTTAGGTTGATGTGCTGCGGGTCGGTGTACATCGAGCGCACCTTCTGCCACACCTCGTCCTTCGAGTCAGAGAGGTAGATGCAGTTCCCCAGGCTCTTCGACATTTTCTCCTTGCCGTCGGTGCCCGGCAGACGGCGTGCCGTGAGGTTCTCCGGCAGCATGATCTGGGGCTCCACCAGCACGGGGCCGTAGGTGTTGTTGAAGCGGTTCACCAGTTCGCGCGTCACCTCCAGCATGGGCTCCTGGTCTTCGCCGGCAGGCACGGTGGTAGCCTTGAAGAGTGTGATGTCGGCAGCCTGGCTCACGGGGTAGCAGAAGAAGCCCAGGGGGATGTTGGCCTCGAAGTTGCGCATCTTGATCTCCGTCTTCACCGTGGGGTTGCGCTGCACGCGGCTCACGGTGATGAGGTTCATCAGGTAGGTGGTCAGTTCGGCCAACTCGGGTATCTGGCTCTGTATGAAGAGTGTGCACTTCTCGGGGTCCAGGCCGGCAGCCAGCCAGTCGAGGGCCACCTGTGTCACGCTGTTGCGTATCTTCTCAGGATTGTCGGCATTATCGGTCAGAGCCTGCACGTCGGCCATAAACACAAACATACGGTCATAGTCGCCTGCGTTCTGCAGTTCCACGCGACGGCGCAGCGAACCCACGTAGTGGCCCAGGTGCAGTTTGCCGGTAGGACGGTCGCCCGTCAAGATTACTTTTCCCATTTCGTTCTCTTTATTATCATTTAGTTTCGGGGTGCAAAGGTACGAATAAGTGAGCGAATAACCAAATTTATTTGGGTTTTTCCGAACGAGAGTACTTTCGGCGGAGGGAAAATCACTTGTAGTACCCGATGCGCACCATGTGGCGGGGCGGGGAGAAGGGGGACCACGAGACGTGCAGCCAGCCGCGGCCGGTGAGCAGTTGGTCGGTCTGGGGATGACGGCGCAGCAGGTCCACCAGACGCTCAAACTGCGCCGGGTCGCGGGGACGGATGTCGGCGGCCTGGCCGAGCAGGTGCTGCGAACGGGGGACGCCGCCCACCTGTCGGTTCACCTCGGGGCAGCGGAAGCCGCTGGTGACGATGATGGGACCCACCTGGAGGCGCACGGGCTCGAGCAGCAGCAGGCAGCCGTAGGTCATGCAGGTGACCTGCTGGATGGTGGGGATGTTCTGCGGGTACTTCCTCAGGTTGAGGAACTCGCCCAGGCGGAAGTGTTCAGACAGTCGGATGCTTTCCATTGATCTTGCGGGTTAGGAGTTTCACGTAGTAGTCCAGTCCGAAGATGCTGGCGGCCAGCAGGAAGGCCTGCGCCACGTAGACCAGCAGTCCACTTATCACTCATCACTTCTCCCTTCTACTTGTACGCATCCACGCCGATGGTCTCCTGGGAGCCCAGGGTGAGTTGGCGCAGGTCGTAGAAGGAGCCGTTGTAGATGTCGAAGTCCACGGGGCCCTTGATGCCGGGCAGGCTGCCGGCATCGGTGTGCTGCCAGAACTTCCACGGCCCCTGATACTCGAGCGAGTCCACGTAGTAGTGGGCTATCCAGTAGGGGTACTGGTCGAAGACGGGGTCGTTGAGGTACTGCATCTTGAACTTGTAGTAGGTGTAGAGGATGGGCTTCACGTCGTAGTGGCGCTCCACCAGACGGAGCCACTGCAGGACGCTCTGGCGGAACTGCTCGTCGGTCTGCGTGCGGGGCTTCTGCTCGACGTCGAGCACCGGCGGCAGGTCGCCCCGCTCGAGGTTGACGGTGGCGATGAAGTGGCGGGCCTGGGCCTCGGCCGTCGACTGGGTACTATAATAATGGTACGCGCCGCGCGTGAAGCCGTACTCGCGGGCCTCGTGGAAGTTGCGCTCGAAGCGGTCGTCCACCTTGTTGGCGCCCTCGGTGGCCTTGATCATGACGAAGCGTATGGGGCACTCGTCGATGGTGCCCTGGCGGCGCAGCACCTCCCAGTCGATGTCGCCCTGATAGTGGGACACGTCGATGCCGTGGATGTCGTAGCCCTCGGGGTAACTGACCTCGCCGTAGAGGGCGCGCCAGCGGAAGCCGTAGGGCGAGACGAAGAAGTAGTAGAAGAACCAGACGTAGACGGCGGCGATGGCCAGTCCGCCCAGCCACCAGGCCCATCCGGGCACCACGCCGTAGAGGCGCATGGCCAGACGGCGCAGCAGACCGGGCCTGCGGTGGTTGACAACAGAAGTCAGACGGCGCTTCTTCGGTGCTGCCGTCTGACTTCCTTTTCTGTTCTGTCGGTTTCTTCCCTGAGGCATTTACTTAGCCTGTTCGAGGGCCAGCGTGCGGGTGGGCTGGTCGCACACCTCGCTGGGTCCCCAGTACTGGATGGGGCCGGGATAGACGTAGGCCGTCTCGCGAGCCCAGCGGTCGCGCTGAGCGGCAAAGGTGCGGAACGGTGCACCGTCCAGTTCGACCAGCGCCTTGCGGATGACGGGCTTCATCTCGCCGTTGCGGCGCTCCATGTTCATCATCATGGTGATGGGCACGCCGCCGGCCTTCCACTCGTCGGCAGGGGCCGTGGTGTTCTTCACGATGGCCATGTAGCCCGTCTTGCCGGCAGCGATGAGTTGGGCTGCGCTGGTGCCCAGGGCATAGCAGTAGTCGGCGTCGAAGTTGGAGGGAGCGGCGCAGCGTCCCTCGTAGCCGAAGAAGTGGTGCTGAGTGGCAAACTTGCCCTTGTAGGTGCCGGCCTTCTTCATCTTCTCCAGTTTCTGTGCCACCATCGTGGAGAGCAGTTTCTCGGTCTCGATGAGTGACACCTGCACGTTGCCGTGAGGATCGCGGTCGAGGGCCAACTGACGGGCCACGCCCACGGGCAGACTGTTGAAGACGGCCAGGTTCTCCTCGCTCAGGTGGCTCTTGGCGAAGTCCACCTGCTCGTCGCGGCTGATGTCCTTAGCCTCAGGCAGGGCCAGCACGTCGTTCAGTTGGGCGATGAGTTTCTTGATGGCGGGAATGAACTCGATGACACCCTCGGGGATGATGACGGTGCCGAAGTTGTTGCCGTCGGCAGCGCGCAGGGCCACGGCGTGGGCAATGTACTCCACGATGTCGGCCAGGCTCATGCCCTTCTGCTCGATCTCCTCGGAGATGAGGCAGATGTTGGGCTGCGTCTGCAGGGCGCACTCCAGTGCGATGTGGCTGGCCGAGCGGCCCATCACCTTGATGAAGTGCCAGTACTTGCGGGCCGAGTTGCAGTCGCGCTCGATGTTGCCGATCAGTTCGGAGTAAGTCTTGCAGGCGGTGTCGAAGCCGAAGGAGGTCTCGATCTGCGAGTTCTTCAGGTCGCCGTCGATGGTCTTCGGGCAGCCGATGACCTGCACGCCGTACTGCTTGGCGGCATAGTATTCGGCCAGCACGCAGGCGTTGGTGTTAGAGTCGTCGCCGCCGATGATGACGACGGCCTTGATGCCCAGTTCGCGGATGATCTCCAGGCCCTTCTCAAACTGCTCCACCTTCTCCAGTTTGGTGCGGCCGGAGCCGATCATGTCGAAGCCGCCCGTGTTGCGGTACTCGTCGACGACCTCCTTGGTCAGTTCCATGTAGTTGTGGTCCACCAGTCCGCCGGGGCCCAGGATGAAGCCGTAGAGGCGGTTCTCGGGGTTCAGGCGCTTCACGGCGTCGAAGAGGCCGGTGATGACGTTGTGGCCGCCAGGAGCCTGGCCGCCGCTGAGGATGATGCCCACGTTCATGGGCTCATACTGCTGCTCCTCGCCCGGCACGAACTCCACGAGGGGCATGCCATAGGTGTTGGGGAAGAGGGCCTTGATCTCTTCCTGATTGTCTACACTCTGAGTGGGTGCGCCCTCCACAGCCTTCACGGCCCCCTTCAGGCCGCGGGGCAACTTGGGCTGATAGGCTGCTCTTGCTATCTGCAATGCACTTTTTTCCATAGAAAACAATTATTAATAAGTTAAAATAATATCGTTTTGCCGTGCAAAATTACATAATTCCCGGGAAAAAACACCACGTTTAACGCTTTTTTTGTATTTACACTTTGCCGTTTCAGATATTTTGCCTATCTTTGCTCTGACGAAATCAAAACACTTGACATCTATGGCTAACAAAAGGACACTTAAACACTCCATCAACGCCGTATGCGACGAACTGTTTACCGAGGCCGTGGCAGCATCGCTCTACGGCAACGACTGGAACCAGGGCAACACCGAGGCCCTGCTCTACAGCATCGTGCGCACGCAGATCGACTTCGTGTGCCGCGTCTCCCACCCCGAGCCCGGCATGAAGCCCCACCTCTACTACAAAGACCTGCGCGAGCAGTTCTCCGCACGGGTCAGCGAAATCATAGACCAAATCAACAACCTGTAGATGTGGCAGAAACTCTGTAACTGGCTCTTGTACAAGCAACTGGGATGGACAGCGGAGGTCACCGAGGCCCATCCTGACAAGTACATCATCTGCCTGGCACCGCACACCAGCAACTGGGACTTCCTGTACGGTCAACTCTACAACGTGGCACACGGACTGAAGAGCAACTTCCTGATGAAGAAGGAGTGGTTCTTCTGGCCTCTGGGCCCCATCTTCCGCGCCATGGGCGGCATACCCGTCTACCGGCAGAAGCACACCAGCATGACCGACTCGATGGCCGAGGCCGCCCGACGGGCCAAGACCTTCCACCTCTGCATCACACCCGAGGGCACACGCTCGCGCGTGGAGGAATGGAAGAAGGGCTTCTACTTCATAGCCCTGAAGGCAGAGATACCCATCCTGCTCTACGGGCTGGACTACCAGAAGAAGCACATACGCTGCACCAAGACCATCATCCCCTCCGGCGACCTGGAGAAGGACATGCGGGAGATCAAACTCTACTTCAAGGACTTCCGTGGCAAGAAGCCCGAAAACTTCACCATAGGCAATGTATAGACTCCTGCTCATGCTGGCCCTGGCGGCCTGTCACTGCACGGCAGGGGCCCAGCAGCCCTGGGTGACCAACGCGTCGCGCCCCTACTCCATTGACCACGGACTGGAGGGGCGCCACCTGTCTGTCTGGGCCAGCCACGGGCGCTACTACGACAACGACAAGGGCACCTGGCGGTGGCAGCGTCCGGCCCTGTTCTGCACCAACGAAGACCTCTTCACCCAAACCATCGTGGTGCCCTACCTCATACCCATGCTCGAGAATGCCGGAGCCGTGGTCTTCACACCGCGCGAGCGCGACTGGCAGCGCAACGAGGTGATCGTGGACAACGACGACACCAACGCCCTGGTGCAGTATCGCGAAGAGGCCATCCGCAAGCCCTGGACACAGGCCCCACAGCCCGGATTCGCCCAGCACGCGGGCCACTATCAGGACGGCGAGAACCCCTTCACGGCCGGCACGGCACGCATGGCCGAGGCCACCCACAGCAGGCAGAAGACAAGCATGGTGAGTTACCAGCCACAGATACCCGAGGACGGCCGCTACGCCGTCTACGTGAGTTACCAGACCCTGCCCGCGAGCGTCGACGATGCCCACTACACCGTCTACCACAAGGGCCAGAAGACCGAGTTCCGCGTCAACCAGCAGATGGGCGGCTCCACGTGGGTCTACCTGGGCACGTTTGAGTTTGCCGCAGGCTGCACCGAGGAGAACCGCGTGGTGGTGAGCAACCACAGCCAGCAGAAGGGACTCGTCACGACCGATGCCGTGCGCTTCGGAGGCGGCATGGGCAACATAGAGCGCGGCGGCGAGGTGAGCGGACTGCCGCGTTGCCTGGAGGGCGCACGCTACTACGCACAGTGGGCCGGAATGCCTTACGACGTCTACTGCTCGAAGCAAGGCGTCAGCGACTATGGCGACGACATCAACGCCCGCTCGCTGATGACCAACCTGCTGTGCGGCGGCTCCGTCTATGCCCCCGACTCAGCAGGACGCGGCGTGCCCCTGGAACTCAGCCTGGCCGTGCACAGCGACGCTGGCTATACGGACACGGGACTGGGCGTCTACGGCACGCTGACCATCTGCACCACCCAGAAGGGCGACTCGGCACTGGCCAACGGCGAGAGCCGGCAGGCATCGAAGACCCTGGCCACGGAACTGCTGGAGAACACCACGCGCGACCTGCAATATAAATACGGTACGTGGGTGGCACGCAAAATCTACGACCGCAACTACTCGGAGACCCGCGTGCCCATCGTGCCCAGCGCCATACTGGAGACCATGTCGCACCAGAACTTCGGCGACATGCGCTACGGCCAGGACCCCAACTTCCGATTCACGCTGGCACGCTCCATCTATAAGACCCTGCTGCGCTACATGGCCCGCCGACACGACCAGAAGGCCGTGGTGCAGCCCCTGGCCCCGGACAACCTGCACATCGAGTTTACCGACCGCGAGGGCGAGGTCAGGATCAGTTGGAGGGGCATCGTGGACAGCCAGGAGCCCACGTCGCAGCCCACGGGCTACGTGCTCTACATGGCACAAGACCAGGGCGACTTCGACAACGGCACCCACCTGCGCGGCTCGTCGTGCACGGTCAGGCTCGCGCCCGGCGTGCTCTACAGTTTCCGCGTGACGGCCACCAACGAGGGCGGACAGAGTTTCCCCACCGAGGTGCTCTCGGCTCTCTACAGCCCGCAAGCACGCCGCACGGCCCTCATCGTCAACGGCTTCCATCGCCTCTCGTCGCCCGCCATCAGCAAGAACGGACAGGGCTTCGACATCGCCGAGGACATAGGCGTCACCTACGGCCGCACCGCTGGCTGGCTGGGCGCCCAGCAGGTGTTCAACACCGCCCGGATGGGCATAGAGGACTCCACGGGCCTGGGCTACTCGTCGGCTGAACTGGCAGGACTCTTCATTGCCGGCAACGACATGAACGACGTGCGCCTGCATGCCGAGGCCCTGCAACTGGCCGGCGGCTACAACATACTGAGCACCTCGGCACAGGCCATAGGGCAGGGCGAGATCACGCTCGGCCCGGCCTACGCCGTCGTAGACCTGCTGCTCGGACTGGAGCGCAACGACGGCCACAGCCTAGTGCCCTACAAGTCGTTCACGCCAGCCATCCAGTCACAATTACGAGGCTACGTGTCCACAGGCGGCAACCTGCTGGTGAGCGGCGCCTATGTGGGCACCGATATGCAGCAGCCCGACGAGCAGTCGTTCCTGAGCCAGGTGCTCAAGGTGAGGCTCGACGGTGTCAACCGCGATGCCAGCGGCGCCATCAGCGGACTGGGCACCACCTTCGACTTCCACCGTCTGCTCAACGAGCAGCACTATGCCGCCACCCAGAGCGACCTGCTGATGCCTGCGTGCGAGGGCGCTTTTCCGGCTATGGTCTATGCCAACCAGACGAGTGCAGCCGTGGCCTACGCAGGAGCCGACTACCACGCCTTCACAATGGGCTTCCCCTTCGAGTGCATCACCGATGCGCAGAAGCGGGCATCCATCATGCGAGGAATCATGAACTTCCTAACCAACAGATAGTTATGACGAAAATAAAAACCAACGCTTCAGGCACAAGAAGCATCGAAGTGAGCGACCAGCACCTGGCCACCATCGAGCAGTATCAACTGCTGCGCGACCTCATCGACTCCAACGGCTACGTAGACGAGCAGGTGCTCGACAAACTGCGCCTCAACATACGCGCCCTGCTCGAGTCAGACGGCGGCAGCGACAAGCAGTTGCTCGACCTCTGCCTCGACGTGGTCTATCACCCCAACATGAAGGCACTCGGCCTGCAGAACCTGCTGCAACTCTACGTCGACTGGCAGAAACAGCAGGCCACGGCCAACGACGACGCTGATGGAGTATCGGCTGACTGACTTCCTGCCAACCACCAAGAAGGAGGTGGAACTCAGGGGATGGGATAGCCTGGACGTGATCCTGTTCTCTGGCGATGCCTACGTGGACCACCCGTCGTTCGGCGCGGCCGTCATCGGGCGCACGCTGGAGGCGGCAGGCTATCGCGTGGCCATCGTGCCCCAGCCCGACTGGCACGGCGACTTCCGCGACTTCAAGAAACTGGGGCGCCCGCGCCTCTTCTTCGGCATCTCGCCCGGCTGCATGGACTCGATGGTCAACAAGTACACGGCCAATCGGCGCCTGCGCTCAGAGGATGCCTACTCGCCCGACGGACGGCACGACATGAGGCCCGAATATCCCACCATCGTCTACAGCAACATACTCAGGCAGTTGTATCCCGACGTGCCCATCGTGCTGGGCGGCATAGAGGCCTCGCTGCGCCGGCTGACCCACTACGACTACTGGCAGGACTCGCTGCGCAAGTGCATACTGTGCGACTCGGGCGGCGACATCATCAGTTACGGCATGGGCGAGAAGACCATCCTCGAACTGGCCCGACGCGCTGACCAGGGACTCGACCTGCGCAACGTGGAGGCCATAGCCGACATGCCCCAGATAGTCTATCTGGCCAGGCACATAGAGCCCAGGCAGACCGACATCGTGCTGCACAGCCACGAGGAGTGCCTGCGCGACAAGCGGGCCGAGGCCGAGAACTACCGCCACATAGAGGAGCAGTCGAACATGATGCACGCCCAGCGTCTGCTGCAGCGCGTGGACGGGGAGTGCGTGGTGGTCAATCCGCCCTACCCGCCCATGACCACCGAGGAGATCGACGCCTCGTTCGACCTGCCCTACACACGACAGCCGCACCCGAAATACAAGGGCAAGCGCATTCCGGCCTACGACATGATCAAGCACTCGGTCAACATCCACCGCGGATGCTTCGGCGGCTGCGCCTTCTGCACCATCTCGGCCCATCAGGGCAAGTTCATCGCCTGCCGCTCAAAGGAGAGCATCCTGCGCGAGGTGAAGCAGGTGACGCAGATGCCCGACTTCAAGGGCTACCTCTCCGACCTGGGCGGCCCGTCGGCCAACATGTACGGCATGCACGGCCGCAACCTGAAGGCCTGCGAGAAGTGCAAGCGCCCCTCGTGCATCCATCCGCAGATATGTCCCAACCTGAACACCAGCCACAGCCGCCTGCTCGACATCTACCACGCCGTCGACGCGCTACCGGGGGTGAAGAAGAGTTTCATCGGCAGCGGCGTGCGCTACGACCTGCTGCTGTACCGCAGCAACGACGAGGCTGTCAACCGCTCGGCCGACGAATATACCCGCGAACTCATCTGCCGCCACGTGAGCGGCCGCCTGAAGGTGGCCCCCGAGCACACCAGCGACCGCGTGCTGATGCTGATGCGCAAGCCCTCGTTCAGCCAGTTCGGCGCCTTCAAGCGCATCTTCGACCGCATCAACCGCGAGGAGAACCTGCGCCAGCAGATTATCCCCTACTTCATCTCCAGCCATCCCGGCTGCCGCGAGGAGGACATGGCCGAACTGGCCGTGCTGACCAAGGACATGGACTTCCAGTTGGAACAAGTACAGGACTTCACCCCCACCCCCATGACCATCGCCACCGAGACCTGGTACACCGGCTACGACCCCTACACCCTGGAGCCTGTCTTCTCGGCGCGGACGCCCAGGGAGAAACTGGCCCAGCGCCAGTACTTCTTCTGGTACAAGCCCGAAGAGCGCCGCGGCATAGAGCAGAGCCTGCGCCGAATAGGCAGGCCAGACCTGATCAACAAACTATTCCCCAATGGAAATCATCGAACAGACCCTCGTCCCGAAAGACCCGAAGAGAAAAAGCGAAGACGGCATCATCGTCACCCCTAACTTCATAGCCGTCGTCGACGGCTCCACATCGAAGACCGACCGCCGCTATAGCCTGTTCAACAGCAACGGGCGCTACGCCATGCTGCAAGTGGAGAAGTTCATCCGCAAGGCTCCCAAGGGCATCACCTGCCACGACTTCTGCCTGGGCGTCACCCGCCAGGTGCGCCGCCACTATGGCCGGAGCCTCATGGCGCGACTGGCCGAGCACCCCGAGGAACGCCTCGCGGCCAGTGCCGTCATCTTCAGCCGCGTCAATCGCGAGATATGGATGATAGGCGACTGCCAATGTCTGGTGGGCGGCACCTACTACGACAATCCCAAGCCCTATGAGCAGGAACTGGCCGAGCAGCGTGCCGACATCATCCGCCGCAGCGCGGAGCCCAAGGAGCACTTCCTGACCGACGACACGGCCCGTCAGCAGATCCTACCCCACATGATAGAGACCATGCGGCAGCAGAACGTGACCTACTCGGTCATCGACGGCTTCCCCATCCCCGAGCAGCACGTCAGAGTCATTACGCTCGACTTCCGCCCATGGGAGATCGTGCTGGCCAGCGACGGCTATCCCTTCCTCTGCCCCACACTGGAGGAGTCGGAACAGAAACTGGCCCTGCAGCGAGAGACCGACCCGCTGAACATCGGACAGTTCAAGGCCACAAAAGCCTTCAAAGCGGGATTCAATTCATTCGACGATCGGGCATACATCAGATTTAAGGCATAAAAATTTGGAAGTGTCGGGGAAAATGTGTACCTTTGCAGTCGATTTCAAGAAAGGTGAGGTTCCGTAGCTCAGTTGGATAGAGCAACAGCCTTCTAAGCTGTGGGTCTCGGGTTCGAATCCCGACGGAATCACGACTGACATCAAGAGCCCTTATTCGTCATGGATGGGGCTTTTTCAATAAAAAGGCATGTAGATGAAACTCGTCATCATGACAAAGGCCACGTTTTTCGTGGAAGAAGACAAGATTCTGACCACCCTCTTCGAGGAAGGTCTGGAGGACCTGCACTTATATAAACCTGGTTCGGAGCCAGTCTACTCCGAACGCCTGCTCACCCTCCTGCCAGAGGACTATTACAAGAAAATCACCGTGCACGACCACTTCTACCTGAAGGAAGAGTTCCGCCTGCACGGCATCCACCTGAACCACCCTGACGATCCCCTGCCCTACGGCTACAAGGGAAACCTCAGCATGACCTGCCACCACCTGGAGGAACTGAAGGAAGCCAAGAAGCGCTCGTCGTATGTGTTCCTGCGCAACGTGCTCGACAGCCAGGGAGAGTCGGAGGAGAAGCAGTCGTTCACCGAGGAGCAGATACGCGCCGCAGCACGGCAGGGACTGATAGACAAGCACGTCTATGCCCTGAGCGGCATCAACCTCGACAACGTCAAGCGCATGAAGGACCTGGGCTTCGGGGGCGTGGTCATCAGCACCGACCTCTGGGAGCGCTTCAACATCCACCAGGAGCAGGACTACAAGGAACTGATTGCACACTTCAACAAGTTGCGCAAGGCAGTAGGATAGAGTAAAGAACAAGCAAACATCACTATAGAGCAATGACTACACAAAACTCCTACATGGTATTCTCTGGCACGGCCACAAGATACCTGGCAGAGAGAATCTGCCAAAGCCTAGGTTGCCCTCTCGGCAAACTGCAGATCACCAAATTCTCCGACGGAGAGTTTGCGGTCTCTTACGAGGAATCCATCCGCGGACGCGACATCTTCCTGGTGCAGAGCACATTCCCCACCAGCGACAACCTGATGGAACTGCTGCTCATGATCGATGCCGCCAAACGTGCCTCGGCCCGCACCATCAACGCCGTCATCCCCTACTTCGGATGGGCCCGTCAGGACCGGAAGGACAAGCCCCGCGTGAGCATTGGCGCCAAACTGGTGGCCGACCTGCTGAGCGTGGCCGGCGTGAACCGCGTCATCACCATGGACCTGCACGCCGACCAGATACAGGGATTCTTCGACGTGCCCGTAGACCACCTGTATGCCTCGGGAGTCATCATGCCCTATCTGAAGAGCCTGAACCTGGACGACTTGGTCATTGCCTCACCTGACGTAGGCGGCTCGAAGCGTGCCAATACCTATGCCAAGTATCTGGGCTGCCCGCTCGTGCTCTGCAATAAGACCCGTGCCCGCGCCAACGTGGTGGCCACGATGCAGATTATCGGCGAGGTGGAAGGCAAGAACGTGGTCATCATCGACGACATGGTGGACACCGCCGGCACCATCACCAAGGCTGCCGACCTGATGAAGGAGCACGGCGCCAAGACCGTCAGGGCCTGCGCCAGCCATTGCGTGATGAGCGGCCCGGCCAGCGACCGCGTGCAGGAGTCGGCCCTGGAGGAAATCGTCTTCACCGACTCTATCCCCTACACCCAGCGTTGCGCCAAGGTGAAGCAGATCAGCGTGGCCGACATGTTTGCCGAGGCCATTCGCCGCGTCATCGACAATAAGAGCATCAGCGACCTTTACTTAGTATAAACCATATCTATTCCACGATTCATGAAAGTATCAAAGTTATTCCTGGGACTTGCCGCAGCAGTCCTGACGACGACTGCCTGCCAGTCGAACAATTACAAGATAGAAGGCGTGGCCGAAGGCTTCGAGAACGGCGACAGCATCGTGCTCTACGAGGCTGCCACCCGTGAGGCTCTCGACACCATCATCGTCAACGGAGGCAAGTTCTCCTACGAGGGCGAGGCCGACTCGGTGGTGCTCCAGTCCCTGATGGCCTTGGACGGCTCGGCCTATGCACTCTTCTTCAACGAGGCAGGAACCATCCAGGTGACCCTCTCCAAGACCGATGTTTCGCGAATCTCCGGCACCAAGGCCAACGACGCCTGGCAGGCCATGACCGACAAGGAGAGCGAGATTCAGGGAAAGGCCGAAGACCTTCTGGCTCAACTGCAAGACGATACCGATGAGGGCAAGCACGCAGAGGCCATGGAGCAGTACAGCAAACTACAGGAAGAATTGTCCGACTACCTGCGTAAGTTGACAGAGGACAACATCGGTAACGAGTTCGGCTACTTTGTCCTGACCCAAACGGGTATGTCAGACCTCTTCGACGAGGCCAAAGTGCAGGAACTCATCGACAAGTTGCCCGAGAACTTCAAGCAGCGTCAGGCCATTGCCGACCTGCAGAAAGCCATCGAAGACGCCAAGAGCACAGCCGTGGGCCAGACGCTGAACGACATCATCCTGCCCACACCCGAAACAATGGAACTGAACGTGCTGGACGAGGTGAAGAAGAACAAGGTGACCGTGCTTGACTTCTGGGCTTCATGGTGCGGCCCCTGCTGTCGCGAAATGCCCTTCATGAAGCAACTGCTGGAGCAGAACCAGGAGAAGGGCTTTGGCATTGTGGGCATCTCGCTCGATCAGGATGCCGATGCCTGGAAGGCTGCCATCGAGGAACTGGAGATGACTTGGCCTCAGGTGTGGGACAATCAGCAGAAGACGGCCAACGCCTTCCGCATCCAAGCCATTCCCTTCACGGTAGTGGTCGACCAGACGGGCAAGATCCTCGCCAAGGAACTGCGCGGTGAGGAACTGGAGCAGTTCGTCAAGGAGCAGTTGCAGTAGAGTTTCTTCGGGGATTATTCTTCTTGAGTACCTTCTACAAGGCCTCGTCTTCAGGACGCTGAAGACGGGGCCTTGTCGTAGGCGGCAAGTGGCGCTTGCGGCGCAGGTAGTCAGCCTTGCGGGCCTCGTAGTCCTGCTGGTGCTTCTCCAGATATCCGTCGGCCATAGTGGTGATCAATCCTTGAACTTACCGTAGACCACGTTGATCAGGATGGGCTGATTGGGGTTGGCAGGGCCTCCCACCAGTCGGGTGCTGGTCAGGCCCATGTTGTGTTCCACGCTGGAGAACTCGCTGGAAGACGTGCTGGTGGTGTAACTGATAGGCACCAGTACGACCTTGTTCCAGTCAGGATGCTCGCTTGTCCACGAGGGGTTGGAGGCCGTCTCGCGCTTCTTGGTGTTCCAAAGGGCCGTGATCAGGTTGGAGATATTGCTGAACGTATAGGTGTTGGTGCTCGACGAGTAGGCTGCATAGAAGGAGAGTTTGTAGTCGGGCACCTTGTTGTTCTCGAAGAACGAGTAGAGGCTGTCCTTCGGCACCATCAGGATGTTGGAGGGGATGGCCAGCACACGGTCGTCGCTGGACTGGTTGTTGAGGCGCTGGAAGACAATCTTCGAGGAGAGAAGCGAGTCGTTCTCGTGCGACTGCTTGATCTGGTCGACGGGCAGGGTCACCTCGGTGAAGAGGCCTGCCGGGCTCTTGATATAGGTGTGGTCGTCCTCACTGGCCAGTTGGCGTATGGTCTCGTCGTCGTTGGTGACGAGCGTGGTCTGTACGACCTCCTTGGTTCCGGCCAGCACCAGCGAGGCGACAGAGGTGGTGGTGTCGTTCTGCACGGTATAGAAGGTGCGTAGTCCGATGCCGTAGACCTGCGTGTGGAATCCCAGCCCGTCTACAATCTGGAAGAAGAAGCCCGGGCAGACATGGTGCGCGAAGGCATAGGAATTCCCGAAGTACTCGGGATGCTGGAAGTACTGCTGAAGGACGTAGGTGCCATAATTATTATAGGTGGAGCCGTTCTTGTCGGTATAGGCATCGTTGAGGGGTATGCGGATGTTGTGGAAATAGGTCGAGGTACCCCTCAGGCTGTCGTTGTCGGTCAGGTTGCCATAGGTGAACACCTTGTCCTTGATGAGTCCGTCCTCGCGGATCATGCCGAGGCGGAAGGGGTCGTAGTTAGAGTAGTAGTGCTGCCCCTCCTCCATGGGCGTGTCCAGTTCGTTGACGCGCATCTTGATGGCGGTCAGGCTGTCCTGGATGCTGAAGGGCATCTGCACGTAGATGACGAGGTCGCACGAGTCGGCTACAGGCTGGCCGTTGAGCCGCGACGTAATTTCGGCCTCAGGGTAGACATACATATATTCCGTGAGGTGAAACTGCGAGGAGAATTCGCTCTTGACCTCCGTGCCGGTCTCGGGATCCCTGACGCATCCGAAATAGCAGGTGTTGCTCAGCGTGAAGACGGAGTCGGCCACGAGGGTCCTTGTGCTGACCTCGTAGTTGGCCGAAGTGAGGCTGAGTTGGTCGGTATCGTTGGTGAGCGACTGCCCGATGGTGGCAGTATCCTCGTCGCAAGAATAAATGGCCATTGCCGCGAGAGCGACACTAGCCATTGTGATGAGTTTGTTCATAATTGGTTTATCTCTGTTGTCTCTGATAGTCATTCTTCTTTTTACGGTTAGCCCTGTTCCTCCTCATCCGGGCAAATCTGGTCGTAGAAAGCCTCGTAGGCATCGGCAAAGTCCTCCTCGTAGGGCAGGAAGGGGATGCCTTTGGTCTTGGTGTACTTGACCAGGTTCTTGTTCACCTCCTTGTCGGCCTGCACCACACCATCACTATAGTCGATGGCCAACTTGGCCAGTTCCTCGAAGTCGAACTTGTCCTTGTAGCCGCCGAGCAGTTCCGCCTTGGCATCGCGGAACTCGACGCACCGCTTGAAGTTGCTGCCCAGGTCGTCCTTCAGGCTCTTGGTGAAGAGCGAGGTGACCACCTTTGTATTGGCGAACGAGGGTTCGTCGTGGTAGGCCGTCTTGATGTAGAGCGGCACGACGGCGCTCATCCATCCTTGACAATGGATGATGTCCGGCGTCCAGCGCAGTTTCTTGACGGTCTCGAGCACGCCTCTTGCAAAGAAGATGGCCCTCTCTCCATTGTCAGGATAACTCATGCCCATCTCGTCGACATCCATCTGGCGCTTGGCAAAGTAGTCGTCGTTGTCGATGAAATAGACCTGTACACGCGCCGTCGGTATGGATGCCACCTTGATGATGAGGGGATGGTCGGTGTCGTCGATGATAAGGTTCATGCCCGACAGGCGTATGACCTCATGCAACTGACCGCGACGCTCGTTGATGTTTCCCCACTTGGGCATGAACGTGCGTATCTCGTGATTTCGCTCCTGAATGGCCCTCGGCAGTTCGCGTCCCATGATGGACATACTGTTGTCTGGTACATAAGGAGCAATCTCCTGGTTGATGAATAGGATTTTCTTTTTTGCCATCTTCTTACGTTTAGGTGTTGCAAAGGTACGAAAATTTCCTCAGAAACCCTAAGAAAAAGTGCGATTTTAGGAAAAAGTGACATTTTATAGGGTTATTTTTAGTGTTTTTTTTCCATATTTGCAAAATTTGTTGTTATTTTGCACCCTCAAATCAAAAGACAAGGAAATAGTGATGAAAGTATTTCAGAAAATCGTCGACTTGCAGAATGCCCTGTTCGAGGCACGCAAGGAGGGAAAGGAGATTGGACTGGTGCCCACGATGGGCGCCCTGCACGAAGGCCACGCATCGCTGGTGCGCCGTAGTGTGAAGGAGAACGGTATCACGGTCGTTTCGGTATTCGTGAACCCCACACAGTTCAACGACAAGAACGACTTGAAGAACTATCCGCGCGACCTGGAGGCCGACTGCCGATTGCTCGAAGCATGCAAGGCCGACTACGTGTTTGCGCCGGAGGTGGATGAGATGTACCCCACGCCGGACAATCGCCACTTCGAGTATCCTCCCGTGTCGACAGTCATGGAGGGTGCCCACCGCCCCGGCCACTTCAATGGCGTGTGTCAGGTGGTCAGCCGCCTCTTCTATATCGTACGTCCCGACCGGGCCTACTTCGGCGAGAAGGACTGGCAGCAGATTGCCGTCGTGAAGGCTATGGTACGCCACTTGCAGTTGGGCGTGCAGATTGTGGAGTGCCCCATCGTGCGCGACGATGACGGTCTGGCCCGCAGCAGTCGCAACACCCTGCTGGCACCCGATGAGCGGGCCATTGCCCCCAACATCTACAAGGCGCTGAAAGAGAGCGTTGCCTACGGCAAGAAGCACACGCTGAAGGAGACACACGACAAGGTGGTGAGCGACATCAACGCCGTGGAAGGCCTGCAGGTGGAGTATTTCGCCATTGTCGACGGCAACACGCTGCAGGACGTGGCCAACTGGGAGGACTCCCCCTACGTGGTGGGCTGCATCACGGTCTACTGCGGCAAGACGCCCATCCGACTGATTGACCACATCAAATACAAGGAGGACTGAGGCCATGATGATAGAAGTAATGAAGTCGAAACTGCACTGTGTGCAGGTGACAGAGGCCAACCTCAACTATATGGGCAGCATCACCATCGACGAGGACCTGATGGATGCAGCCAATATGATTGCAGGCGAAAAGGTGCAGGTGCTCGACAACAACAACGGCGAGCGCTTTGAGACCTATATCATCAAGGGTGAGCGCGGCTCCGGCTGCATCTGCCTGAACGGCGCGGCTGCGCGCCGCGTGCAGGTGGGCGACACGATCATCATCATCTCCTACGCGCTGATGGACTTCGAGGAGGCCAAGACATTCAAGCCGAACGTGGTCTTCCCGAAGGACAACCGCGTGGTTTAGCCGACTCCTATTTAACGATCTTATACTTAGCGAACTTCAGGAGCAACTGTTTGGTGCCCGCATTGCGGAACTCGACAGTTGCTTTCTCGTTCTCGCCGCTTCCCTCCACTTTCAGCACCGTGCCCACGCCGAAGCGCTGGTGCTCGATGACGTTGCCCTCGCGAAGGGCTGAGGACGACTGGGGAGCCGACGGCGACGGGACTGCAGCCGACGGCGACGAGGACCTGACGGGCTTCAGGCGACCGCCGGCCTGATCCAACTGGCGACGGAACGACTCGCTGAAGGGATCGACGGCTGGCTCTAGCCGCCGCGGAGCCACCTGCCGAGGCTTCGGGTCGGCACGGAACTGCGTGGCCACGGGGCGCGGGTTCTGCATCCACTCCGGACCTTCCGACGGCTTCTGCCAGGGCCTGCGGGGCTCTTCGCGCTGACCGGCGTCCAGGCCCTCGTTGCCCTCGACGCGCAGCAGGGTGTGGTCAATGTCGCGGATGAAGCGCGAGGGCGTGTCGTACTCCACACGCCCGTAGCGGAAGCGGTTCTGCGCACAGGTCAGTATGCAGTGCCGCTCGGCACGGGTGATGGCCACATAGAGCAGGCGACGCTCCTCCTCCAGTTCGCGCATCGAGCCTGTGCACATGGGCGACGGGAAGATGTTTTCCTCCAGGCCGACGACGAAGACGGTGGGAAACTCCAGTCCCTTGGCCGAGTGGATGGTCATGAGCGATACCTTCGGCTGGTCCTCGTCACCCTCGCTGTCCAGGTCGGTCAGCAGGGCCACCTCCTGCAGGAAGTCCGTCAGTCTTGTCTGGTCGCCCAGTCCCTCCTCTCGGCGGCTCTCCACGAAGTCCTGCATGCCGCCCAGAAACTCCTCCAGGTTCTCCTGACGCGACAGGTCCTCGGGATTGCGGCTGCCGTAGATGTCCTTCGACACGCCGCTCTCCATGATGATGGCGTGGCCCAGTTGATAGGCATCCTCACCTTCCCTGCGGGCGCCCCACCCTTCCACCAGTTGGCGGAAGGCCTCCACCCGTGCCGCCGTGGCCTTGGGCAGTTCCAGATGGAAGAGCACGGGCTGCTGGATGACCGTCCAGAGCGACACCCCGTAGGCGGTGGCGGCGGCCACGATCTTCTGCACCGTGGTGTCTCCGATGCCGCGCGTGGGATAGTTGATGATGCGCTTCAGGGCCTCCTCGTCGTTGGGATTGGCCACCACGCGGAAGTAGGCTATCACGTCCTTTATCTCCTTGCGCTGATAGAAAGACAGGCCGCCATAGATGCGGTAGGGGATGCCCTCACGGCGCATCTGTTCCTCGAAGGAGCGGCTCTGGGCGTTGGTGCGGTAGAGGATGGCGAAGTCGCTGTACTGGCACTTGTCCTGCCGCTTGATGCGCTGAATGTCCTTGCACACGATGATGGCCTCCTCGCGGTCGCTGTAGGCGGGCTTCAGCATGACCTTCTCGCCCTGGTCGTTGCGGCTGTAGACGTCCTTGGGTATCTGTCGCTCGTTCTTGCTGATCAGGCTGTTGGCCGCCTGCACGATGAGTTGCGTGGAGCGGTAGTTCTGTTCCAGTTTGAAGAGGCGTGCATCGTCGTAGTACTTCCTGAAATCCAGGATATTATCGATGTTGGCTCCACGAAAACTATAGATACTCTGAGCGTCGTCGCCCACCACGCAGACGCGCTGCCGCTCCCGGGTCAGCAGGAGCACGATCTGCTGCTGCACGAAGTTGGTGTCCTGATACTCATCCACCAACACGTAGGGGTATTTCTCCACGTACTTCCGCCGCACGTCCTCGTGGTTCTTCAGCAAGAGGTACGTCTGCACCAGCAGATCGTCGAAGTCCATCGCATTGGCCTGCCGGCAACGCTCCACATAGCGCACGTAGACGTCGGCCACGCGGGGTCGCTTGCTGTCGTAGAGCGAGCAGTCGGCGAAGGCTGCTGGCAGCACTAGGTGGTTCTTGGCCATCGAGATCTGGTCGCTGATCGTAGTGGGCTTGTACTGCTTGTCGTCCAGCCCCATCTCCTTGACGATGCTCTTCACCAGCGAGCGCGAGTCGGCCTGGTCGTAGATGGTGAAGTCGGGGCTGTAGCCGATGGCTGCCGCCTCCACCCTGAGTATGTGGGAGAAGACGGAGTGGAAGGTGCCCATCTGCAGATAGCGCGCCTGCTCCGGTCCCACCAGCCGGCCGATGCGCTCCTTCATCTCGCGGGCCGCCTTGTTGGTGAAGGTCAGGGCCAGGATGTTCCAGGGCTTGAGGCCCTTCTCCTGCAGCAGATAGGCTATCTTGTAGGTCAGCACGCGCGTCTTGCCAGAGCCTGCGCCTGCTATGACGAGCGAGGCACCGTCGCAATACTGCACGGCCTCTCGCTGGCTGTCGTTCAGTTGATTCAGTAGTTCCATTCCTTTTTGCACTTAACTTTGCTTACGGCAAACCTGAGGTTTGGTTCGTCCAAACTCAGGGTTTGCTCCGTCCAAACTCGAGGTTTGGTTCGTCCAAACTCCCCCGATGTGGCGTCACAGTCATTGGTTGGCCATGCGGTAGACGGCCTCCATGTCCTGCTCGCCCAGCACCTCCATGGCCCCCACGGTGATGGTGCCGCCGCGGCTGCACTTGCTCACCATCAGCGCAATCTCGTCGTCGGTGACAGGGCGGCCGATGAGTTCTGGTATGCTGGTGGGCATGCCGATGCGACGATAGAAGTCCTCCATCGCCTCGATGCCCAGCAGGGCCGTATGCTCGGGGTTGGCATAGTCGCAGGCCACGCCCGTCACGTTGACGGCAAACTGCACGAAGCGGCTCAGGTGCTTCTTCATCACGTAGCGGGCCCACGAGCCCCAGATGGCAGCCAGGCCGGCCCCGTGGGTGACGCCGAAGAGAGCACTCAGTTCGTGCTCCAAGCGATGGGTGGCAAAGTCCTTCTCGGTGCCGCACTCCGTCAGGTCGTTGTGAGCCAGCGAACCAGCCCACATGATCTGGGCCCTGTTGCGATAGTCGTCGGGATGGCGGAGCACCTCCAGGGCGCAGTCCCTGACGGTGCGCAGCAGGGCCTCGCTGATGGCGTCGGTCAGCGTCATCTCCTCGTAGCGTGAGAAGTAGCGCTCCATGGTGTGCATCATGATGTCGGTGGCACCGGCAGCCGTCTGATAGGCGGGCAGCGTGAAGGTGCGCTCGGGGTTCATGATGCAGAAGCGGCAACGGCACAGGTCGCTGTTGATGCCGCGCTTGATGAGGCCCTCGTCCTTGGTGATCACACAACTGCTCGACATCTCGCTGCCGGCAGCAGGGATGGTGAGCATCACGCCGATGGGCAGGCACGACTGTGGCACGGCCTTGCCGCACCAGAAGTCCCACACGTCGCCCTCGTAGCCCACGCCATAGCCGATGGCCTTGGCCGAGTCGATCACGCTGCCGCCACCGACGGCCAGGATGAAGTCCACCTGCTGCTCGCGGCAGAGGGCGATGCCCTTGTTAACCATCGAGAGCAGCGGATTGGGCACCACGCCGCCCAGTTCTACATAGTCGATGCCTGCCTCGTTGAGCATGGCAAAGACCTTGTCCAGCAGGCCCGAACGGCGGGCTGAGCCGCCGCCATAGTGCACCAGCACGCGGCTGCCGCCATTGCTACGAATCAACTGCGGAAGTTGCTCTTCCGACTCACGGCCGAAGACCACTCGGGTCGGCGCATAGAAGTTAAAGTCCTTAATCATATCGCTTAATAGTTTTTACCTAAAAATCCTCTCAAAGTGAAGTACAGCCACTCCTGCAGCCGGAAGAGACCCCAGGAGGGCATGGGCCGGTAGCCGAACTTGGCCGTGGCCCGAGGGTCCAGCAGGCTGCGGTCTATGCCGAGCCACGCGCGGTGCAACTCTGCGAGCCCATAGCGGCGGTCGGCCTCAGGCAGTTCGCGCCCATGCACGAAGTAGAACATATAGACCCCCACCAGGTTGTGCCAGCGGTGGGTCTCGTAGAGCGACTCCACCTCACGGCCCACGTGCTGCTCCTGCAGGATGCGCTTCATCGACTCGTTGGCACGCAGATAGTCGAAACGCCTGACGCTGACCCGATGTGTCGCCGAGGCGTGCTGGCGGTAGTGGTAGACACCCGTGCACCGCCCCACCCTGCGGGCATACAGATAGTGCAGCCGGGTGGTGTTGTCGTCGCTGTAGAGCCGGCAGGTGGTGTCGTAGGGGAAGCGCCGGTGCAGGTCGGCCTTGACCAGATAGAGCCCGTGTATCCGCCACGTCAGGCTGAGCACGAAGGCCTCACGGCCCGGCAGCGTCTGGAAGTGGGGCATGGGGTACATCTCAGAGTGGTCGGCATAGTCGAGCGACACGTCGAAGAGCACGGCATCTGTCTCGCCCGTCATGGCGTCGACGGCCCGCTCCAGGGCGTCGGGCTCAAACCAGTCGTCGGCATCCAGCATGCACACGCAGTCGCCCTTGGCTCGCTTCAGTCCCTCGTTGCGGGCACGGGCCTGCCCCTGGTTCTCCGCGAGCGTGATCACCTCTATGCGGCTGTCGCGCCGGGCGTAGTCGGCCAGTATCGCGGGCGAGCCGTCGGTGGAGGCATCGTCGATGCAGACCACCTGAATGTCGCTCAGCGTCTGCGCCAGCAGCGAGTCGAGCGCCTGGGGGAGATAGGGGGCGGCATTGTAGACCGCCATGAGCACCGTCACCTTAGCCATGCCTTCCGAATTTTGAGTTGACCTTGGCCTTCAGGGCATTCCAGAGGCCAGTCTTCTGGTGCAGTATCTGCAGCGATACCACGCCGCTGACGAAGCAGAGCAGCAGCCCGAAGCCCCAGCGGTACAGGGCGCCATCGAGCAGCGTGGTGCCATAGATGACCAGGCCCAGGGGTATCTGGATGGCCGCCAGTTGGAGCACGGAGTAGGACATGGTGTAGCCATACTTCAGCCGTGCATAGACGTAGACGATCAGCACGTCGAACAGATAGGACGCGGTGATGGCCACGCCCGTGCCGTAGAGGCCCCAGTAGCGGTAGCCCACGATGACCAGCAGGACGGTCACCACGTCGTAGGCCGCCTCGGTCAGCAGATAGCCCACGGAGTTGGCCCGGGCCAGTTGCAGATAGGATATGGGCAGCGAGACGGCCTTCAGATACATGGACAGGGCGGCCACCTGGGCCATGCCCACCATGGGCAGGAAGTCGCGGGTGAACAGGAGCGGCACCACGATGGGCATCAGCACGATGAGCAGCGCCAGCAGCGGCGACACCAGCAGCAGCGACACCTCGATCTGCTTGTTCACCATGTCGCTCATCAGCACCCGGTCGCCGCCCACGGACGAGAGCCGGGGGAAATAGTCGGTCTCCATGGCCGAGAAGACCATGCCGGCGTAGATGACGGTCAGCATGTAGCCCGCATTGTAGAGGCCCACCACGTCCAGGTCGCCCTCCACGTTCAGGTAGGAGCGTATCACGATCTCCACCGCGCTGCCCAGTATGCCGGCCAGCACGAAGGCCACGCCCAGCCGCACCATGCCCAGCCCCTGGCCCAGGATGCCCTGCAGGCCGCCGAAGGACAGGGGATAGAGCCGATAGGAATACCAGATGGTGGTCAGGAGCGAGAGAAACGCCAGGCCCACGATGACGGGCACGATGCCGGTCTGGCCGAAGAAATAGTAGACCGGGACCGACAGCACCAGGGCCCCGAAGATGTTGACAATCTGTATCATCGCCAGCGACTTCAGGCGACGGCAACCCTTCAGGATGGCCGTCTCGCCGCCCGTGATGGCCATCAGGCCCACCGCCGGTGCCAGCAGCACGAAGTGGAGCGTGTGGTCGCCCCAGGAGAAGGTGATGTTGCTCAGCCACGGGCCGGCCACCATGCAGAGCAGCATGCCGCAGAGGGCCGTCAGCAGGCTCCAGGCGCGCACCACCCTGACGAAGTGGGCGATGCGGGCCTCGTCGCCCGAGTCGAAGAGTTCCGACACATGGCGCACGGCGCTGAACGAGATGCCCAGGTTGGTGGTCTGCGAGACAAAGTTGATGGTGCTGTTGAACAGCGAGACCAGACCCATGCCGCCAGGGCCCAGCAGATAGGCCACAATCTTATTGCGCACCAAACCAATCAGTATGTTCAGACCCTGTACTCCGCCGAAGATACTGATGTATTTTAGCACGTGACCGTAACTGCTTTTCTCTCTGTCCGCCATATTTTACCTATTCAGAACGCAAAATTACAACAAATATTTTGATTTTCCGTTATTTTCTTGTAATTTTGTGCCAATGAAACTGACTATCGTCATTCCCGTCTATCGCACTGAGGCAACACTGGACCGTTGCCTGCAGAGCGTCGTCGGCCAGACCTACACCGACCTGGAGGTCATTCTGGTGGACGACGGCTCGCCCGACGACTGTCCGCAGATGTGCGACAGATGGGCCGCAAGGGACGGGCGCATCAGCGTGATACACCAGCCGAACGGGGGTCTGAGCGCGGCGCGCAATGCCGGCATCAGCGCAGCCAGGGGCGAACTGATCACGTTCGTAGACTCTGACGACTTCCTCGCCACCGACACCTACGCCCAGGTGATGCCCACGGCAGAGCGGCACGACATCACGGAGTTTCCCGCCCTGTGCTTCTACGGCTCCCCAAGGGCCAGGAGGCTCACCTTCGCCCCGCAGGTCGTGACCGACCGGGAACACTACTGGCTGAAGATGCAGGCCTACCGCCACACCTACGCCTGGAACAAGATCTACAGGCGCCGACTGTTCGACGAGGTCAGGTTTCCCGAGGGAAGGGTCTTCGAGGACGTCTTTACCCTGCCCCTCCTGCTGCAGAGGGCGCAGAGCGTGGCCACCACCGACAGGGGCCTCTACTACTACTGCCTCAACCCCCACGGCATCACCTCGCGGGCCAGGGGCAAGGAACTGGAAGACCTGCTCGAAGCGCATCTGGCAGCCATGCGGCACTGGTGCGACGACGCCTACTACCTGCACGTGCTCAACACGCAGATGGACGTCTGCGAGCATACCGGCAAGGCCCCCGTCCTGCCCCCGCGCACGGTCAGTCCGCTGGCCGGCGGCATCAGCGGCAGGCAGAGGATGAAGGCCCTGGCACTCAACCTCCTGGGAATCGAACGACTATGCAAACTGAACAAAACCATACACCGATGGATCAAGCCCCGCTCATAAGTTTCATCATACCCGTCTACGACGTGCCCGCCGATATCCTCTGCGAGTGCATAGAGAGCATACTGGCCCTGTCGCTACGTGACTCTGAACGCGAAATCATCGTCGTGGACGATGGCTCGAAGGCCAGTCCCATAGCCGACCTGGCCGACTTCATCGACGAGATCATCTACATCCGGCAGAAGAACGGAGGCGTCTCCGCAGCCAGAAACCTCGGCCTGCGCATGGCCACCGGCACATTCATCCAGTTCGTCGACGGCGACGATGCGCTGCTGCCCATCTATGAGCACGTCATCGACCTGGTGCGTTTCCAGAAGGCCGACATGGTGATGTTCGACTTCACCAGCAGGCAGCGCCCTCAGGTGGACTACACCGACGAGGGCCCCTTCTCCGGCGCGGAACTCATGCGCAAGAGCAACATCCACGGGGCGGCCTGGGGCTATGCCTTCAGGAGCAATCTGCTGGGCAAACTGCGCTTCACGCCGGGCATTGCCTATGGCGAGGACGAGGAGTTCACGCCGCAACTGCTGCTGCGGGCCGAAAACGTGTACCGCACGACCGCCAAGGCCTACTTCTATCGCCAGCGGTCGGCCTCGGCCATCAACGCCTCGTCCATCAGGCGGAAACTGCGGAGACTGCACGACACACGTAGCGTCATTTCGCATCTGCACAAGTTGGAGGACAAACTGCCGCCCATAGACCGCATCGCCATGAGGCGGCGCACGGCCCAACTGACGATGGACTACATCTACAACACCATCGTACTCACCAGAAACGGCAAGTATCTCCACCGGCAGTTGGAGTCACTGCGACGCGAAGGGCTCTTCCCACTGCCCGACCTGAACTGCACCAGGAAGTACAACTGGTTCCGCCGGCTCACCAACTCGAAGGCCGGACTGTCGTTCCTCCTGCACACCCTGCCACTGATAGGAAGAGAGAGATGAAGATCCTGCTACTCGGCGAATACAGCAACGTGCACAACACCCTGGCCGAAGGGCTGCGCGCACTGGGCCACCAGGTCACCGTGGCCTCCAACGGGGATTTCTGGAAAGACTACCCGCGCGACATTGACTTGGCCAGGCGCAAAGGCAAGTTGGGCGGCATGGCACTGATGGCGAAGGTCTATTCGCTGCTGCCCCGATGGCGCGGCTACGACGTGGTGCAACTCATCAACCCCATGTTCCTCGAACTCAAGGCCGAGCGTATCTTCCCCATCTATCGCTACCTGCGACGACACAACAAGAAGATCGTGCTGGGGGCCTTCGGCATGGACTGGTACTGGGTGAGCGAATGCACCTATCGCAAGCCGCTGCGCTACAGCGACTTCAACATAGGGGGCACCGTCAGGACCGACGAGCCTGCACTGAAGGAACAGCGCGACTGGCTGGGCACCGAGAAGGAACGCCTGAACAAACTCATAGCCCGGGAGTGCGACCACATCGTCACGGGACTCTACGAATATCAGGTCTGCTACGAGCCGCACTTCCCGCAGAAGACCACGTTCATCCCCTTCCCCATCAAACTGCCGACAGCCTCTCCCCTGCCCGACCAGCACACGCGCATCCGCATCTTCATAGGCATCAGCAAGGGGCGCAGCGCCTACAAGGGGACCGACATCATGCTGCGCGCTGCCCAGCAGGTGCAGTCGCGCTATCCCGACCGGATGGAACTCGTCCGCGTGGAGGGCGTTCCCTTTGCCGAATACCAGCGGCTGATGGACGGCAGCGATGCCATCCTGGACCAACTGTACAGTTACACCCCCTCGATGAATCCCCTGCTGGCCATGTCGAAAGGCATCGTCTGCATTGGCGGCGGCGAGCCTGAGAACTACGAGATACTGGGGGAGAAGGAACTGAGGCCCATCATCAACGTGCAGCCCAACTACGAGAGCGTCTGCCACGAACTGGAGCAACTCGTCCTGCACCCCGAGCGCCTGCCTGAACTGAAGCGCCAGAGCATCGAGTACGTGCGCCGCCACCACGACCATCTGAAGGTGGCCCGCCAGTATGAAGCCCTCTACGCAAAATGAAAGGGCTGCACATCGTCTGTACAGCCCATCCATATCATAGAATAATCTCTCTCTTCTTTATTTGAAGAAGTCCTTAACGGCTTCGTTAGGAACCATCTGCTCGTCGAAGATGAATGCACCCGTCTTCGGGCTGCGCACCATCTTGATTACCTTTGAGTAAGCGCGACCATCCTTCGAACCTTCGTGGAGGGTAGCAACGGTTTTCTTTGCCATATTCTTTTACCTTTTTACGTTTTCACCCTTACTTGATCTCCTTGTGAAGAGTCATCTTCTTCAGGATGGGGTTATACTTCATCAGTTCCATGCGCTCAGGCGTGTTCTTACGATTCTTGGTCGTAATGTAACGGCTGGTGCCAGGAAGACCGCTATTCTTCATCTCCGTGCACTCGAGTACCACCTGTACACGATTGCCCTTTGCTTTCTTGCTTGCCATGGTCTATTAGTCTCCTATAACTTTAATGTCCTTCCAATCCACGAAGCCTTTGGCAACAGCCTGCTTCAGAGCGGCGTCCAGACCAACTTTGTTAATCAAACGAAGGCCAGCAGCACTGATCTTCAACTGAATCCAGCAACCTTCTTCTACATAGTAGAACTTCTTGCTGAACAGGTTTACGTCAAAACTACGCTTTGTGCGATGCTTTGAGTGCGACACGTTGTTACCAATCTGTGCCTTCTTTCCTGTGATTTGACAAATCTTAGACATTTCTATCTACTTTAATTTTGTTCCTTTTTTGTAACTTACTCCAAACAGGGTGCAAAGGTACACATTTTTATCGAGAATTAAGTATCGGGAATTAATAATTCCGCAAGTCTTAAAGTTTTTTAACTCTCAGTTGGCGTTTCCTCGCCTTTCTCTGCCTTCAGGAAGGCGCTAAACATCTGCAGAGCCTTGTTGGTGGCTACGGCCAGGTTGATGTCGCGGCCCTGGTCTTCCTCTATCAGACAGGTCTCCACACGCTCCCTGGAACCGCAAGCCAGCCAGATGGTGCCCACGGGTATTTCCTTCGTGCCGCCACCGGGACCGGCAATGCCTGTTGCGGCTATCGCATAGTCGGTATTCAGGGCCTGGCAGGCGCCTTTCACCATCTCGATGGCCACTTCCTCGCAGACGGCCGTCTTCTCCTCCAGCACCTCGTGCGACACGCCCAGCAGGCTCTCCTTCACCTCGTTGACATAGCAGATGATGCCTCCCTTGAAATATTTCGACGCGCCAGGCACGGCAATGATCGACTCGGCAATGCGGCCGCCCGTGCAACTCTCTGCCGTGCTGACCGTCTTCTCCATTTCCCACAGCAGTTCGCTGATCTCCCTGCTGATCATCTTTCCTTCAAAATCCATAACTACAGCCCCCCAAGTCAGGGGGATGGGGTCTGAACAAGCGAACAGACACTTTTTTTATTTGTGTTAGACTCACAGGGACTCTGCGCTTGTTCAGACTCCCTGCCCCCTAACTTAGGGGGTTACGAAAACGTCACCTTCGAGAAGGCCGGCGCATCTATCGGACAGAACCGGCCATCCAGATACTTATAGTAGCCCACGATGCCAATCATCGCGGCATTGTCGGTGGTATAACTGAACTTCGGTATATACACCGTCCAGCCGTAGCGGCGGGCATAGTCGTGGAAGGCATTGCGCAATCCGTTGTTGGCACTCACGCCGCCGGCCACTGCCACATGCTTGATGCCCGTATCCTTCACGGCCAGTCGCAGTTTCTTCATCAGAATGTCCACAATCGTCCACTCCAGACTGGCGGCCAGGTCCTCCTTGTGGTGCTCCACAAAGTCGGGATCCTCCTCCGTCCACTTGCGCAGATTGTAGAGGAACGAGGTCTTCAGGCCCGAGAAACTGTAGTCGTAGCCAGGGATGTGAGGCTCTGCAAACTGATAGGCCTTCGGATTGCCCTGACGGGCCAGACGGTCGATGATGGGGCCGCCGGGATAGCCCAGTCCCATCACCTTCGAGCACTTGTCGATGGCCTCGCCGGCAGCATCGTCGATGGTCTGGCCCAGCACCTCCATGTCGTTGTAGGCCCGCACCAGCACAATCTGCGAGTTGCCGCCGCTCACCAGCAGACAGATGAACGGCAGGGGCGGCGGCACGAAGTCACCCTCTCCTCCATCAATGAAGTGTGCCATCACGTGGCCCTGCAGGTGGTTCACGTCAATCAAGGGAATGCCCAGCGAACGGGCAAAGCCCTTGGCGAAACTCACGCCCACCAGCAGCGAGCCCATCAGGCCCGGCCCGCGGGTGAAAGCCACCGCCGACAGTTGCTCCTTGGTGATGCCGGCCCGCTTGATGGCCTGGTCCACCACGGGCACCACGTTCTGCTGGTGGGCCCGCGATGCCAGTTCAGGCACCACGCCGCCGTAAGCCTCATGCACGGCCTGCGAAGCCGTCACGTTCGACAGCAGCACGCCGTTTTTCAGCACAGCCGCCGACGTGTCGTCGCAACTCGACTCTATACCTAATATATATATATCCTTATCTTGCATGGTTAACGCGCATTACGTAAATCGGGTGCAAAGGTACGAAATTCTTTGCAAACAGCGCCTATAAATTGAGAAAAAACTTCTGAAAGTTACAGGGGCTCTACATATCGCATATTGTTCAGTATCCACCGCTGACGCTTCTTCATGTAGGGACTCGGCGTCTTGCTGCTGAAGCGGCGGGGATTGGGCAGCGTGGCGGCAATCAGGGCGCACTGCTCTGCCGAGAGTTGGCTGGCGTCGCAGCCGAAATGCGCGCGAGCCACGGCCTGTACGCCGTAGACGCCGGGGGCCGTCTCGATGCTGTTCAGGTAGACCTCCATGATGCGCTCCTTAGACCACAGCAGTTCGATGAGCACGGTGAAATAGGCCTCCAGTCCCTTGCGCAGCCATGAGCGGCCAGGCCACAAAAAGACGTTCTTGGCCGTCTGCTGCGAGATGGTGGAGGCCCCCAGCCTGTTCTTCTCCGGATGGCGGGCGTTGCGCTCGGCTGCCGCCTTGATGGCTTTGAAGTCGAAGCCGTGGTGAGAGGCGAAGCGGGCATCCTCGCTGGCCATCACGGCCAGGGGCATCTGGGGCGACATCTCGCTCAGGGGCACCCAGGTATGTGTGATGCGGGGCTTGTCCAGTTGGAAGAGGCGTATGAACATGAGGGGTGTGTAGTAGACAGGAAAAAACTTCAGCACTACCACTGCAAGAATGGTAGTGCCGAAGAAGAGTGCTGCCGTCCACTGGACGACCTGGCGGATACGCCGTAGCAGTCTTTTCATCCTCTCGGGATTACTGCAGCGTGCCAGCCTCTGCAGCCTGGATCATGGCCTGCGAAGCGTACATGTAGATCTCCACACGACGGTTCTGCTGACGACCAGCAGCCGTAGAGTTGTCAGCCACGGGATTGGTAGAGCCCTGACCGTCGACGGTGCGGATCTGGGTGCTGCTCACACCCTGGCCCAGCAGATAAGACTGCACAGCCTTGGCACGGTTGACAGAAAGCGGGTTGTTGATGGCATCAGAACCGGTGCTGTCGGTATGGCCATAGATGGCGATGTCGCAGTCGCTGTTGTTCTTCAGCAGTGTGGCGCACTGGTTGAGGGCAGCCTTCGAGTTGGCATTCAGCGTAGCCTTGTTGGTGGCGAAGAGGATACCAGAGTCGAAGGTCAGTTTCACGGCCTGCAGGCCATTGGCGTCGGTCACGCTTTCCACTTGGGCGTTCTTCACGGCCTCAGCCTCAGCCTTCACCTTGTCCATATGCTTGCCGATGAGGGCACCCGTGCCAGCGCCTACGGCTGTACCGATGGCTGCTCCTACAGCGGTGTTGCCGGCAATCTTGCCAACGATGGCACCCAGCACAGCACCACCACCTGCACCAATAGCGGCTCCCTTACCCAGGTTGTTGCAACCTGCCATGATCAATCCAGCGCAGAGCGTCAGGATCACTACTTTCATTTTCTTCATAATCTAAGTTGGTTTTTATTAATAAAATGTTAAACGTATTCCTTTTCGGATGCAAAGTTAGAAAAAAATCTCAATTCCCAATTCTCAATTCTCAATTATTTTGTACCTTTGCACCAAATTTTTAAATTTATTGTGTAAATCATGGCAAAAGAATTAAAAGATTTAACAAAACGCGCTGACAATTACAGCCAGTGGTACAACGATCTGGTGGTCAAGGCCGACCTGGCCGAACAGTCAGCCGTGCGTGGATGTATGGTCATCAAGCCCTATGGCTACGCCATCTGGGAGAAGATGCAGCAGCAACTGGACAAGATGTTCAAGGAGACGGGCGCCCAGAACGCCTACTTCCCCCTGCTGATCCCGAAGTCGTTCCTCAGCCGCGAGGCCGAGCACGTGGAGGGCTTCGCCAAGGAGTGCGCCGTGGTGACCCACTACCGCCTGAAGGCAGCCGATGGCGGTGTGGTGGTAGACCCTGCCGCAAAACTCGATGAGGAACTCATCATCCGCCCCACCTCAGAGACCATCATCTGGAACACCTATAAGAACTGGATCCACTCGTGGCGCGACCTGCCCCTGATGTGCAACCAGTGGTGCAACGTGATGCGCTGGGAGATGCGCACCCGCCCCTTCCTGCGCACCTCAGAGTTCCTCTGGCAGGAGGGCCATACGGCCCACGCCACCCGCGAGGAGGCCGAGCAGGAAGCACAGAAGATGCTGAAGGTCTACGCCCAGTTCGCCGAAGAGTGGATGGCCGTGCCCGTGGTACAGGGCGTGAAGAGCGAGACCGAGCGTTTCGCCGGCGCACTGGACACCTACACCATCGAGGCCATGATGCAGGACGGCAAGGCCCTGCAGAGCGGCACCTCGCACTTCCTGGGTCAGAACTTCGCCAAGGCGTTCGACGTCACCTATCTTAATAAGGAGAACAAGCCCGAATACGTGTGGGCCACGTCGTGGGGCGTGTCTACCCGTCTGATTGGTGCCCTCATCATGACCCACTCCGACGACAACGGTCTCGTGCTGCCGCCGCGTCTCGCCCCCATCCAAGTGGTCATCATCCCCATCGCCACCAAGCCCGAGCAGATGGAGATTGTCAACCGCGAGGTACAGCCCATCATCGAGCAGTTGCGCCAGAAGGGCATTTCGGTGAAGTTCGACGATGCCGACAACAAGCGTCCCGGCTTCAAGTTTGCCGACTACGAACTGAAGGGCGTGCCCGTGCGCCTCGTCCTCGGAGCCCGCGACCTGGAGAACGGCACCATCGAGGTGATGCGTCGCGACACGCTGGAGAAGGAGACCCGTCCCCTCGAGGGCATCGTCGACTATGTGGAGCACCTGCTGGAGGACATCCAGAAGAATATCTTCGAGAAGGCCAAGGCCTATCGCGATGCCCACATCTACGAGTGCGATAACTACGAGGAGTTCAAGGAGCGCGTGAAGGACGGCGGCTTCTTCCTCTGCCACTGGGACGGCACTGCCGAGACCGAGGCTCAGATCAAGGAAGAGACGCAGGCCACCATCCGCTGCGTGCCCTTCGGCGTAGAGCAGACACCCGGTGTCGACATGGTGAGCGGCAAGCCCTCGAAGGCCCGCGTCATCATCGCCCGCAGTTACTGATTGTCTAACCACAACACAAAACATGAAACGAACACTTCTAATGGCTATGGCCCTCGTGGCCATAGCCTCAACAACAGAGGCGCAGGAGTCTCGCCGACCCCGCCACCAACGTGAGGCATATCAGACAGATAAGCCTTTAGTCCACGACCCGGTCATGGCCAAAGAGGATGACACATACTATATCTATGCTACAGGTATGGGCATCCAGCAGATGACCTCCAAGGACCGCCAGACATGGACGGTGCTGCCACAACCCGTGATGACCGTCATCCCGGGATGGACCACCGACTCCGTACCGGGCTTCAGGAATCACGTCTGGGCCCCCGATGTCATCCGATGGCATGGTCGGTGGTGGATGGCCTACAGTTGTTCAACCTTCGGCAAGAACGGCTCGGCCATCGGTCTGATCAGTAGTCGGTCCCTGGCGGCCAACATCTGGCAGGATGAGGGGTGCATCGTTGCCTCCCACGACTGGAAGGTCAATGCTGACGGCACCACATCTGGTGACAACTGGAACGCCATCGACCCGAATTTCGTCATTGACGAATCAGACTCCCCCTGGCTGGTCTGGGGCTCCTTCTGGGATGGCATCCAACTGGCGCGCCTCGACTCCACCATGCACTTGGCCTCGAAGCCCGTCACCATAGCCCGTCGCCATCATCCAAACGACCAGAATGCAGCCGAGAATCCCACCTCACGCTTTGCAGGACGCAACGCCATCGAGGCGCCCTTCATCTTTCATCATGACGGTTACTACTATCTCTTCGTGTCCTGGGACTACTGCTGTCGTGGTGCCAAGAGCAACTATCGCGTGGCTGTAGGACGAAGCAAGACAGTCAGTGGCCCCTATCTCGACCGCGAGGGCAAGGACATGCTCCTCGGTGGCGGAACGCTCTTCCTGGAAGGTGACAAAAAAGAATGGGAAGCCGCCGGCCACTGCGCCGCCTACAACTTCGATGGCGAAGACCTCTTCATCTGCCACGGCTACAGTGCCACCCATGGTGGTGCCGCCATGCTCATCCAGCATCCCATCAGTTGGACAGCAGACGGCTGGCCGGAGTTAAGGCGCGAATAAATCAGGAACTCCCAGTATCCTAAAAGCCTCCAGCATAGTAACTACGCACAATATAAGGTGACGGCTCGTAATAGGCACTACAATTATAGTCATCTATCACCTCGCATATCGGGTCATTGAAAACGCGCAGCATCCCATCAGCATAATCCTCCTCGCTGTTGAGCGTGTGAACGATGAGACGCTTATACACCTTACCCATTTGCGTAGCAGAAGGAATCTTATCGCATAGTTCCGGATCCACCTGCGTCACATCATAGTCCCCCGGCTGTAGTTGATATTCGTCTATCCAGTCAGCCTCTACAGCCAGGGGATTCTCCGAGTGAAGCACATCAGCCAGTGAGAGTTTCCTGGCCAATTCGTCATGCCCCATAGTATTCACCACATAATTCTTCGGTTGCTTCAGTCGGCGGGCAATACGCTCCACCATATAGCAGACAAAGTACAAATCATCTTCCTGCACCTTTTCGTTTGGGAAAAACACATTCGTCATAGGTTGAAACTCCTTTCGTAAGATTTATTCTCTCATTCATGCCTGCAAAGTTAGTTTATTTCCTTGAAACAACCAAAAATAAAAGGGAGAAATGTTTGTCGTTGGGGACTCATAATTGTAGCAGTTGCAGTTCGGGTGCACTATTGTGGGGGCAAAGGTACAACTAAACTACAACTGCTACAACAGGTATTCGTTCGGGTGCTTACACTTAGATTTCCACTATTTTTTCTGTTAGTGATAATTCACACTCTTGTAAATGAAATAGCCACTCAAGAAGAGCGGCTATTTCATTATACACAAGTCCTATCTGACTAAAACCTTTTCGGAGATTCTGTCTACTCGAACAACATATACGCCACTGCTGTTGATTGGTATTGTGTAAGTTGCGCTATTAGCAATTCCCTGATAAACCAGCGTGCCGTCAGCCCCATAGACGTATATGTGTTGGCCAATCTGCAATCCGTCAATGTGTATCATACGTTTGTCTGCCCATACAATTACGCCATTGTTGTTATTGCATACATTGTTGATACCAGTAGCATCGGTCACTATTACATGGCAAGTCATAGTATATTCGCTGCCCTTGTCATTCTTAATAGTAGATACAACGTCTGTCTCGCCAAATGATTCTGCCTTGATTACTCCTCGTCCTTGAACACTGACGATATTGTTGTCCTGACTTGTCCAAGTTATTTCTTGATACACGCCATTCATAGGAACGGGAATAGCGTCAATAACATTCAGGCTTCCCTCTGCAATCCGATATGTCTTCTTGCGCGAAGCGATACCTGTAAGCGGCGATGAACTACGACCTTCAATCACTTGTACAGGTTTCGAGTTATAGGCTGTCAACGAAGGTGTGCTTCCATCACCAAGCAAACCGGTATTGTTACGTCCCCAAGTCCACACACTTCCATTCTGCATATTAACCATTGTCGTTTGACCACCGGATGCCACCATAGAAACATCATCCATTACTTTCAACGGGGAATTAGAAGCTACTGTTGTCTCATTTCCAATTTGCCCATAGTCGTTTTCTCCCCAAGCCCACAATGACCCATCGTTTCTGACTGCTACGACATAATCCGCACCTACGGCAACCGAACTTACTTCTTCAAGAACTTTTGTTGGTGACGGCAGCGTTTCGCCCCACACCCACAATGTTCCATCAGTCTTGATGGCTGCTGCCCACTTGCTCTCTGTGGCACTTGTGGCAACAACAGCTACGTCATCCAATACTTTTATAGGACTCCAACTATCATCTGTTACACCATTGCCTAACAAATACTTATCGTTATATCCCCATGCCCAAAGACTGCCATCATTTTTAATGGCATAGGTAACACACCATCCCGCTGCTGCGGAACTTACGTCACTCATGATTCTGACAGGTTCACTGCGATTAACAACGCTGTTGTCTCCTATTTGGCCAAAATCGTTCCTTCCGCACATCCATAATGACCCGTCTGTCGTGATGATAGCTGTTGTCTGTCCTCCACAAGAAACGGCAGACACATCATCCATCACCTTGACAGGATTAGCAGACCCAGTTGTAGAGTTATTACCAAACTCGCCACAGTATTGTCGTCCCCACATCCAGAGGCTCCCATCATTCTTAATAATGGCGTGGTGCATATATCCGGATGAAACGGAGCGGAAGTCGTTATCCATAAATGAAGATGGTGTGAGCTGCGATGTGATCGTATGACTTCCATCTGCTGCATTGCCCGACTTATAGCGCATGCCCCAAGTTTGGAACGTACCATCAGTTTTTGCAGCCATAGCGAGTTCTGGACCTCCCATTGCTATGTTGGTTACATAGTTTCCTGTGCTGAACGACCAAGATGTTTCATTGTTCTCTTCTCCCTGCCAAGTCTTGACGGCATTGCCAGGTATAGACACCTGATAGTTGCAGCCTAAATCTAATGGCTGCTTTGGGACAAAGAAGATAGAGTTGTCAGCAACAATCACATCACCAGCCACTTCTTCCGTGCCGTTCTTTTTGACCTTCACCCCACCAATGTTGGTACTGGTGACTATTCCATTACTGAATGTTATATAGGGGTTTACGTCCTTATATTCAAAGAGTCTGGTTTCTGCATCTGGGAACTTCTTCACAATGTCCACATTCGTCACATAATAGTCTTGCGACAACATATCACTGCTTTCATACCCAGCCCCCATTGCGATAGCCCTCAACTTGATATCGTTGTTTAACACAATGGCTGTCTGGTATTTCGTGCTTTTCTCAGTTGGCGTACTTCCGTCCAGCGTATAATAGATAGAGACATTAGTTCCGCTCGAACTGAGGGTTATCTTCTCTCCCTTTGACAAGAAACGTTCTGTCGTAGAAACAGAAACAGTTAATTTCTGAAGATTGCCTGTTGTAAATGTACGTGTCACGGCAGAATTGGCAGACCCATATTTATCCTTAACAGCTGATGCAGGAACCGAGAGCGTATAACTCGTGTTAGGATTTAATGGTGCAGAAGGTGCAAAAGTCAATGTGCTTCCATTTGTTGATGCAGCACCTTCTACATTGTTCTCTGCACCGTCTTTTAGCGTGATGTTCGAGAATGCTGTTCCTTTGTAGATGGCCCTACAGAATGTCAGCGAGGGTTGTATGAACACCGACTGGTTCGTTGCATTGTTCGAAGGCGACGAGTTACTCAATGTGAAGCTTGGCTTGCTAACCGTCACCTTGCAGCTTGAAGAGGTAACACTGCCATTTACGATGCAGTAAATCTCGGTACTGCCCTCAGAAACACCCGTTACAGCACCCGACGAACTGACGGATACCACGCTGCTATTCTTTGACTTCCACGAGCGTGACGTTATCGTTGCGTTGCTTGGAGAGACGGATAACGACAACGATGCCGTTTCGTCAATATCCAGAGATTTTGTTGAAGGACTGACTGATGCACTGCTCACGTCAATTGTTCTGACGGTGACGCTGCATTGTGCTGAGTTGCCATTATCTAACTTCACGGTAATGGTAGTACTGCCAGAATTCTGTGCAACTACGCGCACATTACTTCCGCTACCACTGATGTATGCAGCATTAGAGTTTGACGAAGACCATGTGTAGCTTCCCGAATATGAGGAATTGCTTGGCGTTGCCGTCAGGTACTCCGAACTGCCTGGGTCTAATGAAATGCTGTTCTTATTGAGAGAAACAGTCGAGTTGTCCTTGACATACACCTTCCAATCATCCACATCCTTGTTAATACCTGACGATGTCGTATTACTTTGATAGTAATAAGTTACCGCCTGGATTATTGAACCCGCATTTGGAGAAGGGGCAATACATTTGAAGGTGACGCTTGTTGATGCAGAACCTATATATGTTACTGGTTCCACGACCTGCCAGTCATAAGTCCATAATACAGCATTAGTATAGTAGTGATAACTTGTATATACCGTAAACTGGTCACCGACATTCAGATTATATGTCTGGTTATAAGCAAATGTGTTTGAGAGTCCTCCTAACATTAATGCCAGTGTAAAAAGGATTCTTGATGCCGCATTTGTCATCAGCTTGTTTGACGTGTACTGAATAAGTTGACACTTTTACAATAAAAAAGTGTATCAGTATGCGACAAAATGGCGAGAAGACAGATGAGAAGAGAATGGCATTATTACAGGAGTATCTGTCCTCCGGAATGTCAAGAACGGCCTTTGAGA
>JAFUST010000088.1 GCA_017467535.1 Prevotella sp. | reverse complement strand
GGGTTAGCCTCCAAGGAGAAGAAATCGGGGGCGATGGCCGCCCACATGTTGCACCACGGGTTGAACGATACCAGCGCCACGCAGACATAGACGATGTGGAGCCAGAGGCTGAAACCCTTACGCGAACCGCGATGCTCCATCACCAAGCCAGGAACGGTGGTAATCAGTACCTGTGTGAAAATCCAGAACTTCCACATCGTGCTGTCGTGGAGTTCGAAGCGCAGCAGGTTCAGGCCGACGTAGAAGATGACCAGTTGGATGCCAACCGTCTTCAGCATCTCGCGGATCGTGGTGCCTGGCTTGAAGTTGATGTCCTTTTCGTAGGTGCAGGCCCGTTGCAGACAGAACACCTCCATACCCACCCAAATAGCCTCGCCGATGGAGAGCAGCAGGAAGAGCGGAAAGTGGTCGTACTTCAGCCAAGCATCGAGGAATACCCAGATGCCCATGAAGTCGGCCGCACAATAGAACGTGTGGAGCCACAGCGGATAGGGCCCCACCTTGTCCTTCTCGGTCAGGTAGATAGGAATGATGTACACCAGCATGCCAAAGATGACTGCCAAGCCGACAGCCACCCATGCGCCAATCCATCCGTCGGCACCCATGCTCAGATGATCGATAAAATCCTGCGGGGAAACGTCGCCCTGCGGGTATCCGGAGATAAGTCTTTCGATAATGTTCATTGCATATTCTGATAAATTTACTTAAAGTTGATTGCAAAAGTACGAATAATCGATGGAATTTAGTTGATTCTGTGCATAGATTTAGAAAAGATTATCAATTTCAAGACGGGTTTAATAAAAATATAAGGAGGTAAAGCAACTGAAGCACAAGAGTATCATCTGCGGAGTATTACTGACATACCATCACGCATACTTTATCGGCCATCGTCTGAAAGGACACATCGCTTGTAGGCTTTTCGCTTGGAAATGAAAAGAAAAGAACTTTTCTTTTGCATTTCTCTCATTTATTTCGTACCTTTGCCATCAAAATAATAGACTTACGACTATGATAGAACAGCGAACCATGCTGCCCATCGGCACGATACTCCACGGCACCTATCGCGTGGAGGAATATCTGTCGTCTGGCGGATTCGGCAATACTTACGTGGTGACTAATGTGCAGTTTGATGAGGCTTATGCCATGAAGGAGTTCTTCATGAAGGGCGTCAGCCAGCGCGAGGGGCAGACCACCGTCAGCGTGAGCAATGCTGACAATCAGCAGCAGTTTGAGGCCCAGCGCGAGAAGTTCAAGAAGGAAGCCCGGAGGCTGCGCAAACTGCAGAACAGCCACATAGTGCATGTGCACGACCTGTTTGAGGAGAACGGCACGGCCTACTACGTGATGGACCTGCTCGACGGCGAGTCGCTGTCGGCCAGGATGAAACGCCTGAAGCGTCCGCTGACGGAGCAGGAGGTGCGGGCCGTGCTGCCGCAGGTGCTCGGTGCGCTGAAGGAGGTGCACGCCCGGCAGATATGGCATCTCGACTTGAAGCCCGGCAACATCATGACTGACCACCAGGGGAGGGCGGTGCTCATCGACTTCGGCGCCAGCAAGCAGATGGATGCCTCGCAGGGCTATACAGGCACGTCGACGGCCCTCTGCTACACCCCTGGCTATGCTCCCAGTGAACAGATTGACGGCAACATCAAGCGCATTGGTCCCTGGACGGACTTCTATGCGCTGGGTGCCACGCTCTACAACCTGCTGTCCAACCAGCAGCCGCCATCCACCAGCGACGTGATGATGGAGGGGGCCGACGCCTTCCAGTTTCCGGCTTCCGTCAGCAGCGAGATGCAGCAGTTGGTAGTTTGGCTTATGAATGCCCGCCCTGCCAGCCGTCCTCAGTCGGTGGAGGAAATCGAGCAGCAGTTGAATCTTGACCAGCCCGCTGCCGGGCCTGAGCCTGCTGTGGCTGAGGAGCCCGCTCTACCTGAGGAGCCTGCTGCGGCAGAAGAGGAGGAAACTGTCGGCGGGGAAGACGAAGAGCCAGTCTATGTGGAAGACGAGTCGGCCTATAAATACACTGAGCCAGACGAATCAGATGAAGGATATGGGGAGGATGATGAGAATGAAGGTAATGGATGGCGGTCTGGCTCAAACACGGTCGTACAGTTAATAGCCATTTTGGTTCTTGGCTTCATTCTGATGATGATACTAAGAGCAATGGTACTTTAAGTGCCGCGAGCGGGACTCGAACCCGCACAACCATTCCTGGTCAAGGGATTTTAAGTCCCTCGTGTCTACCATTCCACCATCGCGGCAACAACTTTCATGGATGCGAAAGCGGTTGCAAAGGTACGGCTATTTCTCGGAATAGCCAAATGTTTTGCCAACTTTTTTATCCACCAACTATTCAAACCTGAGTGAACGGGCTACTTCTTTGACCTTGAATTGTGAAGGGTCGCCAGTGGTAATATAAGACACAACGGCCACCTTGCTGGTGGGTTGGTTGAAGAGCAGGGCCATTTCCCAATAGATGTTGGTGGTGTTGACGGTATAGCGGGTGACACGATAATAGCCGTTGCAGTTATGGAAGCGCAGTTGGCTGTCGTCGATGGTCTCTTTGGGGTAGACGCCTAGGTTGGTGTCTTCCCAGTTTAGGCAGTAGTCATCGAAATTCTCCTGTGTGTTGTTGCTGTCGAAACCGCTACAGATGTTAAGATCGCCCTCGTCGGCCGACAGGGAGCGGAGAGTGGTTTGTGAATCGACGATGTAGGTGGAGTCTTCGTTCCACTGCATATCGGGCAGGCGATAGATGATGCGACCGTCGGTCTGCTCACCGCGTCGCAAATCGTCGACCGTCAGTTCTTTGGAGACGGCTGCAGCGGCATTATCCTTCAGGTTCTGGGAGAAAAGAATGCCCAGCCCGATGCCAATCAGGGCCAGAGGGATGGCCAGCACGCCGACGACCATCGTCCAGTCGAAGGCTGTCACGCGGCGGTAACTGTAAGGGAAGATGCGCTCCACCTGTGCCGACTGCGACAGAAACAGATACCAGATGACAGCCCAGACGAGCGAGCGGACGATCTGCGTCACACTGCCTATGCCCGACGATGCAAACTCGCCATTGAGCAGCAGGAGCAGGTTGCTGAGGAAAACCACCACCACGTAGGACTTGCCCAGGAAGACGGCATTGGGCTGCCGCTTCAGGAAGGCGTAGATGGTGTAGACAGCCAGGGCGAAGAAGAGCACGCCCATGACGGGGTCGCCCAGTGCCATGATGTGTTCGGCCAGGCTGACGCCCCAGTCGATGCCGATGAAGTCGGATATCATCGTGATGGTGCCGCCAATGCCCACTACCACCAGGAAAAAGGCCAGCCAGCCGTGGATGCTCTCCTGGCTGGGCTGTTCGTAGTCTTCGTAATATGTTTCTGTCTGTATGGTATCTTCTTCCATTATCGTTAGTTGTTTACGGTGAGGCGGCCCTCCTGTTGGTTGTAGATGATGCGCCGGTACTGGGTGAGGGCGTGGCCGCGGTCGCCGCTCTTCACGTAACTGTATTCGCCGTAGATGTCGTAGACGCGGTGGCACTTGTCGCACTGCAGTTCCTGCGGCTTTTCGCCCCAGTGCAGTTCGTAGTTGTTGTCGCAGTTGGGGCACTGCAGGTCGTAGGCGCAGAGCACGCCGCCGTAGGTGCGGCCGATGATGAGGCCCTGCTTGTAGCCCATGGCGGCATAACTGATGCGCTCGTTGCCGATGGCGGTCGACATGGTCAGGTCGAGGTCCGTCTGGTCGTAGGTGCCTTGGTTGGGCGTCAGTTTCAGATGGTAGACGCCTCGCTCCATCACGGCCTTGACGATGCAGAAGTCGCCACCCGTCCCGCCGACGGCACGGGTGAGGGCGCTGGTGGGATAGATGTTGGCCTGAAACACGAAACTGCAGTAGGCCGAACTGTACTGGTTGTCGGTCTCGCAGGCCATGAGCAGCAGGCCGAGCAGCAAGAGGGTCAGTCGCCGCATGAAGCCAACAGCCGTTCTTCGGCCTGTTCTACCTTCTCGAAGGCGAAACCTTCAAGCACGCTGTTCATGAGTGCCTCGATGCGGTCGTTGCAGAGGTTGCCTATCGAGCCCTCGTGGGTGTGGTGGATGTCCTTGTTCGGCGTGAAGCGGCCGGCCTCGATGTCGAGTCCCACCTTCTTGTAGGCATCGCGGAAGGGCATGCCCTCGGCAGCCAGGCGGTTCACCTCTTCTACGGAGAACATCGGGTCGTAGCGCGAATCGTCGAGAATGTGGTCGTTCACCTCAATGCGGTTGATGATGTAGGCCGTCATGCGCAGGCAGTCCAGCAGTTCGTCGAAGGCGGGCAGGAAGACCTCCTTGATGATCTGCAGGTCGCGGAAGTAGCCCACGGGCAGGTTGTTCATCATCAGCGTGATCTGCTGGGGGAGGCTCTGCAGTTTGTTGCTCTTCGAGCGGATGAGTTCGAAGACGTCGGGGTTCTTCTTGTGAGGCATGATGGAGGAACCGGTGGTGCACTCCTTGGGCAACTTGACGAAGCCGAAGTTCTGGCAATTGAACATACAGGCATCGAAGGCCAGTTTGGCCATCGTGCCGGCTATGGTGGCAATGGCGAAGCCCACGTTGCGCTCCATCTTGCCGCGGCCCATCTGGGCGTAGACCACGTTGTAGTCCATCGAGTCGAAGCCCAGCAGATCGGTGGTCATCTGGCGGTTCAGGGGAAACGACGAGCCATAGCCTGCAGCCGAGCCGAGGGGGTTTCGGTTGGTCATGCGGTAGGCGGCCTGCAGAAACAGCATATCGTCGGCCAGGCTCTCGGCATAGGCACCAAACCAGAGACCGAACGACGAGGGCATGGCCACCTGCAGGTGGGTGTAGCCCGGCATGAGCACATCCTTATACTGATTGCTCTTCCGGATGAGTTGGTCGAACAGGTCTTTCACGGCCTCGGCCACCAACTGCAGTTGATGGCGGGTGAAGAGTTTCAGGTCCACCAGCACCTGGTCGTTGCGTGAGCGGCCGGAGTGTATCTTCTTGCCCATGTCGCCCAGACGGCGGGTGAGCATCAGTTCCACCTGCGAGTGAACATCCTCGATGCCTTCCTCGATGACGAACTCTCCGCGCTGAGCCTGCTGGTAGATGCTCTTCAGTTCCTTCAGCAGCAGGGGCAGTTCGTCCTTGCCCAGCAGGCCGATGCTCTCGAGCATGGTGATGTGGGCCATCGAGCCCAGCACATCGTAGGGGGCCAAGTAGAGGTCCATCTCGCGGTCACGGCCTACGGTGAAGCGCTCTATCTCGGCGTTTATCTCAAAGTCTTTCTCCCAGAGTTTCATACGTAAGGTATTTGTGCCAGTGCATCGGCAATCTTTTCTACTCCGTCCTGGATGGGGCCACTGACCATGCCGGCCAGCATGAAGGGGATGTCGGCCTTCACCGTGACCTTCATCTTCGAGGTGGTCTCGTTGACGGGAAGCACCTGAATCCAGAGGTTGAAGGGCATGGGCGACTGGGTGGTCTCAAATTTTACGCACTTGGGCTCTTCGCGCTCCACGATGCGCAGGGTGATCTGTCCCACGGGGTCTACGCTGACGGTCACCGAGTCTTGGTCGAAGGAGAAATCCTTCACCTTGTCCTCGGGCACTCGGTCACGAACGCGCTCCAGGTTGTTCAGGTCGCTGATGTTGCGGTAGACGGCCTCCTGGGGATAGGGAATCTGCTTGATGCTGCTTTCAAATTTCTTCATAATCGTTGTTCTATATTATACCTTCCAGGTGCTGGGGCTCTTGCGCCACTCCTTCAGTACCTCTATTTCGTCCGGCTTGATATAGCCAGTCTCTGCGGCCTGCTCCAGCACGGCATTGTAGTCGCTGAGGGTAATCAGGCGCACGCCAGCCTCGCGGAAAGCCTCTTCGGCCACGGGGAAACCATAGGTGAACGAGGCCACCATGCCCACCACCTCGACGCCATACTCACGCAGGGCTGCCACAGCCTTCAGACTGCTGCCGCCAGTGGAGATGAGGTCTTCTACGACCACCACCTTGGTGCCCTTCTTTAATTCGCCTTCCACCTGGTTGCCCATGCCGTGGTCTTTCGGCTTCGGACGCACGTAGCAGTAGGGCAGGCCCAGTTCCTCGGCTACCAGTGCACCTTGAGCAATGGCGCCGGTGGCCACGCCGGCCACGGCCTCGGCCTCAGGGAACTGCTCCTGTATGGTGTGACACAGTTCGAGTTTGACGAACGAGCGCAGGCTGGGGAATCCGAGCGTCTTGCGGTTGTCGGTGTAGATGGGCGACTTCCAGCCGCTGGCCCATGTGAACGGGTCGTTGGGCTGCAACTTGATGGCCTTGATGTCCATCAGTTTCTGAGCGAATTGTTTCTTGATGTCCATTTGTATGTTGTTTGCAGTTTCAGCGTGCAAAGGTACAAAAAAAAGTGAAGAGTGAAGAGTGAAGAGTGAAAAAATTGCTGCCGCATCACTAATTATTAGTGGTGTGATGGTTAAAAGCCTACTTTTTGGTGAAGCCGAGCGAGACGACGCTGATGCGCACGTCGCCGGCTTTGCAGCGTCCGTGGTTCGACTGGCGCGACAGATAGTTTGTTGTCAGATTCTTGTTTGCCATAAATTCTGTTTGTTTATATCGGTTATTACTCATGTTTTTGTCCGCTGAGCCGTCAGACGACCTCTTGTTGCCGCGCAGTAGCACCGCTGAGGGTTCAGAGGCTGCTCTGCCTCTGCGCAGTAGCATCGCTGAGCGTACTGTGTCTCTCCTGCTTCCGCGCAGCACCGCCGCCTGGCGGAGGGCGCGAGTCCTTATGGTTCGACTTGGGGTTCATATTCTCGTCGGTTTAATTCTTTGTCTTCACCAGTTCTACGGTGCCGAGGTCGAGGACGCTGCCACCCGCCAGCGTTACGTTAGCGACGGTGCCGACGTAGGTGTATTGGCTGTTGTGCGGGTCGTAGGTGATGGTGAGCGTCTTGCCACTGATGGGCCAGATGCCGACGTAGAACTGGAAGTTGGTGTCGAAGCCGAGGGTACTACTGTAGCCGTTGTCCCTCGTGTCGGTGACGGTGTAGGTGTGGCCGTCGCCGTCGTTGATGGTGACGGTACTTATTGGTGCTAATGCTATTCCCTGCCCAGGCGAGGTGCTAAGTGTGTATTTGAACTTCAGCAGGCCGAATTCCGTCTGCTGGCTCCACGTCGATTCATTGTAGCCGAAGGTTGTGGTGATATAATCCTCCGACCCGGCCTGCTGATAGGGGAAATAGATTTCGCGTGTCAGGTTGTACACCTTCGCCGCGAACTGCTTCTGCCCGATGACGTAATCCTTCGTCTGCCCGCCGCCGATGAGTTGCAGCACCCAGTATTTGTTCGCGATTAGGTTGTTGTTTTTCGCGCTGATGGCAAATCGGACGTTGCCCATACCGTCAGTTCTTACCGTCGGAGTGTAGATGTATTCATCAATACCACTATTGGCCTCGTAATTACTTTGGCTTGGAGCGAACCTGAGTTTGACAGCGTACTCGATGTTTGGTGAAAGTGTGCCGACAGCGCAGTTCAGGATTGGGTACTGCTTGGTCAGTGTATAGCCCGTGCCGTTGTACGAGTTTGTGAGCCATAGCGCCGTCTTCATCAGCGTGTTCACGTCGGGGGCGATGCAGTATGCTGGCTCGTAAATCGCATTGTTGCCATATTTCGTTTCGTCGAAGCATCCCGTCGCCGCGCCCGACGGTAAGAGAGTGGCCTCGGTGCCAGTGAGCACGTCGCCGAGCGCTGCGTAGTCGTAGTTGGCGATTTCAGTCCAAGAAGTGTCGTAGGCCTTTATCGTACCGCTGAACGTGGCGCTTAGTCCGCCGTTCGTCGGCTCGCCGTCCATCGTGAGGATGCCTTTCAAATAAACAACACTTTCACCTGCTATTCGTCGATATACATACAGCCTGTCGCCCGTGGTGAACTTCAGCGTGCGCGTCTTTGCCGTCGCGTCATAGTCCACGTCGGCACGCGTCGTATTCCCGTCGCCGTTGTCGAGTCCTGCGCTCACCGTCACCTGCACGCCATGCGTCGCCGTCGGTTCCTCCGTCAAGTTGTCGTCCGTCGAACACGCGGTCATTCCTATCATCAGGGCTGCGGCCACGACCAGCCAGCCCGCTTTCATCGTCCGTTTCATCATCTTAGATGTCCTCCTCATCATAGGTTACGTTCATCGTTGCGTCTGCTCCTCCGCTTCCCGCCAGAATCATCGTGCGGTGCTGCAGTTCCACGACCCTCATCGTGGGCCGCTCGTACTTTCGTCTCTGTTCTGTCTTCATACGCTTATCGGTTTTGATGGTTGTTGTTCAGTGGAAAGAATGGTTCTCTTGCGAGAGGGGTCGAAAAAACACATCGGCTTCCCTTGCACGAATGCACGGAAAGCCGTATATTTACGCGCGTCTGCGCGGATATTAACAATGTATTGTACGCCAGTAGCGCTAATTGTGTGTGTGTTTATAGGAATATCTGACACTGCCAAATATTGCCCTGTCGGGCGAGGGCAGGCTGCGCCTCGGCAAAGCTGGAGCAAGCTCCGCTCTGCACTCGGCTTGCACTGCCCTTCCGCGTTAAATAATGCTATCGTCTCACACACTTTCTGCATAGCGCTGGGGGGAATCAGGGCCTCACTGGGGTATCCACGAAGATGTGATTGGGATTGAAAGAAAGGGCTCGTTTCGTCATCGTTCAGAAAGCCAGATTGGGGAATTGTGCCTTTTCTTCTTCTGTGAGATCGTCCACTTTGCCGGCCATCCACACGCCGAGCAGGAAGTCTACGAGTCCCCTACGCTTCAGTCCGTTCTTCTGGAGCAGCAGTTCGAGTACGCCCCTGCGCTCCTTCTCCACTTGTTTCTGTTTCTCACTCATAATGCTGTCATATTTGATGATTACGGCGACAAAGGTACGAATTTATTTTGAATTGCATATCGTTTAGGGCGCTAAATATGCGAAATGCGGGCGAGGATGCGCCATTTTGTCATCTTCGCCATTGGTTATTACGACAGTTTCGCCGCCTTTCTGTACTCCGACGGTGTCATCGAATAGTAGGCGGCAAAGAGACGGGCAAAGGTACAAAAAAAAGTGAAGAGTGAAGAGTGAAAAATTTGCTGCCGCATCACTAATTATTAGTGGTGTGATGGTTAAAAGCCTACTTTTTGGTGAAGCCGAGTGAGACGACGCTGATGCGCACGTCGCCGGCTTTGCAGAGTTCGAGGGCGCAGGCTCTGATGGTGGCACCGGTGGTGACGATGTCGTCTACCAGCAGCAGGTGGCGGCCGTTGATGGCCTCTGGCTGGCGCAGTTGGAACGCGTCGGCCACGTTCTCCAGTCGTTGCCAGCCTTTCTTTTTGGTCTGCGACTGGTCGAACCGGGTGCGACGAACGGCATTCTTGAGGATGGGCAGACTAGTCACCTCGCTGATGCCGCGGGCAATCTCCAGACTCTGGTTGTAGCCTCGCTGCCAGCGTCGACGACGAGTGATGGGTACAGGTATGATGGCGTCAATACCCTCGAAGAAACCCTGTCGGCTGAGTTCGCCTGCAAATAGTCGCCCCATGTTCTCACCAATCTGGGGTTGGCTGTGGTATTTCAGGTTGTAGACAAGCAGGCTGGTGTCGGAGTGGGGCTGGTAGTAGAAGTAGGCGGCCGCCTTCTCAACGGGAAACTGCCCCCAGAAGAGGCGTGTCATCGGGTTGTCGAGAGGGCTTTGGGCAAAACCGGTGAGCGGCATCCTGAGATGGCAGACTCCGCAGATGACTGACTCGGCGGCCGAGAGCCGACAGCCGCAGATGGCACACGAGCGTGGCGCAATGAGGTCGAACAGGTCAGTCAGAAAACTCGTCTTCATCGTCCACCTCTATGCACTGCTTGATCAGATCCATAGTGAAGCCTCGTCCCAGAGCGAACTTGATGAGTTTCATCGTACGTTCGTATTCGCTCTGGGCCTTGATGCTGCGCCGCTTCTGCCGGAGCATGGGGCGCAGGTTCTGCAGGTACTCTTCGTCGTCCACCCCGTCGAGCACTTCGCGGCCGATGGCCTCGTCGATGTGCTTCTGCCAGAGGGCCTGCTCCACCTTGCGGCGGCCCCATTTGCTATAGCGTATCTTGTCGTAGACGAAAGCGCGGGCAAAGCGTGCATCGTCTACGTACTTCTCCTTGATGAGGCGGGCCATGACCTGGGCTTGGTCTTCATCGCTGACGCCCCACTGCCGCATCTTGTCTGTCATCTCCTGCTGGCAGTGCTCGCTGCGGGCGCAGAGGGCCGATAGTTTCTGGTAGGCCTGCAGGGCGGTTGTCTCTTTCTTCATTTCCATGCTATGATGTATCTGTCTTTGCCGTAGTCGTCCTGGTAGATCTTTACTTCCTTGAACCCCGTGTCCAGCAACAGGTCACCCAACTGGCTGGCATAGAGCGGATTGATCTCCAGATAGAGTGCACCGTCGGCGGTCAGGGCCTGGATGGCATAGCGGGCGATGCTGCGGTAGTAGAGCAGCGGGTCGTCGTCAGGCACGAAGAGGGCCAGGTGAGGCTCATGCTCCAGTACGTTGGCCTCCATCGCGGCCTGCTCCTTCAGGCAGATGTAGGGCGGGTTGCTCACGATGGCGTTCCATGTGTTGTGGTCGTCGGGTGGACAGAGCATATCCTGGTGCTCGAAGTCCACCTTGGCTTCCAGCCTGAGGGCATTGCGGCGGGCCAGGTCAAGTGCCTCGTTGGATATGTCCCAGCCGGTGACCATCGCCGTGGGCCTGCTGAGTGCAATGGTGATGGCAATGCAACCACTGCCCGTGCCGATGTCGAGCACGGCCTGCGGCATGATGCCGATGCCTTCGCTGACGGCTCGGCAGAGCCAGAGCGTCTCCGGGCGGGGGATGAGCACTGCTGGGCTGACCAGAAACTGGTGGTCGCCAAAGTCGGCCATGCCCACCACATACTGCACGGGCTCTCCCTTCAGCAGACGCTGCTGGATGGCCAGTAGCACGGACTCGTCCAACGCCTCCACGCGGCCCATAATAATGTCGCTCTGCGTCAGGCCGTAGACCATCTCCATGACCAGTCGCCCTATCCATTGGGCCTCGCCCTCAGGGTAGATCGCTGTCAGTGGTCGCCAGAATGCTTGGTATGTCATAATGCAAAAGTAGCGTTTTTTCGGGAAACAGCCAAATATTTCACATAAAAATGTGACACCCGCTCAGGAAAAGGTCTCTCCGAGCGGGTGTCACTATGGGGTGTGGTGGGGTGTCTGACTATTGGACCATCACCTTGCGTGCGGTGCCATCGGCATCGACGATGATGTTCAGGCCGTGGCGCGGTGCGTTGAGCCGGCGTCCGGAGGGATCATAGATGCCGGCAGGACGCTGTATGGCAGGTGCCTGCAGGTCGTAGATGGCAGTGGGCGTGACATTGTTGACGCGGCACTCCAGCAGGAGGTACTCATCGAAGCCGCTGCTCGTCCTGTAGAAACTGATGATGTGGTTGCCACGCTGAGTGACCGTGAAGTTCAGTTCGCGCTTGACGGTGGTGGTCAGGTTGGCCGAGGTGTTGCCGTTGGCGTTGGGGGCAGCGGTGTAGACATCCGATGAGGCCAGCAGTTTGTTATCAGGGCTGATGATGCGTGCCTTATACTGCGGTGAGCCCTTCCAGGCTGCCATGGCATAGGTCAACTTGTATTGTCCAGGCTCCAGCGTGAGCGGATAGTCAGTCTGGCGACCATAGTCGGCAGTGGTGTTGCGCCAGTAGAGGGCCTTGCCCTGATAGCCGGTGAAGCCGACGAAGGTGCGTGAACCGGAGCCGAACGTGTTGGGGTACTCGTGTACATCGTTGCCGTCGGTGGTGCGCCAGCCTTCGGGCATACCGCCGTTGAGCACCGACGTGAAGTCGAGCACATAGACGGCAGACTTGTCATAGAAGGCGGGCTGAATGGTCACGTTGTCATCGGGCATGGTGAAGGTGACTTCTTCGGCACCCTCGGGAACATTGATGTACCAGCCCTGGGTGAAGAAGACGGAATTGACCACGCGCAGTTCGCGTACGCCGTAGCCCTCATCGGGGCGGATGGTCAGCGTGACGGTCTCGCCCTTGGCGGCAGCGGTGGTGCTCGGGGTGACGGTTCCGTGCTCGGCATCGCGGACGGTGACCTGGAACTTCTCGGCTTCGGTGCCCGTCGGCTCGTAGATGACCTGGTCGATGATCATGTTGATGCTGCCGGTGTTGGTCAGCACAAGGTCGTTGGTGCCGCTCTTCAGGGTGGCTTTCACACGGGCGATGCGCCAGTCGTTTTTGTCGGTCTTTTCGATAGCCATCGTGGAGGCAGTACCATTGACGGTAGTGGTGATGTTGCCTGCCTTCGACGAGTTGCAGTAGCGCACGCAGATGTCATACTCGCCGCCTTCTGCCAGTTTCAACTGATGGCGCAGGGCAGCCGATGAGGAGGTGCCAGTGGTGACATAGCCCATGGCGGCAAAGTCTTTCATGTCCTGTGCCCACCAGCCGGAGTGGGTGAGCGACACGTTGATGCCACCTTTGTAGTCCATGTTCTCGGCCTCGATGATGTAGGGGCCGCGGAAGGCTTCGGGCTGCTTGGGTGTGGGCAGGGCCTCGGCAGGGAGCACGTCGGTGAGACGCTCCGTGGCTGCACCTGCACACTTGATGGTCAGGGATACGGGTCCCGTGTGCTTCACGGCCAACTTGTAGGCATGATTCTCGGCATCGTAGTTGCCGACGAGTGAAACAGACTGCCCTGTAGCGCCAGTTGTGTGGTTTGTTCTGGTAAAGGTGGGCTGCTCAGTAGAGCCATAGATCATGATGGAGTCGGTCTGCATGCTTGTGGAGTCGCTGCGGTAGTTGTTCAGATAGAAGTCGATATGGTCGGCATACTCGCGGATGACGCCACTGGAGAGTTTGCCCCAAACAAGGTGCATGGACTCACAGGTGTTGTACTGCAGGGGCACGTCGGCCGAGGCCTTCTTCTTGCTGTTCAGGTAGGAGTATGGGGTATAGGTGACCAGTTGGTTGCGGTAGCGATTCACATAGAGGTCGCCCGTGCTCACTTCTGGATACTGTTCGTTGAAGTCGGCCACCTTCTTGGCCTGTGTGCCCCAGCGTGAGGTGTAGTTCGAGCGTTTTACCTGTACGGGAATCTTCTTTGCCAGATCGTCGTAGAGGCCTGTCACGATGGGCACAGCACCATAGCGGCCCGTGGACTTGAAGTAGCACAGGTTGTTATACCACTGGCCGTAGTTCCATTGTGCCTCTTTCTTCTGATTGAAGGGGTCAGTCTGCAGGTAGAGGCCGTTGTAGAGGTCATCCCAGGCCGTGTAGCCGTTGTATTCGTTGCCCAGGTCGTTGATTACGACAATCTTTGTCTTGTTGACAACCTCTTCGCGCGAGGGGATATACATATTGCCCTTGATGATCTCGCGCCACATGTCGAGCCAGATGCCCTTGAAGTTGGGGAAGGTACCCCAGTTGCGGCGAGTGTAGCCGTCGACGGTCGAATTGCTGAGGTTCTGGAAGTCCTCGGTCCAGATAAGTTCCGGGCCGTCCCACACGGCACCGCCGTTGACGCAGGTCTGTTCCATCACAGTGCCGATGCCGGCTGAGCCGGGATATTTCTTTCCATGATTCTCACCCAGTAACTTCGACATAGTGTCGTTCCAGCCGCAGTTGTCGTAGCGCACACCATAGTTCTTGGTGAGTCCAGACACGAAGGGGCCCCAGCAGACGCTCTCGTTGTTGTAGAAACTGCTGGCGTGGGTGTACTTATAGAGGAAGAGAATGGCCTCGGGATATTTCTGGCAGGCGGCCATGAAGTCCTTGTTGAGTTTCAACTCGGCAATGGGATTGGTACCCATGTGATAGGTGCCGCCGCACCAACTGACGGTGAGGAAACCGCCATACTTGTGGGACATCTCCACCAGTTTGGCAAAGAGAGCCCAGCGCGAGGTCTCGGTCATCGAACTCTCGTTGTTGGCCACGTTGAAGCCCCAGAACTGCTCGGCATAGTTCCAACCGAGGAAGTTGGGGTAGGTCTTGAAGAAATATTCGAAGGTCTCCAGGTCGCTGTCCTGTATATGGGTGTGGCCGCCCGAGGCAGGCTGGCAGGTGAACCGCATATCGTTCAACTGACAGACCGACGCCCACGACTTGTAGGTGCGAACGGCATTGCGCGGCATGCGGTACATCTTTGTTGCCTCGTCGTACTGACATGACAACGAAAGGTTCATCACCACATAGGGCTTGATGTCGGCAGGAATCAGGTCGATAATCTTCTGCGGGTCGGCAGAGTTCCAGACGTCAATGTGGATGAGCCACATGGGGTGCTGGTTGTCTATGGGGCGGCGCTCCTGTGCGGACACGCTGCTGAATGACAGACTGAGAATCGTTAATGCAAAAAAAAGTAGTAATCGCTTCATTGTTGTTGGCTTTGTTTTGATTTCGCCTGCAAAGGTACAACAATTACAGCGACCCTACTTTTCAATATGTTTCAAAGTCTTTTGCTTTTCCGCCTTGCGAAGGGAATCTGCTACTTAAACAGTTTCTGGGCCATGCGGTAGAGGCTGCGACGCCAGGTGAGGAACTCGTGGGCAGTACCCTCCGAGACATAGCCCTCGGCATTCAGACCGGCGGCCTTCAGGGCCTCGACGCTCTGGTTGATGCCGTCAGGATTCTCCTTCGAGCCGCAACTTTCAAAGATATACTTCACCTGCTTCGGATCCTTAATGTCAGAAGGCTGGTAGGTGCCGCCGCTCAGCAGACCATAGTAGCCGAAGACCTCAGGTCGGCGCAGGGTGATGAGTTTGGTCTCTATGCCGCCCATCGACAGACCGGCCATCGCGCGGCTCTCCTTCTTGGCAATCGTGCGGAAGTTGGCGTCGATGTAGGGCACCAGTTCGTCGACGAGCAGGGTCTCAAACTCCTTGGCTGTGAACTGTCCGATGGTGCCGAACTTCACATCATTGGTCAGACCGTAGGTCATCACGATGATGAAGGGCTTCACTTTGCCTTCGGCGATGAGGTTGTCCATGATCAGGTTGGCGTGGCCCTGATTGCTCCAGGCCGTCTCGTCCTCACCCCAGCCGTGCTGCAGATAGAGCACGGGGAAACGCTCCTTCTTGTTCTTCTCATAGGTGGGCGGGGTGTAGACGAAGGCCCGCTTCACGCTCTTGGTGCTCTCCGAGGGGAACAGCACCTGCTGCACATTGCCGTGAGGCACGTCCATGCGGCAGGCATAGAAGTCCTGGTCCTTGGCCGGAATCTCGATGCCACTCTCCCAACGGCAGGAGCCGAAGTAGTTCAGGGCACCTGGGTCGTTCAGCGTAGCACCATCGACCGTCAGGTGATAGTAGTGGAAGCCCTCGTCCATCGGGCCTTCCGTCTGTCCCACCCACGAGTTGTCGTAGGCGCGGTGCAGTTTTGTGCCGCCACGGCCACCCAAGCCGAGGCTCACGCTGACGGCCTGTGCGTCAGGGATCTCGATGTGGAAGCGCACGTAGCCCTGCGAGTTCACCTGCGGATACTGCTGTCCGGGCTGGTTCTTTGTTGAGGGCTTGAAGTCCTCTTTCACGCCGGCCACCTCAGGGAAGGCCATATCAGGATTGAACGGCGGACGCTGCATCTGGTCCTGCTGACGGTTGGGGCGCGGCTTGCGGGCAGGCTTCTTGGGCAACTGCCACAGCGGGGCCTTCATGTCCTTGATATACTCATAGGCCATCTTCGGCTTGTACTCGGTGTCGAAGGGTAGGGGATAGTTGGCTGCTCCCAGCCACGAGTCGCGGTCGCCTAGATTCCAGAAGGTCACACACTCGATGACATCCTTGTGCTTACGGAACACGCCGAACACACGGGCATACTGGTCGGCCAAGTGCTGCTTCACACTGTCGGTCACGGTGGTACCCTCTCGGCTGAAGCGCAACGCGCCACCCATCTCCTCGTTGGTGCGGATGTCCAGTTCGGTCACGTGGATATGGTCCACCACCTCCTTGAAGCGGGTGATGGCCGAGTCGAGTTGCTGCTCGGTGGGATAGTAGATGTTGTAGTGGCCCTGCATGCCGATACCATCGATGGGCACGCCAGCGGCCTTCATCTTCTTCACCATATTATAGATGCGCTCACGCTTGTGGGCATCCACAGTGCTGTAGTCGTTGTAGAACAGTAGGGCGTTAGGATCGGCTTCGCGGGCATACTGGAAAGCCTTGGCGATGAACTCGTCGCCGCAGAGTTTGTACATCGGGCTCTGACGATAGGGATCCTCAGCCTTGGGGTCGTCGCTGATGGCCTCGTTCACCACATCCCAGCAGTAGACCACATCCTTATAGCGGGTGACGATGGCCTGGATGTGCTTCTTCATGCGGGCATAGAATACCTCCTTCGTGGGGTTGTCGTTGTACATCCACTGACCAATCTGCGAGTGCCACATCAGACAGTGACCGCGCAGTTTGATGTTGTTCTGCCGACAGAAGTTGGCTATGCGGTCGGCACCCTCCCAGTTGTACTGTCCCTCGCGGGGCTCAGTGGGTTCGGGCTTCATGTCGTTCTCTGCCGTGATGCTGTTGAACTCGCGGTTGATGAGTGCCATCTGCTCGGCATTGCTCACGTTGCGCTGGTTGACGGCCACGCCTATCATAAAGTAGTCCTTGTAGGCGTCCTTCAGTCCGTTTTGTGCCCAGGTGGCCGTGCTGCCCAGTGTCAGCATAGCGGCGAGGGCCAGTGTTGATATCTGTTTCATTCTATCCTAATATATTTTTTTACCTTTTTACTTTTTTACCCTTTTACTTTTTCACCTTTCCCTTAAACAGGTGCGGGATGAACTCATGCAGGCCGCGGCGCCAGGTGAGCCACTCGTGGCCGGTGCCCTTCGACTGCGAGAACTCTACATTGATGCCCTGCTGCTGCAGGCTCTTGGCCAGCGGCTCACTCTTGATGAAATCATCGGTGCCGCTGTTCATGTAGAAGTAGTGTATCTGCTTGTTGAACTTCTCCGCATCGGCAAACACGCCGTCGTAGGCGGTCTTCACGTCAACGCCGAAGATGGCACCGCTGAACGTGCCCATCCAGGCGAACTTGTCCATGTTCTGCAGCACCACATCGAAGGTCTGATGGCCACCCCACGAGAGTCCGGCCATTGCACGGTGCTCGCGGTCGCTCTTGGTACGGAAGTTGCGGTCGATGTAGGGAATCAGGTCGTTGAGCAACACGGGATAGAACGAAGCACCATACTGGCTGGTGCCTGCACGATTGTCGCCGCCACGGAACGGGGCCTTGATGTCGCCGCTCTCCATGACCACAATCATCGGTACAGCCTCACCCTTGGCGATGGCGTTGTCCATGATGTGCTGCATGTGGCCCTGCTTGCTCCAGCCGGTCTCGTCCTCGCCCATGCCGTGCTGCAGGTAGAGCACGGGGTAGCGCTTCTTGCCCTGTTCGTACTCGGCAGGCGTATAGACCAGAGCATGACGCCACTCGCCTGATGACTGGGCGAAGTAGTAGATGCTGCGCACCTGTCCGGCGGGCACGCCCTGCTGCGGACGGTAGTAGTCGCCTTCAGGCCCCTCGGGCACCTCAATGCCGCCGGCCTCGCGGTTGCATCCGAAGAAGGTCTCTGTGGCGGGATCGATGAAGTTCTGTCCACCTATATTTATAAAGTAGTAGTGGAAGCCAACGGGCAGCGGATCGGTGACGGCGCACCAGATGCCTTTCTCGTCGCGGCGCATCTCATATTTCTTGCCACACACGTCGACGATGACCTGATTGGCCTGCGAGGCATTCACGCGGAAGTAGGCCCTGCGCTCGCTGTCCACCTTGGGGAAGTCGTTGCCCGGCACCGTGGTCTCAGCCGTGCGGGCATCGGCAGGCACCTCGAACGGGGTCTTCACCTGATAGCCCAGCAGCGAGAGCATCTTCTCGCCGTAGCGGCGTCCCAGTTCACGATAGCCAGGGGCATCGAAGTGCAGGTTGTCAGGTCCGTTGGTGCAGCCCGTCGACGAGATGACCAGCGAGGTGTGCAGCGTCTTGGGCAGTTCGTCGATTTGCTTGTTCATCGCCACACACTGGCCCTTGCCGCCAGCCTGTACCACCTCGCCTGCCAGCAGGGGCACCTCTTCGGGCTTCAGTTGCAGGTCGCCCAGCAGTCGGTCGTACACCTTCTGAACCATCGACGCCCACTTGGGGTCGCCGGTGTTCGATTCGCCCTGATGCATCAGCACGCCCTTGATGACGCCGTCCTGCTGAGCCTTCTTGGCCAGTGTGACCAGTCGCTCGTAGGGGTTGTTGTCATAAGCCTTGAGCATGCCCGTCATCCAGCCGGGAGCGGTCTTCACGTAACTCTCAATGCTGTCAGGCATAAAACCCTGGATATGGATGCCGCCAATGGCCACATGAATCACGCCCACACGGATATTGTCAGGCAGACCCTGAATCATCGTTCGGCCGAAGTAGTCGGCAGGCGTCAGGCCCGTGTTCGGGCGGCAGAGCGGCGGCACGGCCTCGCACCACTCGCCCATCTTGCGCCCACGCTGCGGATCGTCCACGGCAGGCATCAGCAGGAATCGGGGGCCCGGGCTCACCATGTCTTGTGCCTCCGGACGGGCGGCACCCTCCATATTCGACTGTCCGAAACAGAGGAATATGTAGAAATTAGGGTCTACGGCGGCATGCAGGCTTCCCAGCGGCATACTCAGTAGCATCATCGCTATAATGGCTTTCAGTTTCATAATTGGTCAGTTATTTAGTTTTCTGGGTGCAAAGATACGAAATAATTGTCTAATATCGCCCTTGTCATGTTTCAGAATGTTTGCAGGAGGTTGCAATATGCTGCAAAACCTCGATTATTTCAAGACAAATGTCATTTTCTTCAGGTCTTCGGTTCGCGAACTGGTACCATAGTACAGTTCATACTGGCCGGGTTTGACTCGCATCGTGTTGGTCTCGGCATCCCAGAACTCAAAGGCCTTCTTCCTCTCGAGCAGGATGTCGCAGTTCTCCGTCTTCCCTGGTTCTGGGGTTGCATGGGCAAAGCCGCGCAGTGACTTCAGCGGGCCGTCGGGGTCTTGCAGGTTGCGGATGTAGACCTGCATGGTCTCCGTACCGTTGCGCTGTCCCTTGTTAGTGATGGGCACGGTGAGTTTCAGCAGCCGGCCGTTCTCTATCTCCTTCAGTTGGGCCTCACCCACCTCAAACTGCGTGTAACTCAGGCCGAAGCCAAAGGCGAAGAGCGGATCGTCGAAGTAGCGATAGGTGCGCCCCTTCATCGAATAGTCCTCGTAGTCGGGCAGTTGACTGTCGTCGCGATAGAAGGTGACGGGCAACTTGCCTGAGGGGTTGTAGTCGCCAAAGAGCACGTCGGCCACAGCCGTACCGCCCTCTTGTCCTGGGTACCAGGCCTGCACGATGGCGTCGCACGTCTCGGTTTCCGGCGTGAGGGCAATGGCCGAACCAGAACAGTTGACAAAGATGACGGTCTTGCCGGCCGCCTTCAGTGCCTTCAGGAAGTCGCGCTGCACGCGTGGCAGTTCTATCGAGGTGCGGTCGCCCCCTTTGAAGCCCTCAATCTGCACGGGCATCTCCTCACCTTCCAGAGCGGGCGAGATGCCTCCCACGAAGACCACCTTCTGAATGTCCTTCAGTTGGGCAATCATGCCATCGTAGTCGATGGGCAGTTCCTTGGCCACATTGATCTTCAGGTCAGCATTATAAGTATGTACGTGCGAGAAGCGCACCTCAATGTTGTAACTCTTGCCCTTCTCGGCCTGTATGACCGTGCGGTTGGGCGTGGTGCGCCAGATGTGGTGCCGATACTGCCGCTCGCCGTCAATGTAGAGTTCGAAGTGGCCGCAACCGTCCACGTTCACCACATACTCGCCCGCCTCCTGCGGTGTGAACACCGTCTCATATTTGGCCGAGAAGTCTTCCAGGTTGACGCCTGGGGCAAAGTTGTGCATACCGGCCGTGGTGACGGCCAGCGGCGTGGCGTAGTACTGTGTAGTGACGGGCTTGCCCTCCATCTCGCGGTTGTTCCAGAACGTACCCTTCAGGCCCTTTTTGCCCTCAAAACTGCACTGCGAGCCCAGCAGGCAGTCCATCACCTTGTCGTAGGTCAGGTCGCAGCCAGGGAAATATTTTACTTTTTTACCTTTTATATTTTTTACTTTTCCATTGATGCCATCAAGAATGGTGACCGTGTGGTTGGGCATGCCGTTATAGTTACCCCACATCATCGGCGCATTGTCAGCATTCGGCCCGATGACGGCTATCCGCTCAGCATTCTTCTTCAGCGGCAGCACGTCCTGCTTGTTCTGCAGCAGCACGATGCTCCTCTGTGCCATCTGGTACGACCAATTGGCACTCTCCTTCGACGACATCGCGCTATAGGGAATCTTCGACCACTCCACGAGCGACGGATCGTCCATCTCGCCAAGGTCGAAGCGGCCTTCCAGCAGACGGACGACGTGCTTGTCGACTTCGGCCTCAGAGAGGAGCCCGCGACGCACGGCCTCTGGAATGCTCTTGTAGGCATAGCCGTAGCCGCACTCCACATCGGTGCCGGCCAGCACCGCCTTCGCCGAACCGTGTACGGCGTCGCTCGACGACTTATGCGAGGTGTAGAAGTCGCTCACGGCACCGCAGTCGCTCACCACCAGATACTTGAATCCCCACTCGTCGCGCAGGATCTGCTGCAACAGGCGCTGCGAGCCGCAGCACGGATCGTCGTCCAGACGCTGATAGGCGCACATCACCTCGCGCACCTTGGCGTCCTGCACCAGCGTCTTGAAGGCCGGCATGTAGGTCTCCCACAGGTCGCGGGCCGACACATCGGTCAGGTTGGCCGAGTGGCGGGTGTACTCAGGGCCGCTGTGCACCGCGTAGTGCTTGGCGCAGGCCCACAGTTTGCGATACTTCGAAGTCTCAGGGCCCTGCAGGCCCTTGACCACTGCCGTTCCCATCTCACTGGTCAGGAAGGGGTCTTCGCCGTAGGTCTCCTGCCCGCGTCCCCATCGCGGATCGCGGAAGATATTTACATTCGGTGTCCACACAGAAAGGCTGTGGAACTTCTCGTCCTCGCCGCTGCCGCGCAGCATACGCTCGTTGTACTGCGCACGGAATTCGGTCGAAGCGATGTCGAAGCACTTGTACACCAAGCCTGGAGCAAACGAGGCCGCCATAGCCACCGGCTCCGGGAATACCGTCACGTTGCCCATGTTGGCAGCGCCGTGCAGGGCCTCGCTCCACCAGTAGAACTTCTTGATGCCCAGACGGGGAATGGCTGGACTCTCGTCGAGCATCAACTGCGACTTCTCCTCCAGCGTGAGCCGCGAGCAGAGGTCCACGGCCCGCTCGTGGGCCGACAACTCAGGATTCTGATAAGGCAGCGTCTGTGCCTTCACCAGCGGACAGGCCGTCAGTGCCCATACCGCCACAATTAAGATTCTCTTCATCATGCCTTAGGTTTTTGCTTGCAAAGGTAGCATATTCCCGCATAACGGGTTTGTTGGCATGTTTCAGATGCTTTGTTGCTTGTAACATGGCGCCAAACTGGCGGCCCGACGGCGATGCCGTTCGGAAATTATTGCCTATCTTTGCCGAAAATTTGCGACTATGAAACAAACCTTAACTGCATTACTACTGGCACTGCCGCTCACGCTGGCGGCCCAGAATCCCGTCATCCGCGACCAGTTTACGGCCGACCCCACTGCTCGCGTATTTAATAATAAGGTGTACCTCTATCCCTCGCACGACATCGTGCCGCCCGAGGGTCAGCGGCAGGACTGGTTCTGCATGGAGGACTACCACGTATTCTCGTCAGAGAACCTCACCGACTGGACCGATCACGGCATGATTCTCTCGCAGACGCAGGTGCCCTGGGGCAAGCCCGACGGCTACTCGATGTGGGCCCCCGACTGCGTGGAGAAGGGTGGTAAGTACTACTTCTACTTCCCCGATGCCCCTCGCTCTGGTCGCGGCTTCGCCATCGGCGTGGCCACTGCCGACCGTCCTGAGGGACCCTTCACCTGCGAGCCGGAGCCCATCCAGGGTGTGATGGGCATCGACCCCTGTGTGCTGGTCGACAACGATGGTCAGGCCTACATCTACTGGAGCGGCATGGGCATCCGCGGTGCCCGCCTGAAGGACAACATGAAGGAGGTGGACGGCGAGTCCTTCGTCATGCAGGGTCTGCCCGAGGGCTTCAAGGAGGGACCCTTCGCCTTCCGTCGCGGCGACTGGTACTACCTCACCTTCCCCTGGGTGCGCGGCAGCAAGGAGAACGGGGCCAACCCCACCGAGACGCTCGCCTACGCCATGTCGAAGTCGCCCCTCGGCCCCTGGGACTTCAAGGGCATCTTCATGGCCGAACACGACAACGGCTGTTGGACCAATCACCACTCGTTTGTGGAGTATCGCGGCCAGTGGTATCTGTTCTATCACAACAACCACTTCTCGCCCCGCGACGACAAGCGCCGCTCCGTCTGCATCGAACCGTTCAACTTCAATGCCGACGGCACCATACCCCTCATCACGCCGACACCACAGGGCGCGTCCAACCCCAAGACCTTCGACCGCCAGTACTTCCGTCCTGTCGGCAAGGGTGCACAGGCCCTGCGCCCCACTCTCGACGGCTTCATACGCCGCTGGCTGCTCCTGGAGCCCATCCGTCAGGACATCCGCACGAACGTCATCTTCACCGACTCGTGGCTGGAGCAGGCCTTCGCAAAACCTTACTTCAAGGACCAACTGACGCTCATTCCACGCGACGGCCAGAAGTTGCGCGTCGCCGACCAGACGCTCGTCTGGCGTGCGCTGGACAGCCGCACCTACAACGCCCGTCTGTTCCGCTTCGCCGAGAAGTGGGGCCAGCAGACCTATGGCTCGCTCTTCTGGGGCGTCACCATCATCGACTGTCCTGAGGAGATGACGGACGTCCGCCTGGCAGCCGGCTCCAACGGTGCCTCCTGCTGGTGGCTCAACGGCCAGCAGGTGCTGCTGCTCAGCGGCGACCGCCGCATGGTGGTGGACGATGGTATGTCGGCCCGCCTCACCCTCAGGAAGGGCCGCAACGTGCTGCGTTGCGCCGTCATCAACGGCCCCGGTCTCAGCGACATGTGCGTGCGCTTCCTCGATGCGAACAACAACCCCGTTACGAATTACTCCATTAAACTGCAATAATATGAAGAAGTCATTAGCCATACTTATCACTTTTCACTTATCACTCATCACTGCCACCGCCCAGACGGGCGCTCCCTACATCCACGACCCCTCTACCATCGCCCAGTGCGACGGCAAGTATTACACCTTCGGCACGGGTGGTGGCGGACTCATCTCTGATGACGGCTGGTCGTGGCACGGTGGTGCCGACCGCCCAGGACGCGGCGCTGCCCCCGATGTGCTCAAGATAGGCGACCGCTACCTCTGCATCTATGGTGCCACGGGCGGCGGACTCGGCGGCGGCCACAACGGGCGTATCCTGACCATGTGGAACAAAACGCTCGATCCCCAGTCGCCCGACTTCCAGTGGACGGAGCCCGTCGAGGTGGCCTCCAGCGACGGCATGGAGGATCAGGACGCCATCGACCCCTCTCTGCTGCTTGACCCCACCACGGGCCGTCTCTGGGTGAGTTACGGCACCTACTTCGGCAGCATCCGACTCATCGAACTCGATCCCGCCACAGGTCTGCGCAAGGAGGGTAACATCGAGCAGGACATCGCCATCGACTGCGAGGCCACCGACCTCATCTACCGCGATGGCTGGTACTACCTGCTGGGCACCCACGGCACTTGCTGCGACGGCGTCAACTCGACATACAATATCGTTGTGGGACGCTCGCGCAATGTCACTGGCCCCTATCTCGACAACGTGGGACGCGACATGATGCAGGGCGGCGGCCGAATGGTCATCGCCGCTGGCGAACGCGTCTGCGGACCGGGCCACTTCGGACGCACCATCGTCGACGAGGGCGTCGAGGTGATGTCGTGCCACTACGAGGCCGACTTCGACCAGGGCGGACGCTCCGTGCTGGGTCTGCGGCCCCTGCTCTGGCGCAACGGCTGGCCCGTGGCCGGCCCGCGTTTCCGTGAAGGCACCTACGAGATAGAGAGCGAACGGCGCGGCTACAGTCTCGAACTGGCTGTCGACTTCGTGCGCATCCCCCAGGAGCGCAAGCCCTTCTGGCGCCTCGACCCCAACGAGCCCGTCGTGCCCCTGCCCCAGCAGACGTTAGAGCAGGTGGAGTCCACATGGCCTGAGGGCGATGTCGCCCTGCGCTGTAGCGACTACATGTGCCGTCCCTGGCAGCGCTGGCAGGTAGAGCCTGCTCCCCAGGCCGGCGGCACCCTCTGCGGCCCGCTCTACGTCATCCGCATTGCCGGCACCCGTCGTGCCCTGACGGCCACCGACCGCCTGGAGGTCATCGCCAGTCCACAGGTCGACGGCGCCACTAACCAACTCTGGCGCATCGAGCAACTGACCGACGGCACCTATCGTATCATGCCCTACGCCGTGCCCGGCCAAGAGGGACTCAACACCTCGCTCTGCCTCTACTCGGCCGGCGACAGCACCCCTACGCTGGCCCCCTACGACTTCTCGACCGACAACTCTAAGTGGAACTTTAGGACTCATTAACAAATCCACATATTATACTTACCCAAAACAAGGTGCACTAACTGCACTAACTGCACTTACCGAAGCCATCCGTATCCTTCGCCACGGCTTCGACGCTGTCAGCCGAAAGGCGTTTTACAAAATTTTAAACGCTGTAAAACATCGTTTTACCACGCGTAAAACGATGTTTTACCATTGATAAAACGATTTAAAACGCTTTCCGACCGAGGGATGCCAGCAGTCGAGTCGCGGCGGTTAAGTGCAGTTAGTGCACCTTGTTTGGGGTAAGTATAGATATCGTAACCTTTAAAATGTGTTAACGCCCGCAGGGCATGAGAGCCAAACAAAAAAGAGGCGATCCAGTGTGGTTGGCTCGCCTCTTGATGAGAATCGGATAGGATTAGTTCTTTGTGACAACGGCTTTGTGCTGTCCGGCCACGCTGATGTAGAGTTTGATGGTGTAGTTGCCAGCCTCGATGGCGATGTTGCTTCCACCATGTACGAGGTTGTCAAACGAACCACCCAGGTCTACGTCGCCGTCCCAGTTGTGGTTGCCGCGGAACTTCATCTCGCCGGCATTCAGGTCACAAGTAACCTCCCAGCATCCTTCTGCCTGGTTGTAGGTGAGGTCTGTATCGGTATCCCAGTTGCCGTTAGTGGTGCCGATGATGCTCACGTAGTTGATCTTCTTCAGTGCCCAGGTCATGGCGTCGATGTCTACGTCAATGCGATAGAAGCCTTCGCCTTCCTCGAGCCAGCAGTTCCATTCTTCCTTTTCAACCAGGGTGCCATAAGGAGCATCAGGAGACTGTCCCCAGTCGCCTTCCCAGTTGTCGGCATTGGGCTTGAACTTGAACTCACCATTCAGGAAGTAGTAGCCCTGATACTTGCCGTCGCTATTGGCGCCAAATAGCGGATGCGATGTGCTCCAACTGGTCTCATTGCCAATCTCATAGATGTACTCATTGAAGGCTACTTCTGTGTAACTCCATGTCTGGTCAAGCATGTTGAAGGTCAGTCGGATGATCTTCGTGTTGGCTTTGATGTCTTCAATTTTGAAGTTGCCGCCATCGTTGTTGTAGTTGAACTTGCCTTCCTCGCCGGCTGCCAGACAGCCACTCCAGTCACCTCCAAGTCCGTCGACAGGTGTAGCCTTGAACTCAATGGATGTGGGGTTGCCCAGTGCTTCCATGTTGAGTGCACAGGTGAAGGTGGGGTTGGCATAAGGATCTTGACCGCCATTGGACAGTTCGAAGTCGGTGTTGGTGTTGTTCCAGTCGTTGATGGTACCTGTGAGATAGTAGGCAGCGGCAATCACCGGAGCCTTAGGCACCACCTGGAAGGTCAATTTTCCGGCATCAATCTTTACGGCTGCACCATTTTGCACAGCGTAGAGACAGACCTGTCCAACCACTGTGCGGGCCTCGGGGCGCAGGCCATAGATGGATGACACATAGGCTGAAAGTGCCTCGCCCGACACTTTGCCATCGGCAGTCGTGCCCAGCACTGTGCCATCTTCAAACTCTATCTCGCCCTTAGAGAGCACAACACCTTCCGGCAGAGCGGTCTCGGACACGGTGAATGCCTGCACATCCTGTGCATCGCTCACCTCGACGGTGTTGAGGTCAATCACTCCCAACTGGCCGGCGGTGAAGCCGGGCACCACTACGGCGCCATCGGCCTCAGCCGTCTTCAGACCGGCGAATTCGTTATCCTCAAGCCCGCAGGAGGCCATGAACAAACCCGCAAACGCGAGCATCGCATATAATGATAACTTTTTCATTGTTCTGTTCTTTAATGTTAATGAATGGAATATTACTCAACAGGGACCACGCACATCTTGTTGGTGATGTCGTTGATGTAGAAGCGGTAGGTACCCTTAGCGCACTTGATGTTGTCGCCGCCACCAACGCCGAGGGCTGCAAACTCCTCGCTGCTGACCGTCCAGGCTGCACCCCAGTTGGTGCCCCAGTCATGGTCGGCGCGGAACTTGAACTCCACATCGTCAGTGGTGAAGGTGTGCTCAACATACCAGTTGTGAGGAGTCACCTGAGTCATGTCGACATCGCCGGCCCAGTCGTTGAAGTTACCAATCAGTGAGATGCTGGTGTACTCCTTGGGCTCCTGATCCTCCAACTTGGTCCATGAGTAACTCATGTGATGCTTGTCGAAGGTGAAGGTGTAGAACTCTGCCGAAGGCGACGAGATGGCCTGAGCGGCGGCATTGATGATGGTGCCGGTGGGAGAGTTGTCACCGTCGGTGATACAGCCGTAGGCGGCAGACCAGTTCTTCGTAAGAGCGTCTTCCTCAGTCCATATCTTCAGATCCCATGCACCGGTGAACTTCGTGGTGTAAGAATAGGCATCGCCACCCTCAGGATAGAGCAGGGCAGTCAGCGAGGACAACTCGTCCCAGTTGTTGACTACTGCACCAACCATATAGAACTGCTGCAGAGGTGCCGGCGGCAACACATAAGATGTGGTGACAGCGAACTGCACTTCCTGTGAATAGACGGAAGTGGTCTCTTCCAGTCCTCTCAGATAGGCATGCACACGGGCTTTGACATTAGCGTAAAGCGGAAAGTCCACCTCTTCGCGGCCGAGTTCTACCAGGCCCGATGTGACGGCAGCACCAATTTCACTTGTAGGAACGGTGATGGCCAGCGGATTCTCATTGCTGGTTTCTGTGGCCTGCCAAGTAGACCAGGTTGTGGCATCTTCCGATGCAGCAAATTCCATCATATAGATAATCGGGGCCGTATAGCCATAGTTGGGCTGGTCGACCTTGAAGGTCAGGCTCTCAGAGTTGTCCAGGTCGATAGTGTTGGCCGTAATGCCCGGCGCATAGAGCGTGTAACTGCCGTCAGAGGGAACCGACAGAACAGGATTCTCGTCGCGGTCCGTAGAACAGGCAGTGAAGGCTATCATTGCCGTGAGCAGGGATGCTAATATATTTAACTGTTTCATGTTCATGATGATTTATTACGGACTTAATAATTAGGATTCTGCTTCAAGTTCGGATTTGCAATCAGGTCACTTGAAGGCAATGGGAAAAGGTTGCGATAGGCCGACAAAGTGCCACCGTCAGGAGTACCGCCAATCCAGATGCGGCGTGTACCGGCGAAGTTGCCAAAGCGGACCATGTCCATACGACGACGACCCTCGAAACCGAACTCACGGCTCCACTCGTCTTCGATGTCGGCGAGCGAGAACACGCTGATGTTGCTGTTGGCATGGGCACGCTCGCGCAGAGCCTTGATGTAGTTCAGACCCGTGGCGCTCACGTTGCCGCCATTCAGGCGGGCGTCAGCCTCGGCATAGGTCAGGTAGGCCTCTGCCAGGCGGAAGAGCGGGAAGTCATAGTCGGTGTGGTCGGCATTGTGAGCCGGTGTACCATCGGCATGGGTGTTCAGGAACTTCACGTAGCCATAGCCTTGCTCAAACTTGTCCTCTTTCATGATTTCAAGTTCGTGGCCCACGGTCATCAGCAGACAGCGGTCATCGCCGGCGGCTATCCTCAGGTCAGCAGGTGTGCCGACGGGAGCATCGTCATTGGGGAACCACTTCTGAGCGAAATACTTTTTGGCACGAATACCACCCCAGTTTGCGGTAGTACCAGTGGGATAGGCTGCGATGTCATCACCATTGACCGTACCTGCTGCCAGGAATACGCCACCCCAACTCTGGGTGCGGTCGCCGTCGAACAGGATGGGGAATACGATCTCTTTCTGGGCTCCGTTGGTGTCGTTGTCGCCCATGAACAGCAGTTGATAGGCAGTAAAGCCATTCTTCGGCGTGTTGCTGAGTTCGTAGTTGGAGTTGATAGCCTTTTCAGCATAGGTGCGAGCATCCTCCCAGCGGGCGGTGCCGGTGTACACCTCGGCATTGAGATACATACGCATCAGCAGCATGTAGCCTGCCACCTTGTCGGCACGTCCATACTTGACGCGGCTGTCAGCCAGCACATCGCTGCTATTGCCTTCGCCAATGATGTCTTTCAGTTCGCTTTCAACGAAGGTGAAGACTTCCTGACGAGTGGCCTGTGCAGGGGCGTCGGAAGTGACATGGGTGACAAACGGCGGATTGCCGAACATATCCATCAGGTAGAAATAGTACAGGGCACGCATATAGCGCACTTCGGCTACTTTCAGCGAATACTCGTCGATAGACGACGGCGCATTGTCGAGGAAGTAGTTGCAGAGCGTGATGCCGAACATACAGCGATAGTAGAGTCCGCGAAGCAGAGGATGCGAATCGCTCCAGGTACCACGGTTGAATTCAGGAATACCGTCATCGCTCAGCCATGCACAGAGAGACTCGTCGGAAGGCAACTCATTGGCATACCACACCACACGTGCGAATACCGACATACCTTCATCGATGTCGCTGGGCAGGTCGCTGCTGCCGTGAGGGCCAGTCAGACCCGTCAGTGCCAGGTTGCCGTAGATTTTGTTCAGGATGCCGTCATAGTCGGCCTCTGTGGTCTGCTGTGGGTTGGGGTTGTCAGGATGCAGCGTACCGCCAAAAACCGGAGCATCGTCAGAGCATGCTGTGAAGCCAAGTGTAGCGATGCCAATCATGGCCACAGCCATCATATTTTTTATACCTTTGATTTTCATATTTTTTGTTCCTTTAATATATTAAGGTAAGATTAGAAGTTCAGGTTCACGCCCAGCACGGTTGTGAACGGACGAGGATAGATGCTGCTCTCAATACCACCCTGGATCTCAGGATCGAGACCATCGTAGTCGGTGATGGTGAGCACATTCTGCACGGTGGCATAGATACGGCCGTTGATCTTCGAGTCGAACAGATGGTCGAACGAATAGCCCAGCGTGATGTTGTCAAGTTTGAAGTAGGAGGCATTCTGAACCCAGCAGTCGGATGTAGCCTGTGCGTCAGATGCTTCTGTCAGTCCATACTTCAGTGCCAGCGTAGGAATGTTGTGCATGAAGTTCAGCGTAGAGCCCAGACCCTGGCTGCTGATGGTAGTGCCGTTGATGTTGGCGTTGAAGACATGGTTGCCCAGACTGGCACGGGTGTTGAAACTGAAGTCCCAGTTCTTCCAGACAACCTTTGAACCCAGACCCATGGTCACATCGGGATCGGCGTGGTAGAAGAAGTAGCGGTCATCGCTGTCAAGTATGCCGTTGCCATTGCGGTCGACAAAGGTGTGAGGCACAATGTTGCCGTTCTGGTCGTAGACCTGACGGTACACATAGAACGAACTGGAGGAGTGATCGGTCTGATAGGCCTGACCATTCTTCGACAGACCTACGCTGCCGTGCTCAATCAGGTCAGAAGCCAGGTCATCAATGTTGTTCTTATTATAGGTGACATTGTAGGTCACATCCCATCTCAGGTCCTTCGAAACGATAGGACGTACGGTCAGCATGGCTTCCACACCCGTGTTGTGCAGTTCACCAATGTTGCCCACCATCTGTGCAGCAAAGTTGGCACCTGCGGGCACGTAGATGTTGTTGATCAGGTCGGTGGTCTTACGGTAGTACCAGTCGGCACTGACGTTGACGCGGTCGTTCCACAGCGAGAGGTCGAGACCGGCATCATAGGTGGTGGTCTTCTCCCAAGTCAGGTCGGGGTTGTAGACGCCTGGACGCACGGTCTGTCCGTTGCCGAAGAGATCGTAGTAGGCGTGATCGTAGTTGGCCGTGTAGGCCGGAAGATAGTAGAAGTCATAACCAATGTTCTGCTGACCAGTTTTACCATAGGTCAGACGAATCTTCAGGTCGTTGATGGTGCTGTTGTCACGCAGGAAGGGCTCCTCTTTAACGCGCCATGCCAAGGCTGCTGCGGGGAAGTAGCCCCACTCGTTACCCTTGGAGAAGCGCGACGAACCGTCGGCACGCATGGTGAAGGTGAGCATATAGCGGTTCAGCAGGGTGTAGTTCAAACGACCGATCCACGAACGGAGGCGGTTCTCCGACTTCCACTCCGTGATGCCCGTAGGCTCATTGTAGCGGGTGCCGGCACCAACTGAAGCGGTGGCGGGAATAAGACCGTAGCCATAGTTGTCACTCGACCAGTGATAGCGCTGCCACTCGTAGCCCACCTGTACATCCAGGTTATGCACGTCTTCCTTCAGTTCTTTCGTGTACTGCAGGAACGCATTGAAGATGTAGTTGTAGTTCTCGTTCTTCTTCCAACCGTCCCAGCCGTAGTAGTAACTTGAGGTGGTATAGGGGCTATTGCTTGTTGTCTCCTTACCCTTCATGAGGTTGCCGGCCATGCTGACCAGCACATGCAGGTCTTCAAGTCCGTGGATGCTGTAGTCGGCATTGAAGGTGCCCTGATAGGTGTCCGACTTCTGCGTGGTGCCGTTGTTTTCAACGAGGGCAACGGGGTTGGCTGTGAAGTCGCTGTTATAGCGGTACTGCCAATTGTTGTCGTTGGGATAGTCGGCAGCCTGCGACCACTGGTAGTAGCCGTTGAAGTACTGGTTGTAGATGGGCTGGTTCAGACGGACGGGCTTGGTGGGATCCATATAGGCAGCAGCACCTACTGCATCATTATCCCAGCGACGCTTAGCGGTCATCACCTTACCAGAGATGTTCAGGCGCAAGTGATCTTTCAGCAGCACCGGAGCCAGGTTGAAACTGGCGGTATAGCGCTTGAAGTATGTAGACTTGACAATACCGGGCTGGCCCGTGATACCGGCCGAAATGCGGTAAGGCATGTTGGCGGTGCCACCAGTGACGGTGATATTCTGGTCAGTAGATACGGCAGTACGGTAGATTTCATCCTGCCAGTCAGTGTTGGCATACTGTTTCACGCCGTTGGCGTCGTAGTAGCCCAGCAGGCCGTATTCAGGACTGTCTTCTCCGAAGGTGTCGGCAACAAACCTCTGGAAGCCAGGACCATCAAACACATCGAGTGTCTTCTTCTTGGTAGAGATTGAGATATTGCCATTGTAGGATACCTTGGCCTTCTGACCAGCCTTGCCCTTCTTGGTGGTGATGATAATCACACCGTTAGATGCACGGCTACCATAGATGGCCGTGGCCGAGGCGTCCTTCAGCACCGTGAACGACTCGATATCGTTCGGATTGATAGATGCCAGAGGGTTCATGCCAGAAATACCGTTGGGGTCCAGTTGCAGTCCGTCGACCACATACAGAGGGTCGTTGTTGGCCGAAAGCGACGAACCGCCACGGATGCGGATGGTTGAGCCAGCACCAGGAGCACCACCCTCGTTGATGATGGTCAGACCTGCCACCTTACCGCTCAGCATGTCGTCGGCGCTGGTCTGCAGACCGTGGCTCATCTCATCGGGCTTGATGGCGGTGACCGAGCCGGTCAGGTCGTTCTTCTTGGCGCGACCGTAGCCGATGACCACCACATCATTCAGAAGAGCGGCGTCTTCCTGAAGAGTGACCACCACATTGGGAGCGGCTTTCACCGTGGCAGCCTGATAACCCATGTAGGTCACCTGGATGTCGGCTCCCTGATTGGCCTGTACGGTGAAGTTACCATCGAAGTCGGACAACGTGGCGGTCTGGGTACCCAGCACGCGGATAGTTGCACCGATGATGGCTTCGCCTGCAGCATCTTTCACATGGCCTTTCACAGTAATCTGTGCAAAGGCTCCCACAGACAGGAATAAGCCCACTATGAGGGCCAGCATCCTGAATGGTAATTTAATGTTTACCTGCTTCATCATTACATTTAATTAGGTTTAAAATTAGTTAGTATTGTTATATCTCGAATTGGTCTTTTAGGCCTTAGTTCGAGTGCAAAGGTAGGTTTATTTTGCGTCTCTTGTACTTTTTTTGCATAAAAATCGTTATAATGGTAGTGCAATCGTTTGCGCTATTGCGTTTGTCAATTATTCTTGCCAGGCGCATCGTGAAAGGAAAGTTTTATCTAAATTTGCAATGCCATCCAATAAATAAAGACCTGATGAACGAGAAGATGACACTGACAATGAAGGATATAGCACGGGAACTGGGCGTTTCCGTGGCCACGGTGTCGCGTGCCCTGAAAGACTCGCCGCACATCTCGCTCGAGCAGCGGGAAAGGGTGAAGCAGTATGCCCGTGAGCATCATTTCACGCCGAACACCATAGCCGAGTCGCTGCGTCACAGTCGTGTGCAGCCGATGAAGGTCATCGGGGTCATCGTGCCGGAATTTGTCCACTATTATTTCTCCACCATCCTGAAGGGGATAGAGGAAGAGGCCTCTGCCCACGGCTACCGCGTGATGGTGGCCCAGAGCGGCGAGCAGTATGAGCGCGAGGTGCGCCTCTGCCAGTCGTTCTATGAGAACAAGGTGTGCGGCATCATCGTCTCGCAGGCCAAGGACACCCACCACTACGACCACTTCCAGCGTCTGATTGATGCCGGCGTGCCGCTGGTGTTCTATGATAGAATATGTACGGGCGTGAACGCGAGCCGCGTGGTCGTCGACGACTACATGGGGGCCTTCAATGCGGTGAGCCACCTTATACAGACGGGCTGCCGGCGCATCGCCTTCTATGGCTCGCAGATGAACCTGGAGATTGCCAAGAACCGCTTCAACGGCTACAAGGATGCCCTGCTGAAGCACGGTCTGCCCTTCGACGAGAGTCTGACGCGCATCTGCGACAACCGCATGGATGCCGAGATGATTACGCCCGACCTGTTCGACGGCGACTACTATCCCGATGCCTTCTTCGCCGTGAACGACGATACGGCCATCGGCATCCTCTACACCGTGAAGCGCATGGGCCTGCGGGTGCCGGAGGATATCAGCATCTGCGGATTTACCAATGGTGAGCGTGCCATCGCCTGCGACCCCATGCTGACCACTGTCGAGCAGCGTGGCACCATGGTGGGCGAGGAGGCGGCCAGCATCCTCATCGGCCATGTGGAGGGCACGATACCCATGGACAAGGCCGAGCGTCGCATCGTCCGTACCCGGCTGGTCATCAGAGGAACAACTCGGTGATTATGCCCCCTAAGTTAGGGGGCTGGGGGTCTGAACAAGCGCAGGCTCCAGATGATTGATATAATGTTTAATGAACTATGTGTCTGATAAACGCTTGTTCAGACCCCCCAACCCCCTAACTTAGGGGGCAAATGATATGAAACAGAAACCTAATCTAAGTTTTTGGAAACTCTGGAACCTGAGTTTCGGATTCTTCGGGGTGCAGATAGCCTATGCACTCCAGAGCGCAAACATCTCGCGCATTTTTAGAACATTGGGTGCAGACCCTCACGACCTGAGTTTCTTCTGGATCCTGCCGCCGCTGATGGGTATCCTGGTGCAACCCATTGTGGGTACGCTCAGCGACAAGACCTGGACCCGTTTCGGTCGCCGCATACCTTACTTGTTTGTGGGTGCCGCCGTGGCCGTGGCCGTCATGTGCCTCTTGCCCAATGCCGGCTCGCTGGGCTTGCGCAGTGTCACCTATGTGCTCATCTTCGGCCTCTTTGCCCTGATGCTGCTCGACACCAGCATCAATATGGCCATGCAGCCGTTTAAGATGATGGTGGGCGACATGGTGAACGAGGAGCAGAAGGCCAAGGCCTACAGCATCCAGTCGTTTCTGTGCAACGCCGGTTCGGTGGTCGGATTCGTGTTCCCCTTCCTCTTCGCCTGGATAGGTCTGAAGAACGTGGCCCCCGACGGTGTTGTGCCCGACACGGTGGTGTGGTCGTTCTACGTGGGGGCTATCATCCTGATTCTCTGCGTGCTCTACACGACGCTGAAGGTGAAGGAGTGGCCACCGAAGGAGTATGCCGAGTATAACCCCTCGACGGCACAGAAAGAAGAGAAGGCCAACTGGTTTACGCTGTTGAAGAATGCCCCTTCAACCTTCTGGACTGTCGGACTGGTGCAATTCTTCTGTTGGGCTGCTTTCCTCTATATGTGGACCTACGTGGTCGATGCCGTGTCGCTGACCGTATGGGGAACGGCTGACCCGAAGACCGAAGCCTATCAGGAGGCTGCCAACTGGACAGGCATACTCTATGCCGTGCAGGCCGTTGGCAGTGTGGTCTGGGCAACCGTCCTGCCACGCTTTGGCAACCGCAAGATGGCCTATACGGTCAGTCTCGTGCTGGGCGGACTGGGCTTTGCACTCATTCCTTTCTGCCCCGATTCTTATCTGCAGTTCATTCCCTTCATCCTTATCGGCTGTGCCTGGGCAGCGATGCTGGCCATGCCGTTCACCTTTGTCACCAATGCCTTGCAGGGCTATGGTCACATGGGTGCCTATCTGGGTCTTTTCAATGGCACCATCTGTCTGCCGCAGATTGTCGCTGCCCTGTGTGGCGGTACCATCCTCCACATCGTGGGCAGCGACCAGAGCCACATGATGTATGTGGCTGGTGGGCTCTTGGCCGTAGGTGCCGCTTGCGTGTTCTTGATTAAGGATCGGAAATGAGACGGATTGTAGGACTCCTGCTCTTGGCGCTTGCCCTGCCTACGGTCGGACAAGCCCAGGATGCCCTCGACGATGTGATGCAGCATGCACCCATGGCCTCGGTCTTCGTGCTGCGTGCCTGTGGCGTGGAGAGCCAGTCCGCCTCATGGACTGAACTGGCTGCCACGGCGGCTGCCTCCTATGTCGTTGCTGCAGGAACCACCTACACCCTCAAGCATACCATCCACGAATGGCGGCCCGACGATAGCGACCGCCGTTCGTTCCCCTCGGGCCATGCCACCTTTGCCTTTGCCGGTGCCACCACGCTTCGCCACGAGTATGGCCATCTGTCGCCGTGGGTGACCGTGGGCGGCTATAGCCTGGCGGTCCTGGTGGCTGCCGACCGTGTGCGTCGCGACCGCCACTACGTGCACGATGTAGTGGCTGGTGCCGCCATCGGCACGCTGAGCACAGAACTGACCTACTATATAAAAAAGAGGTGTATCAAGTCGGACAACGTAGACGTGGTCTTCACAGGACAGTCGCTCGAGGTGGCAGTCAGGTGGTAATCGGATGCAATCGTTTGCGTTGTTTTTCCTTCATGATTGCCTGACGATTCATAGGCTTGTGCCTGAAAAAGTATTATCTTTGACGCTAGAAACCAAAACTATATCAGAATATGAAGTTGCAATTTAACATCGAGTATCAGGCCAGTTTCGGCGAGCAACTGGTGCTGAATGTGATGGGCGACAAGGTGAACGCCCATGCCATGTCGACGCTCGACGGCCTGCACTGGTCGGTGGAGATCTCGTGTAGCAAGCCCAGCGGCACCTATTTGGATTATTACTACAGTGTGATGCGTGGCGAGAAAGAGGTGCGCCACGAGTGGCTGGTGGAGCCCCACCGGCTGGAACTGGCTGCTGTCCGTGGGGCCCACTATACGGTCTTCGACCACTGGCTCGACACGCCCGAGGACAGTTATATGTACTCGTCGGCCTTCACCGACTGCGTGATGGCCCGCGAGCGGCAGTTGAGCACGGCTACCGAGTATCAGAGCACCATCCGCCTGAAGGTGCGTGCCCCGCAGTTGCGCAACGACGACCGGTTGGCCCTGGTGGGCTCGGCCGACGCTTTGGGCTGCTGGGACTGCGCCAAGGCCATCCCCATGGCCGAGCACGAGTGCCACGAGTGGGTGGTCAGCCTCGATGCCGACCGTCTGCCCGATGTGTTCGAGTTTAAGTTCGTCATCCTCCATCCTCAGTTTGCCCCCGTCTGGGAGAACTGTCAGAACCGCACGCTTGTCCGTCCGGCCATGAAGCACGGCGAGGTGGTGGTCTACGAGTTGCAGCAGGCCTGGTTCTCCATCCCCCAGTGGAAGGGAGCCGGCACCGTCGTTCCCGTCTTCTCGCTGCGCAGCGAGGGCAGTTTCGGCGTGGGCGACTTCGGCGACCTGGGGCTGATGGTCGACTGGTGTGCCAAGACCAACCAGAACGTGCTGCAGATCCTGCCCATCAACGATACGACGATCACCCACACCTGGCAGGACTCCTATCCCTACAACTCCATCAGCATCTACGCCCTGCACCCCCAGTACACCGACCTGCGCCAGTTGCCGGCCATCAAGGACGAGGCCCTGCGGACACAGTTCGAGGCCCTGCGCCAGGAACTGAACGCCCTGCCGCAGATTGACTACGAGCGGGTGAACACGGCCAAGATGAACTATCTGCAGGTTGTCTTCAAGCAGGAGTGGACGGCCATCAAGCGCCGCGCCACCTACAAGAAGTTCTTCGACGACAACAAGGCCTGGCTGGAGCCCTATGCCCAGTTCTGCGTCAATCGCGACACCTACGGCACGGCCGACTTCCGCCAATGGCCAGAGAAGACTGAAAAGCCAAAGACCAAAGACATAGAGTTCTGGTACTTCGTGCAGTACAACCTTGACCAGCAGATGCGGGCCGCCCACGAGCATGCCCGTCAGAGCAGAGTCATCCTGAAGGGCGACATCCCCATCGGCATCAGCCGCGACGGCGTGGAGGCCTGGGTGGAGCCGCGCTACTTCAACTTGAACGGTCAGGCTGGTGCGCCGCCCGACGCCTTCTCTACCGACGGCCAGAACTGGGGCTTCCCCACCTACAACTGGGACGAGATGCTCAGCGACGGCTGCTCGTGGTGGGTGCGCCGCTTCCGCAAGATGGCCGAATACTTCGATGCCTACCGCATCGACCACGTGCTGGGCTTCTTCCGCATCTGGGAGATTCCCGTGCCCTATAAGTCGGGCCTCATGGGACAGTTCAGTCCTGCCCTGGGCATGAGCCGCGAGGAGATAGAGGCCTACGGCATCTATGGCCACGAAGACCTGTTCCTGGTCGACCATAAGCGCAGCGACCGCTGGCACCCCCGCATCGCCGTGCAGTACCAGGAGGCCTACCAGTCGCTCAACGACGGCGAGAAGGATGCCTTCAACCGTCTGTACAACGACTACTTCTACCGTCGCAACAATCAGTTCTGGTACAACGAGGCCATGAAGAAACTGCCTCGCCTGACCCAGGCCACCCGTATGCTGGTGTGTGCCGAGGATCTGGGCATGGTGCCCGACTGCGTGCCCTGGGTGATGAACGAACTGCGCATCCTGTCGCTCGAGATCCAGTCCATGCCGAAAGACCCCAGCGTCCGCTTCGGCCAACTGCAGCGCAATCCCTATCGCTCTGTGTGCACCATCTCGACGCACGACATGCCTACGCTCCGCCAGTGGTGGGACGAAGACCCTGATCGCACGCAGGACTACTTCAACAACGAGTTGCGCTACAGCGGCGAAGCCCCCCACCCCATGCCCGGCTGGCTCTGCAAGGAGGTAGTGGCTCGCCATCTGATGTCGCCCTCCATGCTCTGTCTGCTCTCGCTGCAGGACTGGCTCTCCATCGACGAGCACCTGCGTCTGCCCGATGAGAATGCCGAGCGCATCAACATCCCTGCCAATCCGCGCCACTACTGGCGCTACCGCATGCACCTCACCATCGAGCAACTCATGCAGGCCGATGACTTCAACCGCGAAGTCACCATATTGATTAAACAAGGAAACAGATAGGAGTTAGGAGTTAAGAGTTAAGAATTAAGAGTTAAGAGTTAAGAGTTATGAAGCGGTTACTATATTTTTTTACATTTTTACCTTTTTACATTTTTACATTTCTACCCTTAAGTGCTGCCGAGGTGGCTTCGCCCAACAAGAATATCGTGCTGAAGTTTGAGGTCGACGCCCAGGGACGGCCCACCTACGAGGTGACCTACAAGGGCAAGGCCGTGGTACTGCCCTCCCATCTGGGACTCGAACTGGCCAAGGACAAGCACGCCTCGAAGGGCCTCAAGGAGACCGACCTGCTGCAGGGCTTCACGCTGAAGAGCGAGCAGACTGCCGAATTCGACGAGACCTGGCAGCCCGTGTGGGGCGAGACCCGCGATATCCGCAACCACTACGTCGAGTATGTTGCTGTACTGCAGCAACAGACCGAACAGCGCGAGATGCGCCTCCGCTTCCGCGTCTACGACGACGGCGTGGGCTTCCGCTACGAGTTCCCGCAGCAGGCGAACCTGAACTACTTCCTCATCAAGGAGGAGCGCACCGAGTTTGCCATGACCGGCAACCACATGGCATGGTGGCTGCCTGGCGACTACGACACCCAGGAGCAGATCACACAGGAGTCGCGCCTTTCCGAGATCCGTTCGCGCTTCAACCAGGCTGTCAACTGGGGCAACTCCTCCGTGGCCACCTTCTCTGAGACGGGCGTACAGACGGCCCTGCAGATGAAGACCGATGCAATTGATATAGACGGCAAGAGACGGAGTCTCTACATCAACATCCACGAGGCCGCCTGTCTGGACTATGCCACCATGCACCTGGAACTAGTGGACAACAAGACCAAGTATCTCTCCAACAAACTCACGGGCAGCAGCAATGCCTACACGCCGGCACCGAAATTTTCCAACTACCAGTTGCCCAAGCCCTACACGTTCGTCAGCCATCTGACGCCCGACGCCACAGGCCTGAAGGGTGCCATGCAGACGCCCTGCGAGACGCCCTGGCGCACGGTGATGGTCTCCGACGATGCCCGCGATATGCTCTCGTCCAACCTCATCCTCAACCTCAACGAGCCGTGCAAACTGGAAGACACCTCGTGGATTCACCCCACGAAGTACTGCGGCGTGTGGTGGGAGATGATCGTCGGCAAGTCCAGTTGGCACTACACCGACGAGTACCCCAGTATCAAACTCGCTGACGAAGTCTTTCCCAATTCTCCATTGTCAACTGTCAATTATCAATTGGCGAAGCCCAACGGCCGCCACGCCGCCAACAACGAGAAGGTGCGCCGCTACATCGACTTCGCTGCCGACAACGGTCTTGACGAGGTGCTCGTCGAGGGCTGGAACGTGGGCTGGGAGGACTGGGCCAATATGTGGAAGCGCGACGTCTTCGACTTCGTGACGCCCTATCCCGACTTCGACATCCAGGCACTGAACGACTACGCCCACTCGCGTGGTGTGAAACTGCTCATGCACCACGAGACCTCCTCGTCGTCGCAGAACTATGAGCGCCACCTGAAGGAGGCCTACGAACTGATGAACCGCTATGGCTACGATGCCGTGAAGACCGGCTACGTGGGAGACATCATCCCCCGCGGCGACCACCACTATTCGCAGTCGATGAACAACCACTACCTCTACGTCATCAAGGAGGCAGCCCGCCACCACATCATGGTCAACAGCCACGAGGCCACCCGTCCTACGGGCCTCTGCCGCACCTACCCCAATCTGGTGGGCGGCGAGTCGGCCCGCGGCACCGAGTATGAGGCCTTCGGCGGCAACCGTCCCGACCACACGTGCATCCTGCCCTTCACCCGTCTGCAGGGCGGCCCGATGGACTACACGCCAGGCATCTTCGTCACCAAACTCAACGAGTGGAGCGACAACACCTCGTGGGCCCGCATCACCATTGCCGGCACCCTAGCCCTCTATGTGACCATGTACTCGCCGCTGCAGATGGCTGCCGACCTGCCCGAGCACTACGCCCGCTACATGGATGCCTTCCAGTTTATCCGCGATGTGGCCTGCGACTGGGATGACTCCCGCTATCTGGAGGCCGAGCCTGCCGACTATATCACCGTGGCCCGCAAGGCTAAGGGCACCGACAACTGGTTCGTTGGCGGCAAGTGCGACGAGCAGGGCCATCAGAGCGTCATCCGCCTCGACTTCCTCGACCGCGGCCGCAAGTACGACTGCACCATCTACCAGGATGCCCCCGATGCCCACTACGAGACCAATCCCCAGGCCTATGTCATCACGAAGAAGACCGTGAAGCAGGGCGACACACTCCGTCTGACCGAGGCCCCTGGCGGCGGCTTCGCCATTTCACTGATAGCACGATAGAAACGAATCACTCATAGCACGATGAAACGACTGATGATGGCAGCAGTAGCAGTGCCCATTCTCCTGGCTTGCGATCCCCCCAAGGATGCTGCCTTTGTGTTCGACGAGGTGACCTATTCGCCTCAGGAGACTGTGTTCAAGGTCTTTGCACCTGAGTCGCCCTATAGCACCAGCGACCGCTCTGGCGTCTGCGTGGTGGTCGACGGCGACAGCATCCCCATGGTGTGGAAGCCCACCGTCGACGACACCCGCTGCATCTACAAGGCGGTGGTGAAGGGCGACCTGAAGGGCAAGACCTACGAGTTTGTGGTCAACGGACAGGCATCGCCAGGCGTCTTTGCCAAGGCGGTGACCATCAACGGCCAGAAGGGCGTGGTGGTCGACATGCGCGACACCGACCCCGACGGCTGGGATCAGGACCGGCCCGTGCGCCGACCCTATCAGGACATCGTGGTCTACGAGATGCACCACCGCGACTTCTCCGTGGGCCGCGCCGATGCACAGCATCCGGGCAAGTTCCTGGCGCTCACCGAGCCGTGGGCCCTGCAGCACCTGCAGGATCTGGGCATCAATGCCGTGCACATCCTGCCCAGTTACGACTATGGCTCAGTGGACGAGACCCGTCTGGACCAGCCGCAGTACAACTGGGGCTACGACCCTGTGAACTACAACGTGCCTGAAGGCTCCTACAGCACCGATCCCTCCGACCCCCAGTGCCGCATCCGCGAGTTCAAGCAGATGGTGCAGGCTCTCCATCAGGCCGGCATCGCCGTCATCCTCGATGTGGTCTACAACCATACCTACGACATCGAGCACTCCAACTTCCAGCGCACCTATCCTAATTATTATTACAGGACCTCCCCCAGCCCCTCCCAAGGAGGGGAGTCCAGTTCCTCCCCTTGGGGGAGGTTAGGAGAGGTTTCCTATTCCAACGGCAGCGGCTGTGGCAACGAGACGGCATCGGAGCAGGAGATGATGCGCCGCTTCATGATCGAAAGCGTGAAATACTGGGTCAGCGAGTATCACATCGACGGTTTCCGCTTCGACCTGATGGGTGTCCACGACATCGAGACGATGAACCAGATTCGTCAGGCCCTCGACGACATCGACCCCCTTATCTTTATGTATGGCGAGGGCTGGAGCGCCGGCGACTGTGCGCTGCCCCGCGAACAACTGGCCATGAAGGCCAACATCCCACAGATGCCCCGCATCGCCGCCTTCTCCGACGACATGCGCGATGCCCTGCGCGGCCCGTTCAGCGACGACACCAAGCCCGGCTGGCTGGCGGCCCCCTTCCTCTCAGAGGGTGTGGTGGAGGCCAAGGAGAGCCTGAAGGCCGGCATCGCCGGTATGATTGAGCATCCGCAGGTGGACTACTCGCTGGTGAACTACAGCGACGCCCCCTTCGCCCTGGAGCCCACGCAGATGATGGCCTACGTGTCGTGCCACGACGATATGTGTCTGGTCGACCGCCTCAAGGCCTCGATTCCCGGATTGCAGAACTCATCGCTCATCAGCCTCGACCTTCTCGCCCAGACCGCCGTCTTCACCTCTCAGGGCGTGCCCTTCATGCTCAGCGGCGAAGAACTGCTGCGCACCAAGCAGGGCGTGCACAACTCCTTCGAGTCGCCCGACAGCATCAACCGCCTCGACTGGCAGAACAAGGAGCGCTATCCGCAGGTCTTCGACTATTACAAGCACCTCATCGCCCTGCGCCTGCACCATCCCGCCTTCCGTCTGGGCAGTGCCCACCTGGTGCGCCGTCATCTGGAGTTCCTCGATACCGCTCCCTGCGTCGTGGCCTATCGTCTGAAGGATCATGCCGGTGGCGACGAGTGGCAGGACATCATCGTCATCCTCAATGTCGATCGTCAGTCCCGCATGGTCGACATTCCTGCGGGGCAGTACCGTGTGGTATGTTGTGATGGCCAGATCGACGAGAGCGGCCTCGGCGAGGTCAGCGGCAGCCGCGTACAGGTGGCCCCGCAGTCGGCCCTCATCCTTTGTCATTGATTTTTTCTCTGTGATGATTATGAATAGCATACGACACACATTAGTCGCCGTGGCCGTCCTGATGTCAGCGACGGTCACGGCGCAGACTTTCCGACAGGAGTTCGGAGATCCGCGCAAACAGTTTGTGGAGACCGTGGCCACGCCCAACCATCCCGATAGTCGCTACAGCATCGGCCAGCAGGCCACGCTCCGTGTGGTGGCTCGCGAGGGTGGCGTGCCGCTGGAGGGAAGAACCGTCTACTACAAGACCGGCCCCGAGATGTGGTTGCCAGAGGCCTACGACTCGGTCACCTTTGTGGCCGGCGAGGCTCTGCTGCCCGTCGGCACCATGCGTGAGCCGGGATTCTTGGCTTGTGAGTACTGGTTCAGGACTGCTGATGGCAAAACCTGTCGCGACTTGGTGAAACTGGCTTACAGCCCAGAGCAGATCAAGACCTTCACGCCCATGCCGCAGGACTTCGGGAAGTTCTGGCAGAAGGTGGTGAAGGAGGCCCGTCAGGTGCCCCTCGAGCCGGAATACCGCGATGTGCCCGATGCTACCGACGATCGAATCCGTACACAGTTGGTGCGCCTCCATGTGGGCAAGGACAAGTGGATACAGGGCTATCTCTCGCAGCCCCTGGGCGGCGGTCCTCACCCCGTGGTGCTTTGCCCGCCGGGTGCCGGCAGCCAGAAGATATATCCCAGTGACTATTTCCCCAAGGAGGGCTGCATCTATCTGAAGATAGAGATTCACGACAACGACCAGACGCTGCCCGACGCTGCCTACAACCAAATGCGGCAGGAAAAGTGCGACGGCTATATGCGCCGTGGCATGGAGTCGAGGGATACCTATTACTATAAGGATGTTTATGTCGGCTGTGTGCGTGCCGTCGACTTCCTGTGCTCGCTGCCGGGATGGGATGGTCGTAATGTCATCGTGACGGGCGGCTCTCAAGGCGGAGCCCTCACCATTGTCACCTCGGCCCTCAACGAGAAGGTAACCCTCTGTGCTCCGTTCTATCCCGCGCTGTGCGACCTCACGGGGTTCCTCCATCAGCGGGCTGGCGGTTGGCCGAAGTTCTTCACCACATTCTATAAGGATGGCCGAGTTGACATCCCTCAGGAACAGGCTACGGAGACCCTGCAATACTTCGATGTGGTCAACTTCGCCCGTATCCTACGGGTGCCTACTTTCATGTCGTGGGGCTACAACGATGACACCTGTTCGCCCACCTCCGTCTGGGCTGCATGGAACGAGATCACGGCTCCCAAGCAGTGTGACATCACCCCTTCGAGCGGCCACTGGCGCTTTCCCAGCAGTCAGGCCAAGTGCCTGCAGTGGATGAAAGAGGGCATGAGGTAACATGAGGATCCAACGAACGTCATCTTCGGGTTGTTCCGATGGGAAGTCAGGCTCGTTCCGATGGGACTTTACCATAGTAAAGTGCCATACCTTACTCCGTAAAGTGCCATACTTTTGTGCCGAAGATGACGTTTGGAGGACCCTTAGATGACGTTAATATGCTGGAACAGCAGGCGAAAGCAAATTTATGCCCGACAAATGTTCATTGCCGGGCATAAAAAGTAAGTCTCTTAGTTTGATAATTACAGGCCGCGAGCCTTCAGCAGGCCGGAGGCATCGGGTTGCTCCATGCCGGTGAAGTCGGTGAAGATCTGCATGAGGTCGCGGGTGTTGCCGCGGCTCAGGATCTTGTCGCGCATGTCCTGACCCACTGCGGGATCGAGGGCGCCGCGCTGGGCGAAGCAGTCGGCGATGTTGACGGCCAGCACCTCGGTCCACAGGTAACTGTAGTAGCCGGCGGCATAGCCGCTGCCCCAGATGTGGTTGAAGTAACTGGTGGAGTAGCGCGGCGGCACCTGGCGGTTGAGCAGGCCGACCTGGCGCAGGGCTTCGGTCTCAAACTGATTGGCTTCGTCGACAGTGGGAATCTGGTCGGCGGGCAGCATGTGCCAAGCCATGTCGACGCAGGTGGCTCCCAAGTTCTCGCCCAGGGCGTAGGCTGTCTGGAAGTTGATGCTCTTCAGCATACGCTCCTTCAGTTCGGCCGGCATCGGCTCGCCGGTGACGGCGTGCTTGGCGTAGTGGTCGAAGATCTCGGGGATGGAGGCAAACGACTCGTTGAACTGCGACGGCATCTCGACGAAGTCGCGCGCCACGGCGGTGCCGGCCAGCGAGTTGTAGTGGCAATTGGAGAGGATGCCGTGGAGGGCGTGGCCGAACTCGTGGAACATGGTGGTCACCTCGTCCCACGTGAGCAGCGAGGGCTGACCCTCGGGAGCCTTGGCGCTGTTGCACACATTATAGATGACGGGCTTCTGGTCGCGCTTGTGGCTCTGGTTGAGGAACTCGCTCATCCAGGCACCGCCGCGCTTGGTGGGACGGCGATAGAGGTCGCTGTAGAAGAGGGCCAGCGGCTGACCGTCTTTGTCGAACACCTCGTAGACACGGACATCGGGATGGTAGACAGGGATGTCGGTGCGCTCCTTGAAGGTCAATCCGTAGACGCGGTTGGCGGCATAGAAGACGCCGTTCTCACGCACGCTGTCGGCATTGAAGTAGGGCTTCACTTCATCGTCGCTGATGTTGAGCAGGTCCTTCTTCATCTTGGCCGAATAGTAGAAGCGGTCGTAGGGCTCGAGGGTGAAGTCGGTGCCCTCCTGCAGTTTGGCGTAGGCCTCGATGGCCTTCGTCTCGGCATCGGCCTTGGGCACGTATTGGGCAATGAGTTGGCGCAGGAAGGCGTAGACATTATCGGGCGTCTTGGCCATCGTACGCTCCAGCGAGTATTCGGCATAGTTCTGGTAGCCCATGATCTGGGCCTGCTGGGCACGCAGTTGGGCTATCTCGGTGCAGATGGCAAACGTGTTGTGGTCGTTGGTGCCGTCGGCACGATGGATACTTGCTTCGAAGACGCGGCGGCGCAGGTCGCGGTTGTCGAGGCTGGTCAGGATGGCCTGCTGTGTGGTGTTGACGATGACGATGCAGTATGGGGCTTTGCCGCCGCGGCTCTCGGCATCCTCACGACACTGGGCGATGTCGGCCTCCGACAGGCCGGCCAGTTGCTCCACGCTGTCCACCCACACGGCGGCATCGTTGGTGGCAGCCTGCAGGGCGTCGCCCCACTGCTGCTGCAGGTCGGCGATGCGCAGGTTGATCTGCTTCATCTTCTCCATGTCCTCGTCAGAGAGCAGGGCTCCCGAGCGCACGAACATCTTATAGGTCTCGTCGAGCAGTTTTTGGTCTTCGCCCTCCAGTTGGTCGCGCTCCGTGTCGTAGACGGTCTTGATGCGCTGGAAGAGGGCCTTGTTGAACATCAGTTCGTTGTCCAGGTCGGTCAGCAGGGGCGTCACCTCCTTCTCGGCCTCGGCTATCTCGGGTGTCTTCTCAGCGCTGACCAGTGCGAAGAGCACGTTGGACACGCGCTCCAGCAGCAGGCCGCTCTCCTCGAAGGCCACGATGGTGTTCTCAAACGTGGGGGCCTCAGGGTTGTCTACGATGGCCTGCACGTTGGCACGCTTCTCTTCGATGCCAGCCTTGATGGCAGGCACGTAGTCACTGGTCTTGATACGGCTGAAGTCGGGTGCGCCGTAGGGTAGGGTGCTCTCCTGGAGCAGCGGGTTCTCGTCGGCATGGTTGCCGTTGCAGGACGGGAGTTGCATCAGGGCTGTTGCAACACCAAGTGTAATCATTGCTTTGGATAGTTTCATGTAGTTGGTGCTTATTAACTTAGAAAAGGTGTTCTCTTAGTCGCGCTCTATCAGTGCCACGGCATAGGCACTGATGCCTTCCTGACGTCCGGTGAAGCCCAGTTTCTCGGTAGTGGTGGCCTTGATGGATATCTGATCCGGGTCGCAGCCAATCACGGCAGCCATCGTCTGCTGCATCTGTGGGATATGGGGATTCATCTTAGGCTTCTCGGCACAAATGGTGGCATCGATATTGCCCAGACGGTAGCCTTTGGTGGCAATGAGTTCGATGGTCTTCTTCAGGATAATCTTGCTGTCCATTCCGTCGGTCTCGGCAGAAGTGTCGGGGAAATGATAGCCGATGTCGCGCATATTGGCGGCTCCGAGAATGGCGTCGCAGATGGCGTGGATCAGCACGTCGGCATCGCTGTGGCCCAACAAGCCTAAGGTGTGCTCAAGTTTGATGCCGCCCATCCACAACTCGCGGCCTTCCACCAACTGGTGGACATCATATCCGAAACCTACACGAATCATCATAATGCTCTATTGTCAGACTTTTTACTTATTTATCTTTTAAACAGGTCCTTGATGCCATCCATGTCGAAAGCCAGCGTGAAGCGGAGCGTCTGGTCGAGCGGGTTGCTCTGGGCCGTAGAGATGACGTAGCCCACGTCGAGCGAGAAGACATTCATGCGGAAACCTCCACCGACGGTGAAATACTTGCGGTTGCCCTTCGACTCCGATTCATGGTGATAGCCGGCACGCAGTGAGAACTGGTCGTGGTAGACATACTCTGCACCCACGCTCCACTGTACCTCCTCCAGTTCCTCCTTGAAGCCGCCGGGGGCATCGCTGAAACTGGTAAAGATACCCTTGATGCTCGACATATCTGAATACTCGCGGCGCACACGGTCCTGATAGTCGGAGTTAGACTCGTCTTCCAGTTGCACAGGCACCGTAGGCACCAGCAGTTTGTTGGCATCGGCAGCAATGGTGAACCGGTTGTATTCGTCGACGGGAATCATCAGCGAGGCACCCAGGCGCAGGTTGGCAGGGATAAACTGGCTCTCCTCGTCGCCATAGTAGGAAATCTTCGAACCGATGTTGCTGGTTACCAAGCCCAAGCCCAACTGGCACTCGCGGTTGCCCATCATCACATAGTTGTTGTAGTACATGGCGATGTCGGCGGCAAAGGCAGAAGCCGGCTTGGAGTCTTCGGAATAGTCGTAGCGCAGATCGCTGTAGATCCAGCGCAGGGCAACACCCAGCGAGAAGTGCTCACTCAGCATACGGGAGTAGGCCACGTCGAGCGCCATCTCGTATGGCTTCACCGTGGTAGAAGCGTCTTCGCCTGTCATGTCGGTATAGACCTCACCCAGCGAGAAGTAGCGCAGCGAACCTGACAGGGCACCATAGTCGCCCACGCGATAGTAACCTGCCACGTAGGCCAGGTCGATGTCGTTGACCAGTTGGCGCAGCCACGGGGTATAATTGAGGGCAATACCCGCTCTGCTGATGCAGAAAGGATACTTGGCCAGGTTCCAGTACTGGGAGTTGACGTCAGGGTCGGTGGCACCACCGACGTCGCCCATACCGGCGGCACGGGCATCGGGAGCAATGGTTTGCGAAATCACGGCATGCTCAACGGGGTTGAACGTGCTGGTCTTATAGTCCTCGGCATTGGCCACGCCAATGGCTAACAGCCAGCAGCCAACGGACATAATGAGTCTGTTTATATTCTGTTTCATCATCATATAAACGCAAGAGTTCTCTATTTATTGCCTATTACTATCAATTTCCTGGCCAGAGAGGCCTGAGTGCTGCCGTTGCTGCTGATGAGCACACGGTATAGATAGACGCCGGTGTGCAGGCGGGAACCGCTGCCGATGGTCAGGTCCCAGTCGACCACATAGGTCTGGTCGGTGGGCACGCCTGACTCTTTCTTCTCCCACAGTTTGCGGCCGGAAGTGTCGAATATCTCGAGTGTCACGTCCATCTGGCTGCCTGTGCGGTCGTGGTTGATGATAAAGCGGGTTCTGCCCTCTGTGGGATTGTTGGTGCAGATGACGTTGATGAGCGTGGGCTCCAGTTTCGGGTCGACCACAAAGGTGAGTTCTGCAGTCGACGAGTTGTTCAGTATGTCCCATGCACGGAACAGCAGTTTGTGCTGTCCCTCAGAGAGTTCCGGGATGCTGAACCCCACGGTGCCGCTATGGTAGTCGCCGAATTCATACTGGAAGTACTCGTTCAGGTTGTAGGTCTGGGTCATCTGGCCGTCGATGATGAGTTCCATGTCGTGGCCGATGCCGCTGCCTGCCGCATTGATGCCGTTGTTGTCGGTCAGGCGTGCCACGAAGTAGGGGGTGGCGTTCGTCTTGCCTCCATTGGTAAACGACTCACTGTTCAGGTAGCAGTAGATGGACGGCCCGATGCCGTCATTGCTGATGTCGCCCGTACCGGCCAGCGTGAAGTCCTCACACTTCCCGTGGGCTTCCAGTGTCTTGTCGTCGTTCACGGCGTAGATGCTGATCAGTCCCTTGTCATCGGAATAACTGACATCCTTGGGCACGGCGAAGGTGAACGAGAAGCGGCCATTGCGGATGCTGTCACTGCCGGTATAGATGATGTTGGGGCGGTCTTTGAAGACAATGGGGGTAGTGGCCGTTGCATCATACTGGTGACCAGTGATGGTTTCTTCCACGTCGTAGACGGTGATTGAAGCCACACCATGGAAACTGTCCATTCCGACCACGTGGCCGCTGATCTTGGCACTGCTGCCGGCAGACAAGATGCGGGTGCCATTGCCGACGGGCTGGCCGTCGATGCTGTCGATGACGGCCTGCAGGGTGGGGGCTGCCAGCACCAGGGCCGGGTCGCCCAGAAGCGTGAACTGCAACTTGTTGATCTGCATGGCAATGTTATTGCCAGACTTATAGTTGTTTTTGGCCAGTCGGGCTGCTTCGCCTATGGAATGGCGCTTGCCATCGGTAGAGCCCAGAACATAGGTCGTGTACAACTCGTTCATCGGCCGGTTGTAATTGGCATAGACGGTGCGCGTGGTGCCATAGAAGGCGATGGCTCCGCCATTCTTGTTCAGCATGGCCGTCTCGCCGATGTTTTCTTCCTGGCCGTCGAATGGCATGATGTCGCAAGATGCCGTGAGCCACAGAGGCAGACGCATGGCGGCGGGCTCTGCGAAGTCGGCCAGTTTGACCACCTGCTCGTGCGACATACAGTAGGCAGCGCCGTGGCCGGAATAGTTCATGATCAGGGCACCCGACTGCATCTGCTGCTTGATCAGCCTGGTGGCATCGGGGAATGAGTTGCCCGTGGAAGAGGACACTCTCGTGTAGGCATCCCAGTAGATCTTCTTATACTGGAAATCCGGATATGCTGCCGATACCGAAGCATACACGTACTCGGCATCTCTCATGTGGAGGTTGTTGTTGCCGTCATCGGCCAGGAAGCATATCTGGTTCTGCCATGAGCCGGCCTGCTCGTTGGCAACATAGGCCTCAATCTTGCCGACCATAATGGTGGCTTCTTCCAGCGTGCGAGCCGGCAGTCGGCCAACGGCCACATCGAATTTGTCTGTCAGCACATTGCTGCCCTCGCCGTCGTCCAACAGGCAGAAATAGTCATCGGTGACATAGCAACTGACCTCGCTGAAGGAGTTCTCACTCTCGTAACAGAGCAGGAAGTCGTCGGGCGATGTTGTGCGCCAGTTGCTGGAGAGCATTCGGTTGTCCCAGGCGCCGTCGCCGAAGAGCAGCAGATAGCGGGGCAGGTCGTCATCGCTCTCAGCGCGGTCGTAGAGCATCTTCATGTAGCGGCGGTAGGCATTGGCATCGGGGGTGCCGCTGGAAAACTCGTTGAAGAGTTCGTCGGCCGGCACGATGTTTACCCTCATCCCGTCGCGGGTCTCGTGCAGGGACTTCAGGCGCTCTGCCTGACTGACAAACTTCTGTGTGGTGGGTATGATGATGACCATGTCGGCCTGTGGGTCGGCATGGTGGTCCTGGTTCATGATGTGGTAGACATAGTCTGGCGTGGGGAGTGCCGAAGATGCCGATACGGGCAGCGGCTGAGGCTCATCGCTCACAATGGTAATGTAGTCCAGCCGCATATCGCTGCCAGACTCCTGGCGGATCGTCACCGTGTTGGTTGCCTGCAGTCCGCTGTTCATCTTGAAAGACCATTGGTCGGCAACCGCCGTGCTGTATTCGTCGGGAAACGACTTGCCGTTTGAGGATGCTGCCTTGATGGTGCCTATGACGGAATCGTTGACCAGCACCGTGGCTTCAAAGGTTCCGTTGTAGGACATCGAGACGACCAGCGTTCCACCCTCCGAGTAGGCGGGTAGGGTATAGGAACGGGAGACATTCGTACCGAACAGCGTACTCTCATAGAGGTTGCGACCGCCGTGATACCAGGCATAGTTGTCCACTTCGTAGTGTGAGTGGTAGTCATTGGCCGACGGATAGTGGCTCCCGATGAAGGTTGCGCTGTCTATGGTCAGAGGTTCGTCGTCATTCTCGGTCAGGAAGTAGCAGCCATCATTAGAATAAGGATTACGCGTGCGCGTCAGGCTGGTGGCGCTACTCCAGTTCACGGGGCCGACAGCATAGAAGAGTCGTCGGCCGTTTAGCGTACAGGTGGGCACCTCCTGCAGGTCATCGGTCTCCGTCAGGTAGTCACCTGTCAGTTGCTCCGGCTGCAGGGCACCGCCATAGCCGTAGATCTTCACTTTCGAGGGATTGGCGAAGCCTGCCTTTCGCAGCATGGCATCAGTCAACTGATAGAAGCCGGTCTCGGGCACGCTGATCTTGGCCCAGGTGCCAGAAGCCAGCACGGAGTGGTCGGCATAGCGCCGGGAGTCCGATTCGTCGATCGCCCTACGCCCCTTGGCCACCGGATGGGCAACGACGGACAGGTGGAAACTGACGAGTTTCTGATACCTGCCATCCCGATAGACCAGAGGAACAAACGACGCATGGAGTACGCCTTTCTTCTGGGAAACGCCTATGCGCTGGTTGACCGTGGGCATGGCGGGCAAGGGCTCAGAGGTGATGGCATGATAGCGGGCAATGTCGGCCTCTGCCATATCAATAAACTCGGGATAGTCGATGCTGACCTCGTAAACCGAGTCGGCATACTGCTTCCCCAGTTCCTTGTCAAAGGAGAAACAGGGTAGTACGGAATCTATTCTGACCTCCTCTGCCGTCAGATTGAAGAAATCGTCAGCAAATGCTGAGGCTGCCAGCCCCAGCATCATGATGATAGTGGTCAGAAGTCGTTTCATATCGTCAGTTCATTTACAGTAGAAGTCCAGTACCTTTCGGTCTTCCAGCCAGCCCTGCAGGTGGTCGTCGATGCTGACTGGCCCCACGCCCGTTGGTGTTCCTGTGAAGAGCAGGTCGCCCGTCTTCAGGGTGAAGAAGCGTGAGATGTAGGCTATCAACTCATCCACCCGATAGAGCATATCTGCCGTGCAGCCCGCTTGCACCGTCTGGCCGTTGATGTCGAGGCGGAAGTGCATATTCTGAATGCCTCCCTCTTTGCGGAAGGCCAGGGGCAACTCTTCCCATTCGCCGATGACGGCCGAACCGTCGAAGCCCTTGCAGATCTCCCACGGGAGTCCCTTTTGCCGGGCTTTCTCCTGCCAGTCGCGGGCTGTGAAGTCTATGCCCACGGTCGCTGCATCGTAGTAGCGATGGGCAAACCGTTCGGGAATGCCCTTGCCCAGACGGCAGATGCGCACCACCAGTTCGGCCTCGTAGTCGACACGCTCGGCCCAGTCGGGCACGAAGAACGGCTTCCCGTCTTTCAGCAATGCCGAGTCGGCCTTGGTGAAGATCACCGGCTCCTCTGTCTTAAATAACGAACCATGCAACGCTTTATTGTGTTGCAGATAGTTCATTCCTACTGCAAATATCTTCATTCGTCCTTTCTGCTAATCCTTTGGCAGTGTCATCACAAAGCGTGCACCGCCAGTGTAGGCCGTGTCGAGGACGATGTCGCCACCCAGGCGACGGGCGATGCTTCGGGCCACGGTCAGACCGATGCCCGTACCGTCGTAGTACTCGTCCAGTTGTACGAACTCGTCGAAGATGTGCTCGGCCTCCTCTGTGGGCACGCCGATGCCGTTGTCCTCCACGGCAAAGGCCAGCATGGCGTCCTGCATGAGCAGGCGTAGCATCACCTGTCCCTGCTTCACCTCAGCCCCGGCGCCCACGGCAGCCTCGGCGGGCTTCGTGAACTTGCGGGCATTGTCGAGCAGCAGCGACAGGGCGCGTGTGGCCTGCTGCAGGTTGGTGTGGAGCATGGCCACGTCGGTGCCTTCGCCCATATCCATGTCGAAGGTCAGGTGCTGGGCCATCGTGATGCCACTCTCGTCGGCAGCCTGGGCTGCCACCTGCACGGCGGGCACATCGTCGGTTCGCTCCAGTTCGGTGCTGCTGTTGGCATCGGCCAGTTCCAGCATCTTGTTCACCAGCGACGTGATGCGGCAGGTGTTGTCGTCGATACCCTTGGTCACCTCCTGCTGGGTGGCGGCATCCAGTTCCATGCCCGGCGTGGTCAGTATCTGGGTGAAGCCGTTGAGGATGTTCAGCGGGGTGCGAATCTCGTGGGAGATCTGCTGGATGAAGTTGGTCTTCATCTGCGATGCCTCCTCAGCACGGCGGCGGGCAATCTCCAACTGCTTGTTGGTCTCCTCCAGTTCGTGATAGGTCTCCTCCAGTTTGTCGTAGAGCAGCAGCGACTCCTGGTAGCCCTCCGACATGTTGTCGAAGTTGGCCTCCAGCAGTTTGAAGTCCTCCTGCAACTGGCTGACCTGCTCCTTGAGTTGGCGGTTCTCTTCTAATAGTGCCTGATAGTCTTCTGCCACGATGGTGTTATGCTTGCTTTTGTTCGACGGTCATAAACTTGGTGAAGCCGGTCATGGCCAGCACCTTGTAGATCTCGGGGCTCACGTTGGTCATCTTGAAGTGGCCCTTCTTCATCATCACGCTGCGCATGGTCTTCTGAATGATGCGCAGACCCGAACTGGCCATGTAGGTCAGTTCATTGCAGTCCATCTCCAGGTCTACACCAGCCTCGGTCAGAGCGGGCTCGATGTCTTTCTCAAACTGTCCGGCATTCATGGTATCAATGCGCTGTCCCGTCTTGATGATGGTCTTGCCACCTTCTTTCAATATCTGTGTCATAATAGTATGTTTTTGATTTTAACCTTTTAACTTTTTAACCATTTAACCTTTAATGCTTTTCTTCATCGTCAGGAGGTTCTTGCCCTCCAGGCGCTGATAACTGACCTGGTTCATGATGTTCTTCACAATGTAGATGCCCATGCCGCCCAGGTTGCGCTCGGCAGGGTTGTCGTTCACATTGAAGTCCTCCTTGAGCGTCGGGTCGAACTCTCGGCCCCGGTCGCTCAGCACAAATGTCAGTTCCTTCCCGTCGCTCTCGGCTTTCAGTTCGATAGTGGCATCAGAGCCTTCCGGGTAGGCGTAGAAGATGACGTTTGACACCATCTCCTCCATCACCAGGTTCAGGTTCATCTGCAGTTCCATGTCGAGCCCCAGTTCTTCGCCGATTTCCTCGACGAAGGCGGCCACATGCTCCAGTTCACCTACTTGGTTCTTGATAGTGATTTCTTTTGTCATATAGTTTTGCTGGTTTCGTATTTGATGGCAAAGATACGAAAAATCATTCATACCACCAAATGTTTAAAGAAAAATCGGCAATGCCTGAATGACATTGCCGATTTTATGATATGGAAAGTTTTCCTGCTATTACTCTGCAACGAGCGTGAAGCGACGGAAAGCGCAGATTTCCAGTTCCTTGTCCTGAGTCTTCAGCCACTGGGCAACGGTAGCCTTGTCGCCGTCGCCGAACTGGAACTCCTGGTCCACCAGGCAGTTCTCCTTCAGGAACTTCTGCACACGGCCCTTGGCGATGTTCTCGATCATGGGCATCTTCAACTGGGCCTCGCCCTCAGCCTTCGAGGTCTCAATCAGTTTGCGGGCCTCGTCAGCCTGCTCCTGGGTGAGCCATCCCTTGGCCATGTTGCTCTCGATGTGGTCTTCGCTGTCCACGAGGTTGGGGTTGATGCCAGCCTTCTTCAGTTTCATCTCCACATACTTCTCCACCTGCTCCAGTTTGGTCTTCTCGACGGCGGTCTTGTACTCCTCGTCCAGAATCTTCTGGTCCACCTGCTCGGCGTTCAGGGCCACGGGCTTCATGGCTGCCACCTGCATGGCCAGTTTGTGGCCCACTTCGGCATTCTCCTTGTTGGTCTGAACCATGGTGCAGAGGATGTGCTTGCCCATGTGGTCGTACACTTCGACGTTCTCACCCTCGAGGGTCAGATAGCCGTCCAGTTCCATCTTCTCGCCGGTGATGCCCGAACGCTGGGTCACAGCCTCCTGAGCAGTCTGGCCGTTGATGTCGAGGGCCTTGACAGCCTCCAGGTCGGCAGCCTTGGCTGCGATGGCGGCGTCGAGGATCGACTGGGTCAGGGCGATGAAGTCGGCACCATTGGCCACAAAGTCAGTCTCACACTTCAGGGCGAGGGTGGCGGCGAAGCCGTTCACCTTCTTCACGAGCACACAACCGTTGGAAGTCTCGCGGTCAGAGCGCTTGGCGGCGATGGCCAGACCACGCTCGCGGAGCAGTTCCTTGGCACGGTCGAAGTCGCCTTCGGCCTCGGTCAGGGCCTTCTTCACGTCGGCCAGACCAGCACCGGTCATAGCGCGCAGTTTCTTGATATCATCAATTGAAATTGCCATAATTCTTTTTACTTTTTGGGGTTTATAATTTTACTCAGCAGCGGGAGCCTCTTCCTCAGCGGGAGCAGCCTCCTCGGCGGCGGGAGCCTCTTCGTCCTTGCGGGCACGACGGGTGCGCTTGGGCTTAGCCTCTTCAGCCTCACCCTCGGCCTGAGCCTCGGCAGCCTTCTCGTCGGCCTTCTCGGCCTTGCGCTCCTCCAGACCCTCGGCGATGGCGGCGCAGCAGGCGTTCAGCACGGCCTCCACGCTGTCCTTGGCATCGTCGTTGGCGGGAATCACGAAGTCGATGTTCTTGGGATCGCTGTTGGTGTCGACGATACCGAACACGGGGATACCCAGACGGTTGGCCTCAGCCACGGCGATGTGCTCCTTCATCACGTCGACCACAAACAGGGCGCTGGGCAGACGGGTCAGGTCGACGATAGAACCGAGGTTCTTCTCCAACTTGGCGCGCTGGCGGGTCACCTGCAGCAACTCACGCTTCGACAGGTTGCCATAGGTGCCGTCGCTCATCAGTTTGTCGATGGTTGCCATCTTCTTCACGGCCTTGCGGTTGGTGGGGAAGTTGGTCAGCATGCCACCGGGCCAACGCTCGATGACGTAGGGCATATTCACGCTGGTTGCCTTCTCGGCAATCACTTCTTTAGTCTGTTTCTTAGTACCTACGAAGAGGATTTTCTTACCCTGGCGGGCAATGTTCTTCAGAGCCTCTGCTGCATCGTCAATCTTCACGACGGTCTTGTGCAGGTCGATGATGTGAATACCATTGCGCTCAGTGTAGATATAGGGAGCCATGGCGGGGTTCCACTTACGCTTCAGGTGGCCGAAGTGGCAGCCGGCCTGCAGCAACTGGTCAAAATTTGTTCTTGCCATTTTTTGCTTAATTCTTTTAAATTGTTTACTTTC
>JAFUST010000016.1 GCA_017467535.1 Prevotella sp. | reverse complement strand
CGCGGCATGCCTCGTCATCGGTTTCTTCCGCGTGATGCTGATGATGAACATCACCTTTACGCTCGTGAAATATGGCATGGGCATCGACGCGCTGAGCCAGTTTGTGTTGACCGAGGAGCCGAGCCAGGAGGAACGGGCGAAGAGCGAACACGCACGCTCGTGGCAGATGGCGGGCTACTACGGTGTGATGCTGATGATCGCGCAGTTGGGCAATGTGCTGACGGCCTACTATGCCTACCACGCTACGTGTATCTCGGCGGCGATGGCCTTTGCACGAGTGCACTTCCGATGGATTCTCGCCGTGGGCTTCGGGCTGCTACTCGTGGCCGACATCTACCTCTATTTCCAGTACCAGACGGAGGGTAGTTTCGAGCACATGGCCCTGGTGACAGTCATTAACTATGCCGGCCTGTTCATCCCCTACGCCATGCTCGTGCCACTGGGCATGAAGCACTTGCCCGTGCGCTATATGACCACCTTCGTCTTCGTGATGCTCTTCTTCCGTAATGCCCTCGCCCCCGTGGCCGGTATGTCGCTCTACACCAACTGGCTACAGGAGCGGCAACAGCACTATATTCAGCGGCTGGCGCAGAACGTGGATGACGAAAACCAACAGGCCGCCACCTACGACTACGGTCTGCGCCGTATGGGTCAAGCCAAGGGCGGCAGCACCCTCGAAGCCCAGCAACTCTCAGCCACCGCTATGCGCGGCAAAATCACCGTTCAGGCCACCCTCGTCGCCATGCGCGACATCACTGGCACCACCATCTGGCTGCTCGTCGGCACACTCGCCTTCGTGCTCTTTTTCCCGTATCATCGTGACGAGTTTGCGTAATTTTTATTATCTTTGCAGACAAAATAGGACACGATGAGACATTTGGACTTTGACGAACTCTGGAAGAACCACCTGTTTGACTACAAGGATGGGGACTTGCTGGTGATTGACGACATCACGCGGCTGACGCTGTCGGATTATGAGAATACGGCGCTCGACTTCATCATCACGCTGTTCTGCGCCGAGGGGCGTATGATGCTCACCGTGGAGGAGCAGGAATACCGCATCGAGGAGGGCTGTCTGTTTATCTATCTGCCAGTGGAGCGGAAGATGGGAGCCTCGGCTGATACCGATGCGGCGCAGGACGGCAAAGACGCCAGCGTCCGCCAGTCTACGCTTATCTATCGCCGCTTCATGAGTCTGCTGGCCGAGTCGGCAGGCCGTGTGCGCAGTGTGTCGGCCTTTGCCAATATGCTCAATGTCACGCCGAAATATCTCTCGAAATGTGTGAAGGAAGAGTCGGGCCGTACTCCGCTCGACCACATCCACGAGGCCACCATCAACACCATCCGCCAGCAATTGCGCTACAGCGACAAGACCGTCAAGGAAATCTCCAATGACCTCGACTTTCCCAACCTCTCCTTCTTCGGCAAGTTCGTCAAGGAGCACCTCGGCCTGTCGCCAACCGACTACCGAGCAAGGAATTTAAACGAAATATAGAGATACCCTCATTCATTCTTCTCTGTTTGCTTTTACGGGCTACGGGCTTGAAAACAAAACACAATCCTGCTATCCTGCTTCTCTGAGGGTCAACACGCTTGTTTTCAGTGCGTTAGGGGTAGCAGGATTGTGTTTTAATCCTGCTTCCATCCTGCTTCTGATCCTGCTTCTGCTTGATTTGACTGTGCTTCTGATGGCACTTTACGTTTGTTTCTATGCTTGTTTTTGGGGATAAGTATCGTGGAAACCGGGGAAGAAGAGGCATGAATCAGGGAGAAAGGAGCCTCCTAACTTCCTTGCGCCTATAGGCAAAAGACCTTGCGGCTCCAGCCAAAAGGTCTTGCGGCTCCAGTCGAAATGATTCTGCGCTCCGAAGCAGAAGCAGGGTGGAAGCAGGATGGAAGCAGGATCAGAAGGCAATCCTGCTACCCCTATCTCGCTGACTGCCAATAGGTTGAGTCCGCGAGAAGCAGGATAGCAGGATTGTTTCACTGTTAGCAGATGACGGTGCCGTGTTGCCCGTCGATGGCGGTGGCACTGGTGATGATGACGCGGCTGACGCCGGCATCGACGGCGGCGAGGGCATTCTCTATCTTGGGCAGCATGCCACCGCTGATGGTGCCGTCGGCACAAAGGCGCTGGAAGTCCTCGCGGGTGATGATGGGGATGACGCTGGTGTCGTCGTCAGCATCGCGCAGCACGCCGGGCTTCTCGAAGGCGTAGATGAGGGTGACGTCGTAGAGGGGGGCGAGAGCCTTGGCGGTCTCGCTGGCCATGGTGTCGGCATTGGTGTTGAGCAGGTGCCCCTGGCCGTCGTGGGTGAGGGGGGCGATGACGGGCACGATGCCGCTCTCGATGAAACGGGCTATCTGCGGGCCGTCGGCTCGGTCAACGTCGCCCACCCAACCGAAGTCTATGCCGTCCTTCAGGGGGCGCTTGTGGGAGCGGATGATGTCGGCATCGGCTCCGGTGAGGCCGAGGGCGCGGATGCCACTGGCCTGCAGACGGGCCACGAGGTTTTTGTTGACGAGTCCACCGTAGACCATCGTGACCACGTCAAGCATGGCGCTGTCGGTGATGCGGCGACCGCCTACCATCTGTGTCTCTATGCCCAGCGCAGCAGCCACCTTGGTGGCCCGGCGTCCTCCGCCGTGGACCAGAATCTTCCGGCCAGGGATGGCGGAGAAGTCACGAAGCAACTGCGTGAGTTGTGCCTCGTCCTCAACGACGGCACCGCCGACTTTAATAACAAGAAGACTCTCGAGACTCTCCCCCAACCCCTCCCTACAAGGGAGGGGAGTGGTTAGTTTTGTATTGATGTTTTTTTCTGTATTCATATATTCTTCTTGGCGTATTAATAAACTATCCACTCCCCTCCCTCACAGGGAGGGGTCGGGGGAGAGTCTTTTTTTTTCTACTCTAAATACGTATATCCATACAGTCCGCTTCTGTAATTACTGAGAAACTCCTTGCCCTCCTCGAGGGTGATGCGGCCCTGCTTGACGCTCTTGGTGACCCACACCTCGAGTTGGCGGACGAGTTTCTTGGGGTCGTACTGCACGTAGTCGAGCACCTCGGCCACGGTCTCGCCGTCGAAAATCTGGTCGATGTGGTAGTGGCCGTCGCGAACGGAGATGTGGACGGCGGTGGTGTCGCCGAAGAGGTTGTGCATATCGCCGAGGATCTCCTGATAGGCACCGACGAGGAAGACACCCAGATAGTAGTCTTCGTTGCGGCGGAGGGCATGTACGGGCAGGGAGTGGGAGTTATGGCGGTTGGTGACGAAGGAGGCTATCTTGCCGTCGCTGTCGCAGGTGATGTCCTGGATGGTGGCGTTGCGGGTGGGCCGCTCGTCGAGGCGCTGGATGGGCACGATGGGGAACATCTGGTCGATGGCCCACGAGTCGGGCAGCGACTGGAAGAGGGAGAAGTTGCAGAAGTACTTGTCGGCCAGCAACTTGTCGATGTTCATGAGTTCCTCGGGGATGTGCTTGAGGTTCTTGGCCAGGGCGTTGATCTCATGGCAGACGCTCCAGTACATGGCCTCAATCTCGGCGCGGGTCTTCAGGTCTACGATGCCGTGGGAGAAGAGGTCGAGCACCTCTTCGCGTATCTGCTCGGCGTCGTGCCAGTCCTCGAGGACGTTGCGGGGCGAGAGGTTGTCCCAGATGTCGTAGAGGTCCTTGACCAACTGATGGGAGTTCTCGTCGGGCTCAAACTCCTCGGGCATCTCGGGCAGCGAGGCCGTCTCGAGCACGTCGATGACGAGCACGGAGTGGTGGGCGGCCAGGGAGCGGCCACTCTCGGTGATGATGTTGGGATGGGGTATGCCGTTCTTGTTGGCAGCATCGACGAAGGTGTAGATGCAGTCGTTGACGTACTCCTGGATGCTGTAGTTGACCGATGACTCGGAGGAGGGCGAGCGGGTGCCGTCGTAGTCGACGCCGAGGCCGCCGCCGCAGTCGACGAAATCGACGTTGTAGCCCATCTTGTGCAGTTGGATGTAGAACTGCGAGGCTTCGCGCAGGGCGGTCTGTATGCGGCGTATCTTAGTGATCTGCGAGCCGATGTGGAAGTGGATGAGGCGCAGGCAGTCGCGCATGCCCTTCTTGTCGAGCAGTTCGAGGGCTTCGAGCAGTTCAGCGCTGGTAAGTCCGAACTTCGAGGCATCACCGCCGCTCTCTTCCCATTTGCCGCTGCCGCTGGAGGCCAGTTTGATGCGTATGCCGATATTGGGGCGCACGCCCAGTTTCTTGGCCTCGTGGGCAATGAGGTCAAGTTCGTTCAGTTTCTCCACGACGATGAAGATCTGCTTGCCCATCTTCTGGGCGAGCAGGGCCAGTTCAATGTAGCCCTGGTCCTTGTAGCCGTTGCAGACGATGATGGAGTCGCTCTGGCACTGCACGGCGATGACGGCGTGGAGTTCGGGCTTGGAGCCGGCCTCTACGCCGAGGTTGAACTTGCGGCCGTGGGAGATGATCTCCTCGACCACGGGCTGCATCTGGTTGACCTTGATGGGGTAGACCACGTAGTTCTCGCCCCGGTAGTCGTACTCCTGGGCTGCCTTCTTGAAGCAACTCCAGGTCTTCTCGATGCGGTTGTCCAGGATGTCGGGGAAGCGGAGGAGCACGGGCGGCGTGACGTCGCGCAGCGACAGTTCGTCCATCACTTCGCGCAGGTCGACCTGCGCCTCGTCCTTACAGGGTGTCACGTAGACGTTTCCCTTGTCGTTGATACCGAAGTAACTGGTTCCCCAACCGTTGATGTTGTAGAGTTCCCTGGAGTCTTCAATAGTCCATTTCTTCATATCTGCAGTAGTTCGCGAATCTTTTCTATGGTGATCTTGATTTTCTCGTAGTTGTCCATGAGGCTGACGTCCAGCGTGTGGCGGGCCTTGCTGTAGAAGGGCTCGCGGCGCTCCAGTTGCTCGCGGATGAAAGTGATGAGTTCGTCGGGGGTCTTGCCCTTCAGCAGGGGGCGCTCGGTCTTGCCCATCAGCAGGTGGCGGTAGAGCACTTCGGGCGCTGCCTTCAGGTAGACCACGTCGCCCTGACGGTTCATGTAGTCAATGTTGTCGAAGAAGCAGGGAGTGCCGCCGCCGCAACTGATGATGACGTCCTCAAACTCGGCCACCTCGTGCAGCATGTTGTACTCTATCTTGCGGAAGGCCTCTTCACCTTGCTCGGCAAAGAGTTGGGCCACCGTCTTGCGGCGGCGGCTCTCAATATACCAGTCGAGGTCGTAGAAGGGGATGCCCAGTTCCTTCGACAGGGCCTTGCCGACGGTGGTCTTGCCGGCTCCCATGTAGCCTATGAGGATGATTCTGCGCATGCGCTGACGGATATTTATTTCTTCTGCTTCTCGATGACGGCCATGCACTCGTCGTAGGTCAGGTCCTTGGCCTTGTCGTGCATCGACTTGGGCAGACGGTAGTTCTGTCCGTCGTAGGCCAGATAGGGGCCATAGCGGCCGTTGAGCACCTCCAGTTTGGCGTCCTCGGTGAAGGCCTTCAGGTGTTTCTGCGACTCCTGCTTGCGCTTCTCCTCGATGAGCCTCACGGCATCGGCGATGCTGATGCTCATGGGGTCGGCACCCTTGGGCAGCGAGGTGTAGAGTTTCTTGTGGAGCACGTAGGGGCCGAAGCGGCCAGCACCCACGGTGACAGGCTCGCCCTCGTATTCGCCCAGCATACGGGGCAGTTTGAAGAGGTCGAGGGCCTGCTCCAGTGTGATGGTCTCCAGGCTGAGTTCCTTGGGCATGTGGGCAAACTGAGGCTTGTCCTTGTCCTCGGCAGTGCCGATCTGCACCACGGGGCCGAAGCGGCCTATCTTCACGAAGACGGGCTTGTGGGTCTTCGGGTCGATGCCCAACTGGCGCTCGCCGGCCTTATGCTGCGAACGGGCATTGAGCGTGGCCTCGACGGTAGGCTCGAAGTCCTTGTAGAATCCCTTCATCATCTTGTTCCACTGCTCCTTGCCCTCGGCAATCTTGTCGAAGTCCTGCTCCACCTTGGCGGTGAAGTTGTAGTCCATGATACCGGGGAAATGCTCCATCAGGAAGTCGTTGACCACGATGCCGATGTCGGTGGGCAACAGTTTGCCCTTGTCGCTGCCGATGGTCTCGGTGCGATACTTCTGGGTGACCTGCTTGCCCTTCAGGGTGATGACCAGGAACTTGTGCTCCTCGCCCTTCCTGTCGCCCTTCACCACATACTCGCGCTGCTGAATGGTGGAGATGGTGGGGGCGTAGGTGGAGGGTCGGCCGATGCCCAGTTCCTCCAACTTGTGGACGAGCGAGGCCTCGGTGTAGCGCTGCGGGCCCTGGCTGGTGCGCTCGATGGCGGAAATCTCGCGGCGCGTCAGTTCCTGACCCTTCTTCAGCGGGGGCAGCACGTGGACGAACTCGTCGCGGCTATCCTCATCGTCGTCCACCGACTCGCGATAGACTTTCAGGAAGCCGTCGAACTTGACCACCTCGCCCTGGGCGATGAAGTTAGCGGCTTGCTTTTGGCCATTGGCTGTCAGCCCTATCTCGACCGTGGTCTTCTCTATCTCGGCATCGGCCATCTGCGAGGCAGTAGTGCGCTTCCAGATGAGTTCGTAGAGGCGCTTCTCCTGCGACGTGCCGTCGATGGTGGCATTCTCCATGTAGGTGGGACGGATGGCCTCGTGGGCCTCCTGTGCTCCCTTGCTGCTGGTGTGATACTGGCGCACCTTGCTGTACTCGGCACCATAGAGACGGGTGACTTCCTCCTTGGAGGCGTTGATGCAGAGGCCGGAGAGGTTGACCGAGTCGGTACGCATGTAGGTGATGAGACCGTTCTCATACAGATGCTGGGCCACCATCATGGTCTGGGTGACGGTGAAGCCCAGTTTGCGGGCAGCCTCCTGCTGCAGGGTCGACGTGGTGAAGGGGGGCGCGGGGGTACGCTTCAGCGGTTTCTTCTGGATGGACTCCACGGTGAAGGTGCTCTCCTTGCACTGCTCGAGGAACTGCTCCACCTCCTGCTCCGTCTTGAAGCGGGTGCTCAGCGTGGCTTTCACCTCCGACTGAGAGCCGTCGGCATTGGTGATGCCAAAGATGCCGTTGACGCTATAGTAGGTCTCGCTCTGGAAGCCCTGTATCTCGCGCTCGCGTTCCACAATTAATCTGACGGCAACGCTCTGCACACGTCCTGCCGACAGGGCAGGCTTCACCTTGCGCCACAGGACGGGCGAGAGTTTGAAGCCTACCAGGCGGTCGAGCACGCGGCGGGCCTGCTGGGCATTCACCAAGTTCATATCCAGGGTGCGCGGATGCTCGATGGCCGCCAAGATGGCCGGCTTGGTGATTTCGTGGAACACGATGCGCTTGGTCTTCTGTTCGTCCAGTCCCAGCACCTCGCACAGGTGCCATGAGATGGCTTCTCCCTCGCGGTCCTCATCGGATGCGAGCCACACCTGACCGGCTTTCTGGGCCTGACTGCGCAGGTCGCTCACCAGTTTCTTCTTCTCCTCCGGAATCTCGTATTCGGGTTCCAGCGTCTTGTCGTCGATACTCAATTCACGCTTCTTCAGGTCGCGGATATGTCCGTAACTGGACATCACCTTATAGTCGGCACCAAGGAACTTCTCTATGGTCTTGGCCTTGGCAGGCGACTCCACGATGACTAAATTCTTCTGCATGTCTTTTTTATTGTTGCTTTAATTCTGTACTCAATCGTTTGGTGGTGCAAAAGTACGCAAAAAGTTTGCTTCCACCTTATATATATAGAAGATTTTTTATTTTCTTAACGATTCGGCCAGAAATCGGATGACACCTTGACGGATGCTCCAGAGCCCGAAGCGCTCCGGATTCACCTCTTCTAAAGGCAGCCAGAAGAGGTCGGCGGCATCGTCGGCAGCCACCGGTGTCACTCTGCTGTCGACGCTGGCCCGATAGAACATATCGAGGGTGTGGATAGTCATGCCGGAGTAGACATAGAGGTTGGGGATGGAGAAAAGGTAGTGCACCTGTCCGATGGCGAGGCCGGTCTCCTCGCCGATTTCGCGAATCATACCTTCCTCGCCCGTCTCGTCCATGTCGACAAAGCCTCCGGGCAGGTCGAGCGTGCCCTTGGCCGGCTCCTTGCCTCTGACTACAACCAGCAGTTCATCCTTGTCGTTCAAGATGAAAGCGGCCGTGGCCGAAGAGGGGTTGGCATAGTAAGTGAAGCCGCAGTCACGGCACTGTTTACTCTTCACATTGTGGATCTCGAATGCCTTGCTGCCGCAAACGGGACAGAAGGTGAATTTGTCTAATGGATGCATGATTCTCTTAGTTTTTAATGTAGGGTACACATCGGCGAATGTCCACAGGGATGGTCTTCGCCACAACAGTGTCTGCCGTGATGGTCAGTTGCACCATCGCGGCAGTGCTGTTGATGGGTTTCTGCTGGTCGAAGATAAAGTTGCCGATGCTGTAGTAGACAGGTTTTCCATGATAATACTCCACGCTCTGCAAGGTGTGAGTATGGTGGCAGACGAGGGCATCGGCACCAGCCTGAATCAACCGGTGGGCATCCAGACGCTGACTGGGCACGGGCCGGAGGGTGTGTTCGCCGCCCCAATGAAGCGAGACGATGACCACGGCTGAGGGGTCGGCCTGCTTGAGCCGCCGGACACGGGCCACCAGCGCATCCATGGACTCCTGACTGACGCAGGGACGGTTCTCCAGATAGGCAAAGTTCTCCAGTGCCAGGCGCAGCGAGGCTACCAGCCACACGTTTCTGGGCTTATCGGTCAGCAGGACTGGCCGAGCAGCGGCTGCCATCGTCGAGTCGGCACCGACTGGGGTCATGCCTGCCTTCAGAATGTTGCGGCGTGTGTCCATCAGCCCTTCCCTACCCTGATCGATGCTGTGGTTGTTGGCTAAATTCAGATGGGTGAAGCCGTGCCGCCTGAGCACCGACAACCATTCGGGCTCGCCGCGGAAGATATAGAGTTTCTGTACCGGAGCCTTGACTTTGGTGGCGGGGCACTCCAGATTGCCCACCACCACGTTGGCCGCGCGAAACACAGAGTCGACCGCCCCAGAGAAGAGGTGGTCGGCTCCGTGACGGGTAATAGCCATCCTGACGCCCCGATCCAACAGGATGTCGCCTGTGAAGACGATGGTTGACTGGCGGACTTTCTGGGCTTGGACAAGGGCAGAGAGGCTAACAGCCAGAACTATAGAAAACACTCTCATTGTCGACAGGAGGATTGTCCAGCGGCACCGTGATGGGAGTCATCCACTGCGGTACGCCTTCGCGGGGGTGCTGCTCCAGATACTGCTGCCACTCTTCGTCGTTCAGCCGCTGGTCGTTCGCGGGCCGCTTGAACTCCCGATAGGAGAACACGGCACCACGCATCAGGTGGAGATAGCCGCCCACCTCTATGACGATATAAATCTCGTCGGCATCGCCGATGGCCTCGAAGAGGATGCTCTTGTTGGGATTGTTGTCGGCATTGGCCGTGTAGACATCGGCTACCAGAGCCACCTTGCGGTCGGGACCCTGTATGTCGTCCCATTCCCACAACTGGTGTTCGGCATCGCGCAGCAGGTCGAGCGATATGTTTTCAAACGCGGCACCGATGTATTCCAGTTGGTCGTACTCCTCGTCGGCCAGCACTTTGCCCTCCAGTTCCTTCTTGCTGACGGCCAGGAGGAACTCGGCCTCCTCGCGCAGACGGTCGTTGGCCGTCTGGATCTTATCGGTCATCAGACCATATTTCTCCAGCAGCGTCCTGGTGGCTGACAGCAGGTCGACGGTCTTCTGCCAGAAGCGCACGTTCGGCTCCACGTAGCCCTTCACCACAGGATCGGGGGGACCGCCGCCGCCACACTCGGCCCCGAAGGGCTGCTTGGCATAGAGGATGGCGTCGTGCTTCAGTTCGGTCCACGAGGCGAGGGCCGCATTGAGTGACTTACGGTCCCATTCGTCGGTCATCATGAAGTAGGGCGCCTGCTGTGTCTTCTCCGTCACGATCTTCAGGGCCGACAGCCACTGCACCGAGGCATTCTCGTTCCAGTCGACGGAGTCCATGCGCTGTTTCATGCGGTTCAGTGCGGGCTCGTAGCCATCCCAACGCGCATTTTCGCCCATTTCATCGAACAAAATCCTCTCGGCAGGAGCCACGCCCATCGCCGCCAGGACATCGAGCCCCTTAGGGGTGTCGCGCTTAGTCTCCTCCGAGTCGTAGTCGACCATCTCCTGCAGCACCTCGGCATCGGGCTGGTAGCGCTGCGGCATGAGGTTGATCTTGTACTGGCCGGAGTAGTTGAATTTGGGCTTGATGCGGGTCTGTCGTTCGGCCACGGCCTCTACCCGCTGGCGCAGGTCCTGCATCTTGTCGGCGTCGCCGATGTCTCCGCTGTTCAGGATGCCCGTCTCATGGGCTATTTCTGCCACCTGCAGGATGCTGACATTGTCGGGTTGCCCCATCAGGTAGGTCATCGGCACGGTGATGCTTTCATATAGTTTCCTGGCCTCGTCGTTGCGGTTGAGCCATTGCGACAGCAGGACGGCCCGGCCCAGTTGGGCGCTGTCGTCGGTGCGGAAGGGCACCGTCTGCAACCACATCATGGTGCGGAAATATTGCTGCAGTCGGGCGTTGCGGGTGTAGTGGCCGCGGGGCTTGAACAGGCTGTAGGCGAACTTCGCCTCGCGATAGCCCAAGAACTCCGACTGGTTGTCGGTGCTCGCGAGGATGTTCCTCACTTCCTGACGGGCGGCAGGGCTGTCGATGATGGCGGGGATGCTGTCCAGATTGAGGGCCACGGCAAAATAGTCCTTCAGCCACAGGGCCGCCTCCTTGACCTCGGCATCGTCAGTCCGGGCCAGCGACTTCATCTGTTCGAAGCCGTTCATGCAGAGCAGATAGGTCAGCGAGTCCAGGCGGTGCTCCTCCAGTTCGCGCAGCATACAGTCGAAATAGAGGTGATAGAGTTGCAGATAGAGGTCGGTGGTGACGAACGAAGGGAACTCGTGGTAGTCGTTCTGCTCGTAGACATGGAACAACTGCTGATGGCGGGCCGGCACGATGGCAAAGCCGTTGTTGCCCAGCATCTCGTAGAGGCGAGTGTCCATCGAGTCCATGAGGGCTGGATTGACGATGTTCTCCATGTTCACCCGACCGCTGGCAGGCTTGAAGTTCCGGGCCCGCAGTTCCTCGATACGCTGGTCGATGCGGTCGATGAAGGCCTGTTGCTCCGGCGTGACGGCCATCGCCTCGGGCTTGATGCTGCCGTAGTAGTTGTCGCGATAGCCCTTTGACTCGTCGTATTCCACTTGGTCGAAATACTGCTCCGAGTCGTCGAAGGCCCACATCAGCGAGTCGTACCACGTGGTGGACCCATAGACGCAGCGCAGATAGGAGTCGCGGAAGGGGTAGCCCTTTTGGGCGGCAAAAGCGTTACGCAGGATGTTCAGGTCGCTCAATCGCAGGTGCGAGATGTCCATCTCCAGGTCGATGTCCTTGTTGAGGCTCTCCACGTCGAGCGATGTCACGGCCAGGGGCTGTTGTGTCGTGGGGACGCAGGCCGCCAGCAGTACGGTGATGAGTAGTAGTGCTATCTTTTTCATAGGTTAAAAATATAGTTTTGCTGTCTCTTGGTCAACATCCTTGATGAGCAGTCGGTCGAACACCATCCCGAAGTCGTTCCAGCAGTAGTCGGCGACGCCAAAATGGCCGATTCCATCGGTCTCCAGGGCTCTGATCCTACCGTCCGTGTAGCGGAAGTCGACCAGCGTGCCGCCCAGTCGGGAACCCAGCCACAGGGGGCGCACCTTTCCGTCGACGGATTTGAAGATGAAGATGCGCCGAGCCGCCTCGGGGTAGAAACGAGTACCTTTAATCACGCCTACGATGGCGTCGGTGCAGCCATCGCCGTCCACATCGCCAGTCTCGAAGCGGTAAACGGGATAAGGTAGTCGCCAATCGTCTTTGTGCCTCCCCACCGATAATCCCTCCGCAGTGGCGCACAGCCAGTACAGGCTGTCTGTCTCCCTCTCCAGGCGGAAAGGGGCATGATCCCTTCACAGGTACCCCTTGATGGTCTTTTCCAGGTCATCAATTTGCGACGAGCGCTTCTGTAGCGTATTGTTGCGATCAATAAGGAAGTATTCGGGTACGGCCTGCACATTGTATCTCAGGGCCGACTGGCCTGTGGGGTCATAGACGCAGATCCAGGGCAGGGCTTGTGTAGCCTGTTTCCACAGGTGCTCATCGGCATCGATAGACACCTGATAGATTTCCAGGCCTTGCGGATGGTACTTGCTGTATAGTTCGCGCATCTCCAGAATACGGGCTGCCGACTCCTTCATGCCGAAGGCGTGGAAGTCGAGCAGCACTACCCGTCCTTTCAGTTCGGTCAGCGTGCGGATATGGCCCGTGGCGTCGGGCAGTTCCAAGTCGAGCACGCCACTATCCACTATTCTGCTCTCATCGATGGCCACCTGCTGGCGAGCCGTAGCGATGCGATTGTCCGTCAGGCCTTTCATGGCGGTGTTGTGCAGATGCTTGGCGCGGTCAGACTCAGGATAGAACGTATCCCAACTGGTGGCTACGGCAGCAAAGACCTTCAGGTCTTCGGGGTTCTGGCGGTCGTAGATGTTCTGACCACCCAGCGTGAGAAACAATGCATAGTAGGCGTAGGCCGACGAGGGAGACGCGTAGATGTAGTTGAAGGTGATGTCCTCCTTGAAATGCTGCACCATCCGGTTCAGCGAGTCGCCGATTTCCTCGCGGCCCAGTCCGCTACCAAACAGGGTCTGCACTCCCTGCTGCAATGCCTGCTGCTTAAGGGCCAGTTGGCGGATCTTCTCACAGTTTTCCGAGCCGCTTACTTCATAGTTGGCACCCATGCCCCTGCTCTGGGCCGTGATGGTGACGGTTTCCGTGGAGTCGATGCTAAAGTTGATGCTCTGTCCCTCCAGCGTCAGTTGGTAGAAGTCAGGGGTGGCAGGAGCCTTGGCACGGAACTCGAAGCAGCCGTCTTCGCCCAGTTTCACGCTGTCCAGCATCACGGTTCCCCCCAGTGTCTTGTTCTGCAGGCAGAGGGTTTTGTCTTGGGCACCCTCTATGGTGCCCTTCACGGTGAAGGTGTTCCCTTCGTTGTCGCAGGCTGTCAAGCAGAGGGCGACAAGTGCTATCAGTGCTGTTTTTTTCATATCATGATATGGTTGTTTTCTAATTCTGGGTGCAAAGTTACGATTTAGCGAGAACAAAAACAAAGAAAACCTTTCTTTTTTTTGTCGAGCGTGAGCAACTTGGCCATCTTTTGATGGCAAAGGTACAAAAAATAAATCATAAAAAATAGTAAATATTGCGCCTTTATTCTTTTATTTATATAATAATGAGTACCTTTGCGCCCGCATTTTGCAAATTTTCTTATTTTATTAGATGTTTTAAAACCAAGATGAACGTAATTACAAAGACCCTTCAATTGGCTGATGGCAGAACCATCACCATTGAAACCGGGAAAGTGGCAAAACAGACCGACGGAAGCGTTGTTCTGCGCATGAACAACACCGTGCTTCTCGCCACCGTTTGTGCCGCAAAAGATGCAGTTCCCGGAACCGATTTCATGCCTTTGCAGGTAGACTATCGTGAACAGTACAGTGCCGCAGGCCGTTTCCCCGGCGGATTCACCAAGCGCGAAGGCAAAGCCTCTGACTCAGAAATCCTTACCAGTCGTCTGGTGGACCGCGT